>JAJRSO010000035.1 GCA_024278755.1 Calditrichota bacterium | reverse complement strand
CGTCATTCCCGAAATTTTTTATCGGGAATCTATCTTGTAAAACCACTGGATTCCCACCTTCGTGGGAATGACTTTTGTTTTTAACCTTCAACACTTCTTCACTCGTTAATCAATGCCTGCCATTACACGAAAACCACGAAGTTTTCACGAAGCGACACGAAGATCAAAAAAAACTTACTAATTGCAATCTCCTGACTCCTGAATTCTGATTCCCATTTTATTTAAAATTTAAAATCTAACATTTATAATAGTCTAACCTTTCTGTTTAAGTAATTCCGCAAAAATATCGGTCGCTTTGACTAAAATATAAATTCCCAGGCTCATTAAGAGCGCGTAATGGTAATTTTTATACAGAACCTGCTGCATCAGTTCATAGGTAAAATGACCGTGAATATTAAGTGCCATTTCAATAATCACCAACCCGCTTATCAGAAACGATGCTTGCTCCTTTATGGTTTCAAAATATTGCAAACGGGCGTTAATGAAAATATGTTGTAGGATGTGCCCGTCAAAATTTTTCCTCAGGGCAAATACGGATTTATAAGAGATGCCGTCCGCTTCATTAGGCAGCCAGCCGTCCTTCAAATTTTTTACGCGGGCAGTGAGCACATAGCCTTTACGGCTTTCGGCAATGAGCAGGGTAAAAAATTTATTGGCGTACGTAATCAACAAACCGTTGGAGACCACCGCCAAAAGAATTAAAAACACTTCAGAATTCGTGTTGAAATCGCTTTTTATTGTATAAGCCGTCACATAGGCCGGACTAAACAAGGCGGTGTATAAAACGCTCATAACAATTCCCTTGGCCAGTGTTTTTGCAAGAGGAATAAAAGCCCGTACCCTGTTTTCCGCACCGGAGCTGCGGGTAAGATTCTGCATTTGATTGAAAAGACGTTTCAGAAATGGAGGGCGGCGCTGCTGTTTACGGATGAACATAACAAGGGCCAGGGTTTGCACACCGTAATAGGTAAGTAGCAAAACCAGAAAATAGATGATGATAAAATTTAAATACATCATAAAAATGCGCGTCAGTTTTATGCTCGTAAATTGCGTTCTGTTCCTGTTTACCGAGCTAAACATCTGCGCTTCCATTTTACTGTAGCGTAAAAGCGCCTCGTAAAGCGTGTCATTGTTTGCGGCCGGCCGGTACAAACGCAGCAGATCGAGGAGCAGAGTGCGCTGAAAGGAATTATTAAAGTCCACAAAGGTTAGTTCGGAATACAACTCCGGCGGCTGAATGGTCTGCTCTTGCGGGTTAATGGCCAGGGCCGCCGTAATCATCAGGATGCTCACTAGAATTAAGCTTAACAGGTGTCCGCGTATTTCTTTAATAAAATCGGTCCTCATTCGGAGCGTACCGTTATTAAAAACCGGTTATTTTTGCGGGTGCTTTGATAAGCGCTCCCAATAACGATTCTTTGCAGATCGTTTTCAATGGATTCAAAACTCTCCTTCAACGATTCGGCTATCTCTTCGGTATTCAAATAGAGACGCAGCGTCTTTTCCTTTTGTTCGAATTGCCATTGCGGAATTTGAAAATTTTTATGATATTTTTGATTAAAGAAGGTGAAAAACGTACGATAGGTACGGTTAACGGTTTCCATACGGTTTAGAATGCGCTGGCGTAACCGAATAGGGAAGGCCGCTACGGGGGCAGGCGCTTTTTTTATATTTTCCCAGCTTCCTTTTTGTAATTTGACCCAGCCGAATTCGTCGGATAAAACATATACTTTTGTGGCTTTGGAAAACAGGCGGATAAGAAGCGAACCGTTTGCAATGGGTTTTATTCGTCCGCCTAATGTGCGTATCTCTGCCCCGGAGCGAATCAATCGGACACTGTCGTTTAAAACCGTACAATTTTTGATAACCGAAAGGGGCGTTGACGTCGGAAGCAGAAACCAGTTTTTCTTATCGAACGAACATTTGTAAGCGAGGGTGATGCCGTCACTGAGCAGGTGGTTTTGCTCCTCTATCCGGAATGGTGTGCCGGGCAGAAACGAAACATTCGTTTTCTGTTCGTATTTATCCAAAATAAGCACGGAAGCCGGGTTGGAAAGCAAAATATAATCGGCCTTCTCCGTGGCAAATACCGAGGCGGAGAGAGAAAAGAGAATGATACTAAAATAGCGCATATTAATGAGATATTTCTTCCAATTATCTAACTTTTTTTCACGGGAGTCACGAAACGACACGAAGAAACCAAATAACTTAATAACTCATATTCCTTAGCATCGAATTACAAGTCCCATTCCCCCATTTCCCGGAAAGATTTTTTATGTACACGAGAAACCGTCTTCTTTTTTAAGGGGGAACGGATTTGTTTTTTCCTCAAACGCAACTAACTTTGTACTTCAACCTTCTGCCGTCTGTTTTCTAATTTCCATTTATAATCCAAAATTTAAAATCTAAAATAAACTCAGTTACTAATTATTCTTCATTCTCCCGCCACTTCTCGATGGTGGAAAGCTGCGATGCGGTTCCGTATAATTCAATGCTCTTGTCATCAAACTGAGTGCTGAAATAGGCGGTGGAAGGCAATGAAAAGAGCCATTTCCCCAAGGCCGCTTCCTGATCCAGTTCATCGATAAACTGCGCATAAGCCTGTTTGTCTCCCACCTCGTCGGTGGCCATAAAACCGTAAATGTAATCCAGCAGTTTAATAAATGTAGCTCGCTCTTCCGAGGCCTTTCCCAAATCGATACGGAAGAAATTTTTATCCGCCTGAAACGAGCGGAAATTAATCATACGATTTCCCCGGCCGTCGGAATCGGTGATCAGGTTGATTTTATGGGCCGCAAAATCCGGTTCCCGTAAAAAGATATCGTACAGATCAAACAGAAAGTTACTGCGGTAGCCGGTCACAGGAACCAGTACAGCGTCGTAATTGCCTTTCTTTATTTCATCATTCTGCACGGCAGTGACTTTTAGTTTCCCGCGGAACAACGCCGGATCATTCATAATATCGGCCAGCTCCGAAAGTTCTTCACGAAAACCGAAGTTCAGGCAGGTCTGGATGCGTATGGTATCGGGCAGAAGCGTAAGGTCGGGTGACCCGTATTCTTTAAGGGGAAGCACAACCTTTTCGTCCACGTAGTAGCTGCTGGAAGGGAATATGCTGTAGTTCAGGTAATCGGAATAATTGTCTTTATTTCCTTTGTAATCGGCAATATGACGCTGCTGCGGCGTACCGGTTTTAAAAAAGCGTTGCAGCACTTTTTTATTATCGATTAAAGCGCGTACGGCTTTACGCTGCGCATTGTTCAGACGTTCGGTATTAAAAAACAGGGCAAAGGCGACCGTGCTGATATTGGATTTATAAAAATAGGCGCCGGTATCGCTTAAAATAGGTGAAAGGCTGCCGAACGGCGTGCTAAGCAAACAGTTGATGCGGCCGCTCTTCAGTTCGGTTGTGTAGGTGCTGTTGTCGATAAACGGCGTCAGATTCAGATGCGCAATTTCATCGGGATAGGAAGGGCTGCGGTAAAAATAATCCACATCTTCTTCTTTTCCGGCGGCAAGATACGGACCGGTACCGTTGCGGTATTGAGGCTGATTCATATCTGACCCGGCCGGTAAGATTTTAAAAGAGAGCACCTCTTTGATATCCGAATCCGTCCAGATACGGTCGTCACGGAAGTTGAATTTAATAATATTCTCATTATCCGGGCCGTCAAAACGAAAACCTTCGATGGCCTGCGAAATCAAAATGTAATCCGGTGACAGGCTGCCGAGACGCTGAATGCGCTGCATCGTAAAGCGTAAATCCCCGGCTTTAAAATAATTATCCTGCGCTTTTTGAATCTGAATTTCATCTTTTTCCCGTTTAATAGTATAGGAAGAGTGCCATTTTTTCTTTGTTTTCAGTCGGATAGTAACTACGTTGGCCGCATCGATTCCGATTAATTCGCCCAGTCCGTCTTCATAGGTCAATCCGCTGGGATTGGCGGAAACATTAAATAAACCGTCAAAAAGCACTTCGTCCAGTTTATCGGCAACGGGCACCGAGCTGGGCACGTGCGGATCGACGCGCGGGTTCTGGTGGCTGATATAGGGAAGGACAATCTGCTGATCCAGGTTTTCATAGAAGAACAGGAAATAGACGGCCGCGGCTGCAACCACTGCTATAAATCCGCCAATTATAAAATACTTTTTCATTTTTACTCCTGATAAATAAGATGGTAGTGTTAAAAATTTGGTGTCTTTTTCTTTTAACTGTTGTGTTTACAATAAATTACCAAGCATTTATTTCTATCCCTAATGGCAAAAATTTGATTCCCCTTCCTTGTTATATCAGAGAAGGGGTTAGGGGATGGGTAATAACAATACCTTTAATACCCCATCCGGTCCCGATTTACCGGGACCACCTTCCCTTATAAAAGGGAAGGAATTCCTTTAAACGAAAATCCTTTCGTCATTTTTTTTGTTATACTTTTATAAAACATATATTTCCCATTTTTTCATTTCAATGGCCACAGAGAGCACAGAGATAATTACTAATTATTAATTGTATTTCGTCTTCAGGGACAGTTTTCTTCCAGAATGACAAGCAGGCACTCAAATCAGTCTTGCTACTTGATACTTAATACTCGATACTTGATACTTTCCGTATCTAATGTTTTTTAATAATCGGCTTTTGTGCCATCACACTTATCTGTAACGCCTTAAACGATTTATGTGTAAAATGGACTTCCAGAACATTATCCCCCTGACTGGACATGCGGATGGGCGTGATCTGAAATTCATAATTATTAGCGGCTGTCGGCGCCGTTATCGTATAGCGGCCTTCGTTTTTCACCGGTTTTTTGTTCAGTAGAATTTTGTCGTACCAGCGTGCGTCCGCTGCATTGCGGGCAACGGTTTTGGGCAGTTTGATGTTTAAATCGTATACCGGAAATTTAGCCTTTGTAGGAATGCGAATATTCATCCGGAACACATATTCATTGCTGCCACTCGGTTTTGTCGTAACAGGCAGGGCAAAAACTTTACGATAGGTTTTGGCTTTAGTGATCCATTTGGAAGCCCAGGGGTCGCATTCCCCAACCCGCATTTTTATTTTTTTATCATTGCCTTTGTAATGGCTGCCGTGGGTTACAACAGCCCGCGCCTTTAAAACGCCGTTATCATCAGGATTCATCGTAAATTCTTTATACAAGCGACTGATGGCCATTTGCGGGAATTCAATTTCCTTAATATGGTTTAATTTGGCGTACAATTTTTGCATACGGTTTTCTGCCACTGCATCTCCTTTTACCGAAAACTTCGGTTCATAAACGGGCAGAAAAGCGGCGCTCTGATAAATCTCTTCCACTCCGTTTAGCGTGCCGGTATTTTCGTTCATTGTAGTCGTGGCTTTAGCCAGGGAGATACGCGCAATCTTATTGTAAAGGGAATCATCAAATGCGGCGGCGATTTTATTCTTTTTAGCGGCGCTGCTTTTCGGATTCAGAAAATTCTTTTCGCCGTATAAACTGCGCAGCGTCTGTTCGGCTTTGGCCCAGTTTTGCATCTTTAAGGCCTGTTGCAGGTTCTTTTTATGGGCATTTAGGGTAAGCCAATCCAGGTCTTTGTACAATCCTTTTAAAAAGGACAGGCCGCTGTTTTTTTTGATCAGGCCAAGCATCGCGCCGTAGTTCTTTTGCGCTTTGTAAGCGTTAATCTTGGGGATGAGCGTATCGGCGTAGCGGTATTTTTCCAGAAGTGATTTTACATTGCGGCGTAGCCGTTTAATAGCCCTGTTCTGTACCGCGATGCAGGCGTAACCAGCATAAGACTGGTAGGCTTTGCTGCCGGTGGCAGGCAGGCGGTACTGCAACTTGGACAGTTTGCTAATAATCGTGCTGAAATAAAGATTAGAAGGCATTTTTGTACTACTGTCCACGCTTTTCTTAATGTCGTTGTATTTTTGTTCGGCCTTGTTCAGGTCTGCGGTTTTCATGTTAAAGGCCAGGACAAAGTCGGCAAAGGTGTTAAACGACTGCGCAGGAATAATCCGCGCCGTTTTGACCAGCGTTTTTAGTGCATTTACCGGAATATCAATTTGCTTGTAATCTTTTTTCGTTTTTAACCCTGTGTTGTAATACGAAGCGGTTCTCGGCAACATATCGGCCACTTCTTCCGTTAAGCGGGCGCCAATCTCCTGCGGATAGTCGGACTGGTTTTCGAAAAAGGTCTGATACTGGTCCGCGTTTATAACAAAGGCCGGCGCGGATTGCTGTAGGTTGCTGAACAGCTGCAAAACAAAAGTGAAATCTTTTTGAAATCCAATTTCATTAAGGAGTAGTTTTTTTAGGGTTAGATAATCCTGATAGGCTTTATCGGTTGTATTTTTAATGGAAACCGGAAAAATCGCTTCGATTTTTTTAAGCTCATTTTTCATCCCTTCCAGGGCGGCGGCGCTTGATTTGAGGCGCGTGATTTTGGAATTAAAATCGTACTGCTGCAAATCAAAATGACTGCCGAGAGCAAGGTAGCCGCTGCTGTCTATTTTATTGTCTTCGAAAGTTTGCATAAACGATTCATATCTGTTTTCAAATTTAAAACGCCACTGTTCCACGTAGCGGTACTGCATTTTCAAAACAAGGTCTTCTTTCACCAGATCGACCACCCAGTAAAATTTTTGCACACTATTATCCACGGCATAAACGCTTTGCCGCTGTGGAGCGGAACTCTCGTTTGGGATTTCGATGGTGCGTCCTTTACCGTCGTCGAAAGTATCGGTGAAGTAGGTGTGCAGTTTTTTCATATCGCTAATGGTCAGCGCGAGGTAGTAATTTTCAGCCGGCGCAGCGGGAAAGGTAATAAAATATTTTTTATCCTTGTCCAGTTCAAACTGTTTTTTATCGTTCTTAAGTTCAATAAAATCCTTGGTTAAAGGAGTAAGCTCCGGTTCTGGTTTTAGTTCTTTATAGGCCGCGCAACGGATTAAAAATAAGACGCTGATGAAAAAAAGGCTTAATTTTTTCATTTTATTCCTCATAAAATTGATGACACAATGCATTGAAAATAACGGATTAAACAACGCTGTAAAAGTATTTTTAGTTTCCGCTTAATCTAATTTAAAGCAGCTTTAATGCAAGTATTATTCCAGTATGCGTTTTAAAATTACAAAGGAGAGATCGTCGGTTTTAGGCGCATCGCCCGTAAACAGTTTTACCGAATGTAAAATTTCGCGCGCTATTTGCCGAGCGGAATTACCGTGATTCCGTTTGAGCAGAGCGGTGAGTCGTTCGTCTCCGTAAAAGGTTCCATTCTCATCGCGGGCTTCGGTCAGTCCGTCGGAATAAAGCAGCAGAAATTCGCCCGGATTCAGTGAAACGGACTGCTCTTTATAACGGATTCCCTTCTTTAGTCCGATAGCCGGATCGCCTTTCGGCAATTCTTTGATGTGCGCGGACCCCACGAGCAACGGAGGCAAGTGGCCGGCATTCATCAGGCGTACCGTCCCGGAATTTCTTTGCAGCCGTAAGTACAGCAGGGATGCAAAACGGCTGGAAATGCCGTCTCTGCAAAAGATTTCGTTTATTTTAGCGGAAAGCTTTGTAATGGAAGAATAATCGGCGGCAATGGCCCGCAGGGAGGACTGCATTTTAGCCGCAAAGAGCGCCGCGGGCAATCCCTTTCCGGCTACGTCACAAAGGGTAATATCGGTCTGGTTTTCATCGACGGTAAAAAAATCAACCAAATCACCGCCCACATCGTTGGCCGGCCGGCTGAACAAAAAAAGCTGCCAGCCGGAAAACAGGGGTTGCTCTTCGGGCATCAGGGCCTCCTGCACGGCGCGACCGGCGCGAAGCTCGTTTTTTGCCAGCAGTTTATCTTTTAATTCCAGCATCAGGATAAAGAGGAAGATAAACAGGCTGACGATGGAACCGTTGCGCTGGAGCTGGACGTCAGCGCCGCTAATCCGGGCGCTGATACCGAAAAATAAAATAACGGCGACCATCAGCAGAATGCGGCGTACGGTTGTTAAATGAAAGAAGAGGCTTTTAAAAAGCCAAATCATCGATTTAAACGTGCGCCGGAACCAGCCCATATGTTTCAATAGGGCTCGCCGCTCATCATCCAAATAAAAAGACTCCAGTTCCTTAAATTCTTTTTTAAGATTTTTAAAGAATCCGCCCTGTCTAAGATCATCGCGCAGGGTCTTGCCCATTTTTTGTTTTTGCGCCATTTCTTCCGCCATTTAAAATGAATACCCGAAAAAATACGAAAATTCAGGATAAAGGTTGTTATTTTTTGGGGGGACAGGATTATCTAATTTTATTCGGCCGTATGATTCTTATTTGTAAGGCCGATTTTAAATAAGCAAAATATTTATTTACTTGTAAAATAACATCTGGTTGTAAGTTGTTTTCCTCCTTCGCGGCAGGCAAATCCGCCTCGCGGTGTGAATAAAAATGGCTGTTGCGGAATAAAGAACTAAACGCTTTGAACGCAATGTCCAAAGAAAGGATCACAAAATAGAGCCTTGTTTTTAGATTTCCCTGGCTAAGGTTAGCGAAATTTTCGTTTTCGTTAGAAGCTGCAATACCCTGTGCCAGGGAGAATGTGCTATAATCGTATGCACAGGATTTTTAAGATTTATTTAGGATGGATGTGTGTTTGCTGTTTTTTTATTCCCCGGTTTTTTTTAAATCTAAAAACTCTTATCTTTGTGTTTTATTTTTATGAAAGGAACTATTCTGGAAACGCTAAAAGCTATTTTTACCCGGCGCAGCGTGCGTTCTTTTACGGAAAAGACAGTGTCCGGAAACGATTTACAGGCTTTGCTAAAAGCGGCCATGCAGGCGCCTTCGGCCAGGAATTTTCAA
The DNA here is from genome assembly GCA_024278755.1 of Calditrichota bacterium. Taxonomy (GTDB): domain Bacteria; phylum Calditrichota; class Calditrichia; order Calditrichales; family Calditrichaceae; genus JANTFQ01. The sequence continues at coordinate 61,889 of JAJRSO010000035.1, read as the reverse complement.
TCTTGGCATTTTGTAGTCATTTCCAAACGGGGAATCCTGGATAAAATTCCGCAGGTGCATCCCTATGCGGAAATGGCCCGGCAGGCGCAGGCCGGTGTTTTGGTTTGCGGCGATCTGCAAATAGAACCGTCGGTCGAGTACAATGCGTTGAATTGCGCTGCGGCTACACAGAACATTTTACTGGCCGCGCACGAAATCGGACTGGGCGCCGTGTGGGTTGGTATTCATCCGCGGGAAGAGCGCAAGCAGGCAATGAAGGAGTTATTCGAACTGCCGGAAACGATTGTTCCGGTTTCTCTGGTACTGCTCGGCCATCCGGCGGTAAAAACCATTCCGGTCAACCGATATAAAGAAGCGCGCGTGCATTTTGATAAATGGTGATATCTTTTGCCACGGAGAACACCGAGAGAAATAAGGCTTTTAATTATAAATGTTGAATGTTAGAGTTTGAATTTTAAATGCCTTTTTACTCAAATGGTGATAATTTAATCGTTCAATTTGGAACTTGTCTGTAATTTGTGATTTATTTGGGATTTGTATTTTGATTTTTGTTATTTTCTATTGGTTCAAAACCCACCCCTGTTTCTCCTCCCTTGACGCTTCAAGGGAGGGGGGGGCTCATTAACGGAACAAATTTTTCAAATTTAACAGGACACTAATGATATAAAATTCCAAAATACAAATATTAATAAACAATTAAATCACAATGAAACAAGAACATAAATTTTAAATGCCTATTTAGTGCCTGTCCATAAAGTGTGCCGTATTGCTTTAAAATAAAAATACAGCAAAATTTGTAAACATTATCATCCTAACCCACCCGTCCCAAAACTCGGGACACCCTCCCTGATTTCAGGGAGGGAAAAGTCCCGGGAATCGGGAAAAGGGAGATTAGAATCCTGAGAGCCTCATAGACCATTTTCTGACTTTATAAACGGACTCTATTTACTCAAATGGTGATAATTTAATCGTTCAATTTGGAACTTGTCAGTAATTTGTGATTTATTTGGGATTTGTATTTTGATTTTTGTTATTTTTTATTTTTAAACGTATTAAGCAGAAAAAGGAAGAGTTATGTTACTCAAAATGAATCCGCAGGAATTTCTACAGTTTTTAAAAAATGAAAAAATTAACCGTTTCTATTTTGTATATGAAAAAGAAACAAAAACCGTAAAACCTTCGCATCCCGCTTTGCAGGAGCTGGCCGATTTTATACAAAATGACAAACGTGATTTTATGGAACACGAGGGCGCTTTTTTCCAAATCAGCAGCGCGTATGATGTTTTGCAGGGGGCATTTGTCCACCGTACCAATCGCGGACAGGCGGCCGGCGGGGTGCGTTTTTGGCAATATGATTCTATGGAAGATTATCTTCGGGACGGCCTGCGTTTGGCCAAAGGAATGACTCGTAAAAATGCGTTGGCAGGATTGTGGTGGGGCGGCGGTAAAGCGGTGATGGCCCATAATCCTAAATATGACAAAATGGATCCCCAATTGCGGGAAACCGTGTATACGGATTTTGGTAAATTAATGACTTCCATCCGTGGCTGTTATGTAACGGCCGAAGATGTGGGCACCAGTGTGGAAGATATGGCCCATATTTTTTCGCAAACCCGTTTTACCACCTGCATTCCGGAACAATTGGGTGGCAGCGGAAACCCCTCGGCGCCCACCGCGTTAGGCGTTGTTTCCGGAATGGAAGCGGCTCTGAATTTCCTGAAAATGGGAACGCTAAAAGGGAAGATCGTAGCCGTGCAGGGAATGGGACACGTGGCCGAACCGTTAATTGGTTTTTTGTTTGAAAAAAATGTAAAGAAAATTATTGCAGCGGATATCGACGCCAGATTGGTAGAGCAGGTGAAAAACAAATTTGCTGACCGTAACCTCGAAGCGCGGACGGTGAACACCGACGATGCTTCCATTCTGTTTGAAGCGTGCGATATTGTGGCGCCCTGCGCGACCGGAGCTGTATTGAATCCCCAGACCATACCAAATATTAAAGCTAAAATTATCTGTGGTGCGGCCAACAACCAGTTGGAAAACGCGCAGCGGGATGGCAAAGCGCTTATGGAAACGGGCGTAACTTTTGTACCGGATTTCCTTACTAACCGCATGGGCATTGTCAATTGCGCCGACGAACAATCCGGTTATATCGACAACGATCCCTTTTTTACCCGTCACCTGGATCGCGAATGGGAACATTCGATTTTTCGCACGACGCTGAAAGTTTTAAATGACGCACAGCAAAACAATCAATCTCCCGTTGATGTGGCCGTGCGTCTGGCCGATGAACTGTCTTTGCAGGATAATCCCATTTACGGACACCGCGGAGAAAAAATCATCCGGTCGCTGGTGCAGATGAACTGGCAGGATTTGGGATAAGGTGATTAAAAGGAAGAAGGGCCGCTTCCATCGTTTAATCGATTATTTTTGATTAGGTTGAACCTGTTTTTTTGTTTAGGCGATGGAAGCGTTTTTTAATGAACATGGCCTGCAAATTATTTTGTATTTTATCTTGCTTATCCAAACGGTTCGAATTTCGTTTTATAAAGGTGTTTTATTATTCTATTCGTTTTCTTCTCTGCTGAATAATTCATACAATTACTAAAAATGAAAATAGTTTTGCGATTTATTGCAATTTATGGGATTTATTCTGCGGTTTATAGATGAAATATTTAGGACATGCCCTCGGATATCTATCAATATTTAGCCGTTTTCATAAAAATAATTAAAAAATCCATTAAATATGCTTATATCTGCTGCCTATTGATGATAATTCTGTTTATATTTCTTAAATATAAAAAACACCCCATTTTAAAGAAAAACAATAAGATACAATTCACAAATTTAGAATCTAAAATTTAGAATTTAAAAATATGCAAGTACTAATTTCTTTAATATTAAGGAGTTGTATCGTGTTTAATGTCCGGCACAATTGTTGCAAAATGGCGCAGGATATTACAAGAAACGGGAAAAACGATGTCCAGGTATATTTACAGTTTTTTAGTGTTTTTTATTTTTTGGGTAGCCTTTACTACCTCGCTGCAAACCGACGAGTTGATAGTCGGTGCGGTTGTAGCATTTATTATGGCGTTCTATACCGGAAAACAATTTTCAGAAGGTGGTTTAAGTAATCTGTCTTTTCGGAAAATTGTATTTACAGTCCGCTATCTGTTTGTGTTTGTTTGGGAAATGATTAAGGCCAATATGGATGTGGCAAAACGCGTACTTAGTCCGAAAATGCCTATTGACCCGGGTATTGTAGAAGTGCCCACCAAGCTTAAATCCAATATTGCCAAACTGGCGCTGGCCAATTCCATCACCTTAACGCCGGGCACATTGACGGTAGACGTCATTGAAGACAAACTCTACATTCACTGGATAAATGTTACCACAACAAATCCCCAGGAAACGTTTGGGGAAATCTCTGCTGTGTTCGAAAAATACATTAAGGAGATTTTTGAATGATTTATATATTTTTCGGCGTTATCGGTTTGGCTCTTGTTTTAGCAGCCGTGCGCTTTATTCTGGGGCCTACCACTTCTGATCGCGTTGTCGCGCTGGATACGCTGACTACTATTTCTACAGCGCTGCTGGTACTGCTCGGTCTGTTTTTTCATCGTTATATCTATATTGACGTTGCCCTTATTTACGGTGTGCTGGGGTTTGTCGGGGTACTGACTATTGCCCGTTATCTGGAAGGGGGGCTTTAATGCTGGACGCTTTGCATTATACGGGATATGTGTTAACAAGTTTTGGCGTTCTGTTTCTTTTGTTAGGCGCTCTGGGTATTTTACGTATGCCGGATGTATATAACCGGATGCAGGCCGGTACTAAGGCGACCACCCTTGGTGCTGTCGGCACCATTATGGGAGTTGGCCTGATAAATCCGGAATGGTTTTTAAAAACACTGATTATTTCGTTGTTTATTTTACTTTCCAATCCTATCAGTTCGCATGCTTTGGCCCGGGGAAGTTATCGTATTGGCATTAAGATGTGGCAGAAAAAGGATATCGACGCCTATAAAAAAGCAGTACAGGAATCAGAAGAAAAAGAAGAGGCGGCCTGATGGATATTTTACTTATCATATTAACCGTTATTTTAATTGCCGGCGCTCTTAATACGGTTCGCAGTAAAGATTTGGTTGCCGCGGTGATTTCCGGTTCGGTTGTCAGTCTGATTGCGTCCATTTATTTTTATTTATTGCAAGCGCCGGATGTAGCCCTAACCGAAGCCGCAATTGGCGTCGGTCTTTCTACAATTATTTTTATGATTACCATCCGCAGAACCGGGAGAATGGAAGAATGAGAAAAGCAATAGCCGTGTTATTTTTAGGATTTATAGGATATTATCTGCTTTCCACGTTTTTACTGGTTCCCTTTGGTGTGGTAAGAGTGTTGGAAGGGGTCGGTTTAAAATACTTACAGGACGGATTGCAGCAAACCGGGGCAGCGAATTTAGTGACCTCCATTGTTGTGAATTACAGGGGATTTGACACCCTGGGCGAAGTGACTGTTTTGTTTTTGGCCGCTACCGGAATGGGCGCCTTATTATATAGTAAACGGCCCACCGAACGGGCGCGTCAGAATGCCAGTGTCATTGTTAAAACCGGAGCGCGGATTCTTTTTCCGCTTATTATTATTCTGGGCGCTTATGTATTTATTCACGGCCATCTGACGCCCGGCGGCGGATTTCAGGGCGGCGCCATAATTGCATCCGGCTTTTTACTGATGTTTATGTCTTACCGAACTTATCATGTAAACCATGTTATCTTATCAAGAGTAGAATCGTCGGCAGGCTCGGTGTTTGTAATTATCGGTTTACTCGGATTGGCATACGGTTCCAGTTTTCTGGCCAACATTTTACCGCTCGGCACGGCAAATACACTGTTTAGCGCAGGCGTGATTCCGTTGATTTATGTGGCCGTGGGTTTTAAGGTAGGCGCCGAGCTTACAGCCCTGCTGGATACCATGTTACAGACGGTTAAATAACATTGTTTCCCCCTGATCAAAGGGGGACTATGGGGGTGTTTTTGATTTGGCACAACCTACTGCCCTCCTTTTAAAGGAAGGTTGGAATAAAAATTTTAAAGGGAAAAAATGATTTACTATGTTGCGGCAATTAGTTTGATTTTAATCGGTATCTACGCGGTACTGGTAAAAAAGAATATGATTAAAATTGTTTTAGGTTTGACGCTTATCGATAGTGGTGTGAATATATTACTCGTTTCTCTGGGCTATGTTAAGGACAAGACAGCGCCAATATTTTCTAATCCGACCCTGACTGCCGGCGATATGGTGGATCCGGTGCCACAGGCTCTGGTGCTTACCGCTATTGTAATTGGTGTGGCTGTAACGGCTTTGGCACTATCCATTGTAATTCGAATTTATGACCACCATAAAACATTAAACATCAACAAAATCCGGGAATTAAAATGGTAGCGGTTTAAACATTTCTCCGTATTTCGATACATACTTGTATCTTGTATGAAAAACTGTGTTATCGAAAAAATGGAATTTTAATTGAACGCTCTGCCTGAAAATAAAAGGAAAAATAGATGTATCTTGACCCTGTATTAATGATTGCCTTACCCCTGTTCGCGGCTTTTTTAATACCACCGCTGGCGCGTATTTCCAAAGGCCTGGTTAAATATGTTCCAGTTCTGATAATTGGTTTTAACTTGTACGAAACGGTTATGCTGTTGCCGCATTCGATGGTGAAACCGGTTATTGTGATTATTGCCGCCTGGGCGCCGCCTCTGGGAATCAATTTGACCATTGGCCCGTTGGGAAATGTACTGGCTTTGATTATTTCTCTCGTTGGTTTTGTGGTTGCCGTTTACAATATCCGTTTTGTGGAAGAAGAGCCCAATGAAAAATACCATATGCTCTTTTTACTGCTTACGGCAGGCGCCACCGGAATGGTACTTACCGGGGATATTTTTAATCTGTTTGTTTTTCTGGAAATTACCAGTATTTCATCCTATGCTTTAACCGCCTTTCTGCGCGACCGGGACGGTGCGGAAGCAGCCTTTAAATATCTGCTTATCGGAAGCATGGCCTCTACATTTATTCTTTTGGGGATTGCCCTGATTTATGCCACAACCGGAACGCTAAATATGGCGCAAATTGCCGTTCGTTTAAAAGATGTAGATCCGCGTATTGCGATTATGGCCTTAATCCTTTTAATAACCGGATTTGGAATCGAAGCGGAAATGTTCCCTCTAAACGGCTGGGCGCCCGATGCATATTCGCAGGCGCCAACACCAATCGGCGCGGCCTTTGGCGGTATCGTGGTCAAGGCCGGAGTATATGCCTTAGCGCGTTTAATTTATACCATCTTTAGTTTTCAGGGCATTTTCCATTTTATTCTCATTGCCGGAATCATAACGCTATTAATAGCCGAAATGTCGGCCATTCGTCAAAAACAGCTCAAACGAATGCTGGCCTTTTCGTCCATTGGGCAAATGGGATTGGTGCTTATCGCGCTCGGGCTGGCGACAACTCGGGGTGTGGAAGGCGGCCTGTTTCAGATGTTTAACCATGCCATGATTAAACCCCTGCTTTTCCTTTCTGCCGGTTATCTTGTATTCTATTCCGGTAGTAAAAACATAGAAGATATGGACGGAATGGGCCGGGTTAAACCGCTGCTCAGTTTCTTTTTTGCCTTTGGCGCGTTTGCCATTTTGGGCTTGCCGCCTCTGAGTGGGTTCTGGTCGAAGTTTATTATTTTATCGGAAACCATTAGCCATGGATTTATCGCTGTTGCGACCCTGGCTCTGTTTGGCAGTATCATCGAAGCAGTGTATTATTTGCGTGTGGTCGGAAGGCTTTATTTTAAGGCCCCGCACGATGGCGCAAAGGTTCAATATGTTCCTAAATCTGCGCTGGTGGCTATGTCTATTTTGGCGCTGATTACCCTGGTGACCGGTTTGTATCCCGACCTGGTAATGACCTATTTAAAACCGGCGGCAGCGGAATTAATAGATAAATCAATTTATATAAAAGCAGTTTTATCGGCTGGTTTATAAAGGAAATTTTAAGTTTGTGAAACGTTAGCGCAGAGATTTAAAGAAGTACTTTGTTTTTAGTTTTGCAAAGGATTTATTCAAAATCTAACAGATTGAATTAGGAAAAATATGGAAACGATTCCTTTTATTTTAAGCATTTTATTTGGCGCCGCAGTATTAGCATACCTTGTGGGAAAATTCAATTATATCCTTAAGGTAGGCGTCTCCATTGTCGGCCTGATTTGGGCCGGCTGGCTGTTTCTCGGATTGCAGGGCACGCTGAGCAGTTTTACATTTAAAATGCTTGGGTTTGATATTATTTGGCGTATCAATCCCCTGTCCTGGCTATTTGGAATGATTATCTTTGGTTTGGCGATTTTAACAGCCATCTTTTCCGGCTCTTATATGAAAGGTAAAGAACGGGTTGATTTTTACTGCTTTGCTATGTGTATAACGGTAGCCAGTATGTTCGGAATCGTGGTTAGCGGCGATTTGCTCTCCTTCTTTTTCTTTTGGGAAATAATGACCTGGTCTTCTTTTTTAATGGTTATTTATTACCGTTATGAAGCGCAGGCGGCCGGACTCCGGTATTTTGTGATGAGTATGATTGGCGCCTATGCTATGTTAACGGCGCTTTTAATCGTCTATGCACAATTGGGAAGCTTTTTGTTTGATGTCCTTTCTGCGGGTTGGAGTGGCTTCAGCCTTACTTTACAGATTTGGTTGTTTGTGTTGTTTGTGATTGGTTTTGCCGTTAAAGCGGCCATGATGCCCTTACATACCTGGGCGCCCGACGCCTATACAATTTCGCCGGCTCCGTTTACGGCGTTGTTTTCCGGCGCCTTATCCAAAATGGGTATTTATGGTTTAGCTTTGCTCTTCTTCGTCTTTGGCGCAGGTAAATTAGCCTCCAGTGTAATAACTATCCAGGGGGTTTCTCTGCCGGGATATATTTTAGCCTGGTTTGGCGCTATTACCGCATTACTTGCCACGTTTAAAGCCATTGTGCAGGATGATGCGAAAAAATTGCTGGCCTATTCCTCTATCGGGCAGTTGGGGTATATTATCTTAGGTTTCTCTCTTTCGTCGTCCATGGGCGTAACCGCCGGACTCTATCAGGCCGTAAACCATTCTATTTTTAAGGGCATGCTCTTTTTAGCCGTTGGCGCCGTTTTTTACAGAACCGGTACGCGGAAGCTGAGCGAAATGGGCGGCCTGATTACACGGATGCCCTATACGTTTTTCGTAGTGCTGCTTGGTATTATCACCGTTGCCGGTATGCCGCCTTTATCAGGATTTACCGGTAAATGGCTGATATACGAAGCTCTGATTGAAAAACACCTGATTTTTCTTGCCGTGGTCGCTTTTGGGGCCAGCACTGCTGCCTTCCTGTACTTGTACCGGATTATTTTTACCATCTTTCTGGGGCAACGTCCCAAACGGTTTGACGAGGTTAAAGAAGTGCCCTGGATGATGCGCGCCCCCATGCTAATTTTAGCGTTGTTAACGGTTTATCTTGGTTTTTATCCCTATCAATTATTGGATTTAATTAACCAGGCTCAGGTGTATATGGGGATAGCGCCTTTTGATTTAAGCCATTCCATGTTGTTTAACAGTTACGGAAATGTAAGCACAATAACGGTTATGAATATCGTAGCCGTAGTATTTTTTATTGTGTTTATCCTGTTTAATACCCTGTATAAACGTTCGCGTAAAGTCGGTTTAAAAGATATTCATACCAGCGGTGAGGTTCCCGGAGAAGAAATTAATTTGCACTATGCGGTTGATTTTTACCAGCCTTTTGCCCGCGGCGTTAGTATCTTCTTGAAACGCAGCGTCAGTAAAATATACGCAAGCCTGGCCGATAATCTGGAAGGCCTTTTCGATGTGATGCGCTATGTGTACACCGGAAACGGACAAACCTATGCGCTGTTTGTGGTAATTGCATTGGCCTTTTTATTTTTAGTGAAGGATTTTCTGGTATAAGGAATCCCTTTTCGAAAAAAGGCGCCCCGCTGCTGAGGCAGAAGTTGTATACGGGAGGTCGTTCCGAAGGAAATTTTTAACGGGCGTTGATAAACAAAGGGCTAAAAAAAGTGGTTAAATTAACGGATGTTATAATTTAAACAAGGTCAACAGAACTTTTCGATAGGTTCTTGAAAAAGGGAAACAGAAAATAGGATCTTTTATGGATATATTAAGCATCATCTGGATAATCGTTATGCCCTTCATCGGGTCGTTAGTTGGGCTTACCTATATGGGTATCGGACGAAAAATAATTGCCCGGGTACAGCACCGTTATGGCCCGCCTATTTTTCAGAATGTGGTGGATGTGATCAAACTGTATTCGAAACGTTCGGCTATTACGCATGGCGTTATGTTTCATCTGGCGCCGAATATTGCCATTACCGGAACGATTTCGACCCTGATGTTTGTTCCCGTCCTGGTGGGAGAGAACGCCATTTCATTATTCAGCTTTCAGGGCGATCTAATTCTCATTTTATACATTATGGTGTTTGGCTGTCTCGCCATGGCGCTGGGCGCCGGACAATCTGGGAATCCAAACTCCGCTATCGGTGTCAGCCGTGGTTTAACACAAATGTTCGGTTATGAGATTCCATTTGTTATCGCGCTGGTTACCTTAATGGTGCAAAACGAAACCACCTCCGTCCAGAACATTATCGCGGCGCAGGACAGTTTTATGCACTGGAATATCTTCCAGTCGCCGTTTGCTTTTGTTGCGGCTATGTTCGCCTTTCTGGGAATGATGGGCAATAAACCCTTTGACGTGCCGTTTGCCCCAGCAGAAATCGCCTCCGGTCCGCCTTCGGAATTTGGCGGGAAATATCTGGCCCTGATGCAGACAAATCGCGGTATGTTTGCTTTTGTGAAGCTGGTGCTTTATGTGGATCTGTTTCTCGGTGGCGCAACCAATTTTGCCATTCTGCTGGTTAAAACATTTGCCTTTTATCTGATCCCGCTTTTTGTGGGGATTGTAAATCCGCGTTTTCGTACCGAACAGGCTATGACTTTTTTCTGGAAATGGCCGACCGCGATTGGACTGGCGGGCTTTCTGTTGGTGTTATTGTAATAAAATTGCCAAGAGCGAATTCCTAATTTCCAGGAAAAATTAACGGCTGGGAACTGTAAACAAAGAATTTAACAACTATTTTTAGGATAAATATGAAAGAAGACTGGGGAAAAGAAGCGGGAAATATTATTTCCAAATGGGCGCGAAAGCATTCACTTTGGGTATTGGCCTATGGAACCGGTTGTGGGGCTATTGAAATTCCGCCGACCATGACGTCCCGTTACGATGCCGAACGGTTTGGAATTACCGGAAGCGCCACGCCGCGCCAGGCCGATGTGCTGTTGATTACGGGCTATCTGGCCGTAAAAACCCTAAAACGGGTTATCCGGACCTACGAACAGATGCAGTCGCCCAAATATGTTATGGGCTTTGGCTCCTGTACCATTAACGGAGGAATGTACTGGGACTCATACAATACCATTAAACGTCTGGATGATTATTTGCCGGTGGATATTTTTATTAACGGATGCATGCCGCGTCCGGAAGCGGTCATTGACGGATTTATTGAACTGCAAAAACTAATTGATGCCGGAACCGCGCAGGGTTGGGTTAAATATAAAGAAAATCTGGATACCTATCGCGCCAATCAGAAAAAAGTAATTACAAACTGGAAAATGCCGGATTATAACTGGTAATTAGCTATCAGCTATCAGTAAACAGCTATCGGTTAAATTTAATTACTGATTGCTGCATGCTGACAGCTAACCGTTAAGCGCCAATAATTAAAAGAGTAAATTTATGAGCGACAAATTTATTATCGAAGAAGAAATAAGACAAAGTATTAACAACGCTTTCCGTTCGGCCAAGGTAAAAATCCAACGGCAGGGACGGATTATTGTTGAATTCCGCAGTGGTATTTTGCCGGCTTTTGTCAGCTATTTAAAAGAATATCTGGATTTTAAGCATCTGGTCATGATGAGCTGTGTGGACTGGTTAGAAGATAATTAATTTGAGATTGTCTACCATCTTTGGTCCTACCGGCAAAAGGTGCATATTATGGTAAAAGTGCGTTTGGAACGGGAAAAACCTGTGATGCAGTCCATCTCCAAATTATGGGATCAGGCCGAAACCTACGAACGGGAAATCCATGAAATGAACGGCGTCGATTTTGAAGGCCATCCGGGAATGCGTGATTTTATTCTGGAAGACTGGGAAGATATGCCGCCCATGCGCCGGGACTTTCATACCCGCGAATTTGTCGATAAAACCTATGAATGGCGTAAAGGTCGCGAAGATAAACAGGATGTCCGGGAGACCATTGCCAAACAATACGATACGGAAGTACCACACTTTAAGGATAGTAAATGACAAATGACAAATGACAAGCAATTCCCAAAAACCAATTTCCAATTATCAGTTGCAAAAATAATTGAGATTTTGAGTTTGTGAGTTGGAATTTATTTGTTATTTGGCATTTTAAAATTGTGATTTATTAATATGAATAAAAAACTTAAAATTAGGCTAACCCTATGTCAGAAATAATGCAAGAAAAAGAAACAACTCTATATCTCGGTCCGCAGCATCCCGGTATTACCGGAAATATGATGATTGAGCTGAAGGTTACCGGCGATACGGTACAAAGAGGAACTACCCATGTAGGCTATCTGCACCGGGGCTTTGAAAAGCTGATGGAAGAACGGCTTTGGATGCAGTGCTTTCCCATTGTCTGCCGAATCTGTGTGCCGGAACCCGATCCCAATGAAGAAAATCTGGCTCGTGCCATCGAGGAAATCGAAGGCAGGGAAGTACCGGAACGGGCACAATATATTCGCACTATGGTGCTGGAATTATCGCGGATGGCGACCTATTTATTATGGATGGGTGGACAGTCCGGTTCTGCCGGTTTGTACACCATGCCGCAGTGGACGGTGGGCGATCGTGATTACATCATCGATCTATTTGAAGAACTGACAGGCGGTCGTGTCTATCACATGTACATCTGGGCCGGCGGCGTGCGCCGTGACCTGCCGGATGGATTTAAAGACCGAGTTCGCAAAGTGCTGGATTATCTCGAAGAGCGTTTAACCGATTACGACCGTCTGCTGTTTGAAAATGCCGTTTTTCTGAAACGTGCGCAGGGCGTTGGCATCATCGACAAAGAAAAGGCCGAAGAGTGGGGCGTTGTCGGTCCTCCGTTGCGCGGATGCGGCATTGCCCGCGACGTGCGGAAAGACGAACCATATGAGGTGTATGACAAACTGGATTGGGAAGTCATCACTCACGAAGGCAGCGACGTCTATTCCCGGGCGATGGTAAGACGGAAAGAATTTGAACAATCCATATCCATTGTACGTCAGGTGCTGGATAAAATGCCCGAGGGCCCCGTTCACAATCCGGGTCCCAATCCGCTTAAATGGAAAGTGCCTGCCGGCGAGGCCTATGTGCGTACCGAGTCTGCCCGCGGTGAATTTGGTTACTACGTGGTAAGCGACGGCAGCCTGAAACCGCGACGCGTTCACGTCCGCGGGCCCGCATATGTGCACGGCGTAACCCTGCTGGAAAAGATGCTTAAGGGGATGAATATCGCAGATGTAAGTTTTATAATGAACAGTCTCGGTACCTGTCCGCCGGAGATCGAACGGTAGGCCGCAAAGAGCTTAAGGATAGGAATATCCAATCTGTCATTCCGCAGGAAACTTGTTACGGAAGCTGATATTGACAGAGTTAGAATTTTGAATTATAAAGAAATTATGTCCCCTTAAAAAAGGGGACGACAGGGGTTGTCCTCTAATTTAAGAAAATCATTACAACCCCCCTACCCCTCTTTTTTAAGGGGGAAAAAAGAAAACAAACGAGGCAAGAAATATGATGAACATAAAAGGCGCTCTGGTTCCTTTTTCCGCATTAAAGTTTTTAGGTAAAAAACCACATACGGTACGTTACCCGATCGAGAAAAAAGATACGGCCCAGCGTTACCGTGGATTCCATTTCAATGATTTGGAAGAATGTATCGGCTGCGGCACCTGTAGTACCATTTGCCAGAACGACGCGATTGATATGATTCAGTTAGACGGAATCGAAGCGGCCAAGGGCGATTCCGGTTTGCGCCCGCGCGTGGACAACGGACGCTGCTGTTGGTGTGGATTATGTGTGGACATGTGCCCGACCGGTTCGCTCAGTTTAACCGATCAATATCTGCATACGTCGCCCGATCCCGATTCCTATCTGCTTATTCCGGGGAAAGACAATCCCGAAATGAAAGAGCATATCAGTTTTGTTAAAAGCGACAGCGAACCGCTGCTGCAATTTGACCGTGTTCCGATGCGGGAGTTGGACGGCGCGGAACGGGTGAAATCCTTTGCCGAAGTGGTGCTGGGCTATATGCAGGAAGAAGCTCGCGCCGAAGCCACCCGCTGTGTGGACTGTGCGCTTTGCGTCACCGCCTGCCCGGATCATATGCATATTCCCGAATATATTGGCGCCATTGCCGACGCCGATGACGCCAAAGCCTTAAAATATATTTATGATAATAATCCGCTTCCGGAAATGTGCGGTAAAGTGTGTACCCGTCAGTGCGAAACCGTTTGTGCCATCGGTCATCTCGGCGAACCGATTGCCATTCGCTGGTTAAAACGATTTGCCACCGAACAATTCCCGGATCCGGCAGCCATCTTAAATCCGGTCATTGCCGAACCGAATGGTAAAAAAGTAGGGATTGTCGGCGGCGGTCCGGCAGGGCTCTCTGCCGGATATTATCTGGCGCTGCGCGGTTTTGAGGTAACTATTTACGAAGCCTTGCCCAAAATGGGCGGTATGACCTACGCCGGTATTCCCAAGTACCGTTTTCCGGAAGACAGTCTGGATAAACAGATTGGTTATATGGAAAAAGTTGGCGTGAAGATGGTGAACAATACCCGCGTGGGAAAAGACATTTCATTTGAAACCATTCGTAAAGAAAACGACGCCGTATTTATCGGTATAGGGTTTCATATTCCGTACACACTGGGCTTAACCGGCGAAGAGTTGGAAAATTCCATTCAGGCCGTTGATTTTCTGCGTGACGTGAATTTGGGTAAAAGCGTGGATGTGGGTAAAAAGGTGGTTGTTATCGGTGGCGGTAATGTGGCTATTGACGCGGCTCGTGTTTCCCGCCGTCTCGGGGCGGAAGTGACCATTCTCTATCGCCGCCGCGTTCAGGATATGCCGGCCGACTGGGAAGAAATCGAAGGCGCCGAGGATGAAGGCGTTCATATCGTCCCGCAAGGCATTCCGCTGGAAGTGATCGGGAATAATGGCAAGGTAAAATCCATTAAATATGGTATGGCCGAAATGGTTGCCGATGATAAAGGCGGCCGTCCGCGTCCGGTTTTGATTGAAGGCGACGAGCATATTTTGGAAGTGGATACGGTTATCGGCGCTATCGGACAGGAAGCGGATTACTCCTTCCTGCCGAAAGACGTTATGGATGAATTGAAAATCGAGCGCGGCCGTATGGTTGTAAATGAACTGAAGCAAACCTCAATTCCGGATATTTTTGCGGGTGGCGACAGTGTGAACCGTACGGCGGATGCCATCAGCGCCATTGCCGACGGTGTTAAAGCGGTAGAAGGCATTACGCATTTTTTACTGGATGAGTAATATAATAACTGGGAAACAGGAATCAGGAACTCGCATTCAATTCATTCTTAATTCCCAATTTCCAATTTTGGTTTTTTAAGAGATTTTAGATAGACAAAGGAAGATAAAATGGCAAATCTGGCAACCAAATATTTAGGACTGGACCTGCGTAATCCCATTATTGTGGGCAGTTCCGGATTAACCGATTCTGTAGAAGATATTAAAGAACTGGAAAAATTCGGCGCAGGCGCCGTTGTGCTTAAATCCATTTTCGAAGAAGAAATTCTGCATGAAATGGAACATGAAGTAAAAGGCGCAGAAAAAGAGGGTTTTGATGCGTCGGCCTTTGATTACTACGATTACAAAATCAAAGAGAAAAATCTTAGCGCATACATCAAACTGATTGAAAAGGCCAAAGCGGCGGTATCCATTCCGGTGATTGCCAGCATCAATTGTGTGTCTGCGCATGAATGGCTTTACTATGCACAGAAATTTGAAGCGGCCGGCGCCGACGCCCTGGAACTGAATGTGTTTGCCCTGCCGACGAATTTTCATAAAACCGCCGAAGAAAATGAGCAGATTTATTTTGATCTGGCCAACAAGGTTAAAGAACGGGTCACCATTCCGGTTGCTCTGAAAATCAGCCACTATTCGTCTAATCTGGGTCCTTTTATTCAAAACCTGTCCGAAACCGGTGTCGACGGTCTGGTTTTATTCAATCGTTTCTGGAGCCCTGATTTTGACATTGAGAATTTTCAGTTGACTTCTACGCACGTTTTAAGCAAATCGGAAGAATTATCCATTTCGCTGCGCTGGATTGCCATTATGTCCGAACGGGTTAAATGTGACTTATCCGCATCCACAGGCGTTCATGATGCGGCCGCCGTGATTAAACAACTGCTTGCCGGCGCTAGTTCGGTTCAGGTTGTATCGACCTTGTATAAAAACAATAAATCCTATTTACAGAACCTGCTGGAGGAATTGGAAAGCTGGATGGATCGTCATAATTTTGCTTCCCTCAATGATTTTAGAGGCAAGATGAGTCAAAGCAAGTCGGAAGACCCGGCCGTTTATGAGCGTGTTCAGTTTATGCGTTATTTCAGAGGAGAATAATAAGCTCCCTCTTTGACATCCGTTTTACGATTTGATTTGAACCCGTCCACAGTGGCGGGTTTTTTTATTGGCGCATTTTTGTGAAAAAATGTAAATTTGTAACGGTGAATGAAAACGTCTGGAATTTTAATTTTACCCGGAAATACACGAAGGAAGCACGAAGCTTCGATTAACGATTTTAGTTGAGACTTTTAAGTTCGAAGCCAAAGAATAAGAGTTATTAAGTTATTTGGTTCCTTTGTGTCGCTTCGTGAGACTTTCGTGGCTTTCGCGTAAAATAAAAACGATTAACGATTGAAAGAATTATAAATTATATGATAAAGGAGACTTATGAAGCAGTTTATTTATGCACTAATTCTGGGAGTAATTATCTTGACGTCCTGTACCCAAAAAGAGCAAAATCCGTTCTTCTCTGATTACAATACCCCGTTCGAAACACCCGCTTTCGATAAAATTAAAAGCGCTCATTTTATGCCGGCCTTCAAAGAAGGCATAAAACAAAATCAGGAAGAGATAAAAGCGATTGTAAACAATCCTGCCCCAGCGGATTTTAACAATACCATTGTTGCTCTGGAGCGTAGCGGGAAGCTGCTGACCAAAGTTAGTAATGTCTTTTTTGCGTTACATGGCGCCGATACCAACGTTGAATTACAGGCCATTGCCAAAGAGGTAACACCCCTTCTTTCCAGGAATAACGATGATATTAAGCTAAACGAAGGTTTATTCAAACGCATCAAAACCGTTTATGATGTTATGGCGGCATCGGGATTAACTGCCGAACAGCAGCGGCTGGTCAATAAATATTACCAGCGCTTCGTACGCGGCGGAGCCAATTTAGGCGGGAAAGACAAAGAGACTTTTCGCGCCATTAATCAGCAGCTTTCCATGCTCGGTTTACAGTTCGGTGAAAACGTACTCAAAGAAAATAACCGTTTCGAAATGCTGCTGGAGAATAAAGAAGAGCTGTCCGGTTTGCCGAAAAACGTTATTGCTGCCGCCGCCGATGCGGCCAAAGCGCATGGATACGAGGGGAAATGGCTTTTTACCTTGCACAAACCCAGCCTGATACCCTTTTTACAGTATTCCCAAAAACGCGCGCTGCGTGAGAAAATGTTCACGGGTTACATTACCCGCGGCGACCATGATGATGAATTGGATAATAAAAAAATTCTGACAAAGATGGCCGCTCTTCGGGTTAAACGCGCCCATCTTCTGGGCTATAAAACCCATGCGGATTTTGTACTGGAAAATATCATGGCCAAGAATCCGGCCAATGTCTATAAATTACTGGATCAGGTCTGGACGCCGGCCCTGAACAAAGCCAAAGAAGAAGCTAAAGATTTGCAGAAAATGATTTATGCTTCCGGAGAAAAGTTTGAATTAAAGCCTTGGGATTGGTGGTACTATGCCGAGAAATTGAAAAAACAAAAATACGATTTGGATGAAGAAATGCTGCGTCCCTATTTTAAACTGGAGCATGTGCGCGACGGAGCATTTGAGGTGGCGCATCGTTTATACGGCATAACGTTTAGCGAACGGCACGACATTCCGGTGTATGAAAAAGATGTAAAGACCTTTGAAGTTAAAAATGCTGACGGCTCTCATGTGGGCATCTTGTACGTAGATTATTTTCCCCGCGCCGGTAAACAGGGCGGCGCCTGGATGGAAGCTCTGCGTAAACAGTCGCGTCTGGATGGTAAAGCGGTAACACCCATCATCTACAATGTGGGTAATTTTTCGAAACCCACCGGCGACAAACCGTCTTTGCTTAGTTTGGATGAAGTACTGACTCTGTTTCATGAATTTGGTCACGGCTTGCACGGATTGCTCTCTAACGGTACCTACCCATCGTTAACGGGAACCTCTGTCGCCCGGGATTTTGTGGAACTGCCTTCCCAGTTTATGGAAAACTTTGCCACCGCGCCCAAAGTTTTAAAACAGTATGCGAAACATTATAAAACCGGTGATCCAATGCCGGATGACTTGATTGATAAAATCCAGCGCAGCGGACATTTTAACCAAGGCTTTGCCACGACGGAATTCATGGCGGCCGCGTATCTTGATATGGACTGGCATACCATTGCCGATACGGTATTGCGAGACGCCCATACGTTTGAAAACGCTTCTATGAAAAAGATTGGCCTAATTCCGGAAATCGTGGTACGCTACCGCAGCCCCTATTTCAGCCATATTTTCTCCGGCGATTATTCCTCCGGATACTATAGTTATTTATGGGCTGAGGTTCTGGACGCGGATGCCTTTGAGGACTTTAAGGAGCATGGATTATTTGATTCCAAAACGGCACAAGTCTTTCGGGATAATATCTTGGCAAAAGGAGACAGCGAAGATCCGATAGTCTTGTACAAACGTTTCCGCGGGCAGGAACCGCAGATTGAACCGTTGCTGAAACGCAGGGGATTAAAATAGCAGGTGAGATTCTAAAATACAAATAACAGAAATTTAATAAATGAGTCCAGTCTAAAAAGGCGTAGCCACTGATTTCCACAGAAAGACACGGATTGTTTTCATTGAAATTACATTGAACAGATTCGTGTAAATTCGTGGAATTCGTGGTTTTTATAGTGAACTCATAAATTCTAACGGAACAATTATTTAAATATTAAACCAGCATCCACCGTTTGGGTGCACGTTATAAATTGGGACTTTTGAAATTATCGGTTAGTGGATTTCGGCGAGAGCGACTCGACTGGGCCCGCCGAACCTTGTTTGTTTTTGGGGTTTCCCATTTTTACTTTGATAATTTAGGTATCGTCTCTTAGAACAACAGAAAAGGCCGCTGTTAGTTACAACGGCCTTTTTGTATTTCAGCTATCCAGTATTTTTATCGATTTTTCCAACTGTTTTAGAAAAAAATCCGTTTCACCTTTACTCATTATTGTCAGCGGTAAAAAACGAATCATACTGCCGGAAGAAAGACTCACTTTAACGCCGTTCTCCCGCAGACCACTCTGAACTTTCTGTACATTTTCCGCACTTCCCAAATCAAAACCAAACATCAGGCCGCGCCCGCTGTATGTGCCGATTATAGAGTAGGTTTCGCGTAACGTTCGAATGCCGCTTTTAATTTGTTTTGCCCGGGCTACAACATTACCGGTAACATCTTTTTCGCGCATTTGGCGCGTGGCAATGAGTGTGGCCGTCATGGCCATGGGATTGCCGCCAAAAGTGGATCCGTCATAACCGTATTTCATTTTACTGCCAATCTTCTTTTTGGTTACAACTGCTGTCACCGGGTACCCTCCGCCAAAAGATTTACCGATAACCATAATATCGGGCACCAGGTCATAACTCATACAGGCAAACCAGTCGCCCTGTTTCACCGCGGTTCTTCCGAAACCCGCCTGCACTTCGTCGTCAATAATGACCGCATCGTATTGTTTGGCCAATGTCCACAATCCGTTTACAAATTCCGGTGTGGCCGGGCGGTTGCCGGCCTCTTCGCCTTGTACCATTTCTAAAATGATGATTTTAGCGCCAGTTGTTTTAAGCAACGTTTCGACACTGTTTAAATCATTAAAATCAGCAAAATGCACCCAGCCGGTTTCATCGAGGCCAAACGGTTCGCGGTATTTTTTATTCCATGTAACGGCTACGGCCCCATGTGTACGACCGTGGAAACCACCTTTAAAGGCGATTACCTGCGTTGTCCCGGTATAGGCCTTGGCAATTTTAAGCGCTTTATCTACGGCTTCTCCGCCGGAATTCTGCCAGTAAAACTGATCCAATCCTGGGGGCATCATCTGGTGAATCTCTTTTAAAAAACGGCTACGGGCGATCTGAATGCGATCTTCTTTCATAGAAATTAGCGTATTTGCCTGATTATATAAACCAAGCGCAATCTCCGGATTGGACATGCCCAGGTTGGTTGCACTGTAATTACTATCCATATCCAGATACCATTTGCCCTTTGTATCTTTAATCCAGCAACCCTTGCCCTGAACGGGAATAATATCTTCTTCGGGATGCGAAACGGGAATCTTAAACTGCTGATGGATGTCGATGGCTTCGGCGGTAGAGATTTCGGATAGTTGTAATTGTTCACCAATTTCCTGAATTTGTTGCCGGGACAATACGATCTTGTCCAGGTACTCTATAATTTTATCAGCCTGTTTTTCATTCAATTGATTTCTGGGGTTGGGCTGCTCCAACAGATCAAGAAGTTTACTGATGTGTGCTGCGCTTTGCTCATTGAGAACATTTTCAAGGACTTCGGCCAGACGCTCAAATGTGGCGTTGGTACGTTCGGGATTCAGACTGCGATCGTAAATGATGGCGCGTTTAATGGTTTCCAAAGAGAGCTCCTTTTTTGAATAAATAGCACGGTTTTGTTTAAATAAGGCGATTCCATCCTGCTTTCGCCCATTCGTTTAATTAATAAAGAAAATTACTGTATTAAAACACGCTAAAATGTGATATTATGCACTATGGAGCTGCCTTTATGAATTTTTTTTAAAGAAAAAGAACGATCTAAAAACACCGATTTTAATATTCGTCCCAGCTTTTGTGGCAAAGCGGAAAGGTGGGATTCTCATTCAGAGCTTCGATAACACGCATGGCGATTTGGCGGTTTGTAATCAGCATTACATTGAAATCCACCGCTGAACGGCGGATTAAATAGCCGTTGGTTAATTCATCCTGCTGGAAGTTTTTTGGAATATTGATAACAAGCTCAATTTTACCCTGTTTTATATAATCCACCACATTGGGTGATTTTTTTTCGAGGGGCCAGAACAACCGTTTTACCTTAAGGCCGTTTTTGCGGAGAAATTTGGCCGTGCCGTCCGTGGCAAACAAGGTTACGCCCATTTCCTGCAGACTGCGAACCGGTTCCAGTAATTCTGCTTTGGATTCGATGGAACCGGTGGAAAGCAGAATACTTTTAAAAGGAAAGCGGAATCCCACCGCCTGCAACGCCTTCAGATAGGCTTCGTTAAAATCATCACCCAGGCAAGCTACTTCACCGGTGGAAGTCATCTCCACACCGCTTACCGGATCGGCGCCTTCCAGGCGTGTAAACGAAAACTGCGGCGCTTTTACACCCACATAATTTAGTTCGAAGGATGATTTTTTTGGCCGTTCCACCGCTTGTTTCAAAAGAACCCGGGTGGCCAGGTCGATAAAATTGAACTTAAGCATTTTGGATACAAACGGGAAACTTCGTGAGGCGCGCAGGTTGCATTCGATAACTTTTACTTCGTTTTGTTGGGCGATAAACTGAATATTAAGCGGCCCGCTTATTTGAAGCTCGGCGGCGATTTTAGCGGTAATCTGCCGAATCCGGCGAATGGTTTCGAGATAAAGCCGTTGCGGCGGAAATACCAGTGTGGCGTCGCCGGAATGTACGCCCGCATTTTCCACATGCTCGGAAATAGCGTAAGCGATAATTTCACCCTTTTGGGCCACGGCGTCCATTTCAATCTCTTTGGCATTTAGCAAAAACTTACTGATTACCGTAGGATGTTCGGGAGATAAGGTGACGGCTTTCTTTAGATATAATTCCAGTTCCTGATCGTTGGAAGCCACGGCCATGGCTGCACCGCTAAGCACATAGGAAGGCCGCACCAAAACCGGGTAACCCACTTTTCCGGCAAAACGGAAGGCGTCTTTTAGCGAACTGAGCTCTTTCCATTCCGGCTGATCCACTCCGATGCGATCCAGCATGGAAGAGAAGGTATGGCGATTTTCGGCATTGTCTATTTGGCGCGGATCGGTGCCCAGTACCGGGATGCCTGCCTGCTGCAGGGGCAGAGCCAGGTTGTTCGGGATTTGTCCGCCCATGGAAATAACGACTCCCTGCAAACGTAATTTTAAATGAATCTCGGAAATGGATTCGAGACTGATTTCATCAAAAATTAAAAAATCAAACTGGTCGTAATCGGTGCTCACCGTTTCGGGATTGTAATTGAGCATAATGGTCTGGCAGCCGAGTGCTTTTAGTGTCATGCCGGAATTTACGGCGCACCAGTCGAATTCCACCGAACTGCCGATACGGTAGGCGCCGGAACCCAAAATCATTACCGGCGGTTTGTCCGGCTTACCGATATCGTCTTTGGATGCGTTGTAGGTGAGGTAGAGATAATTGGTTTGCGCGGGATATTCGGCGGCCATGGTATCAATCTGACGGATAAAGGGATGCAGGTTTTGTTCCTGCCTCCAGGCGTTTACTGTTTTTACGCCGGTTTGGCACAGGGTGGAAATCTGCCGGTCGGAGAATCCTGCCTGTTTTGAACGTTTCAGTAAATCAAGGGGCGGCGTTTGTTTTTTAAACAGGGTCAGGTCGTGGGCGATATCGGCGACGTTTTTAAGCTTATGCAAAAACCAGCGGTCGATGTGGCTTAGCTCGTGTACTTCTTTAATAGTAAAGCCCTGCTGAAAGGCCTGTACGACCGCAAAAATACGCTCTTCGGTGGGCGCTTTTAGTTCGTCGGTTAAATCTGAAAAATGTAAATTTGTATTGCCTACCAGCCCTTCGGCGCCGGTTTCCAGCATACGCAGACCCTTTTGCAGAGCCTCTTCGAAATGGCGGCCGATGGCCATAATTTCTCCAACGGATTTCATTCCCGAACCGATTTTTCGTGAGACACGGCGGAATTTTTTTAAATCCCAACGCGGAATTTTAACCACCACGTAATCCAGCGCCGGTTCAAAAAAAGCGGAAGTGGTTTTTGTAACGTTGTTTTTTAATTCGGGCAGAGTGAATCCCAAACCAAGCTTTGCGGCCACAAAGGCCAACGGATATCCGGTGGCTTTGGAAGCCAGCGCCGAACTGCGCGAAAGGCGGGCATTTACTTCGATCACCCGGTAGTCGTCCGACTGCGGATCCAACGCGTACTGAATATTGCATTCACCTACGATACCCAAATGCCGGATAACCTTGATGGCGATTTCGCGCAGCAGGTGGTATTCGTGATTATTGAGGGTCTGACTGGGCGCAACCACAATGCTCTCGCCGGTGTGAATGCCCATGGGATCAAAGTTTTCCATATTGCAGACTGTGATGCAGTTATCGGCGCGATCGCGTACCACTTCATATTCGATTTCTTTCCAGCCGGCGAGGTATTCCTCAATTAAAATCTGCGGCGCGTGGCTAAGCGCTTTTTCAGTCAGTTCTTCCAATTCCGTTTGATTCCTGCAGACGCCGGAACCGAGTCCGCCAAGCGCGTAGGCCACGCGAATCATCACCGGATAACCGATCTTTTCCGCCGTTTGCACTGCTTTTTTCACCGTTTCCGCCACTGCGCTGCGCGATGTTTTTATATTAATTTCATCTAACCTTTTAATAAACCGTTTGCGGTCTTCCGTATCGATGATGGCTTGCGGTTGAGTGCCCAGCACCTCTACCTTCTGTCTCTTTAGAAAGCCGCTGCGGAATAGTTCCAGCCCCACGTTTAGGGCGGTTTGTCCGCCGAAGCCCAACAGGATGCCTTGCGGTTTTTCTTTGATAATTACCCGTTCGATATATTCGGCGGTAACCGGCAGGAAGTAGACCTTATCGGCCAGATGATCGGAGGTTTGGATGGTGGCAATATTTGGATTGATTAGGATTGTTTTTACCCCTTCTTCCTGAAGGGCTTTTATGGCCTGACTGCCGGAATAATCAAATTCACCGGCTTCGCCGATTTTTAGGGCGGCGCTGCCGAGAAGAAGAATTTTCGTATATTTTTTTTCGGTCATTTTTTCTCCGCTTCGATTTCCGTAAATAAGTTTTCATAATTCCGGCAGGCGGAACCTGAAAGGATTCAATGTAAAAACTACTTCTAAATTTCGAAAGTTTAGAAGCGCTCAATACAACCTCCACAAACAGGTTCCTTCAAATTTCCACCCGCTATTAGAGCAATGCCACAAATCTATCAAAAAGATAGCGGGTATCCACCGGACCCGGCGCGGCTTCCGGGTGAAACTGAGTGCTGAAAAAGCGGCCGGATTTATGGACTAAGCCTTCACAGGTATTATCGTTTAAATTTGTAAAGAGCGGTGTCCAGCCTTGTGGTAATTTTTTTGTATCAACCGCAAATCCGTGATTTTGTGAAGTGATATAAGCGCGGCCGCTTTGCGTGTCAAGTGCCGGTTGATTCTGACTGCGGTGGCCGTATTTCATTTTATAGGTCTCCGCGCCAAGGGCCAGGGCCATTATTTGGTGTCCGAGGCAAATGCCAAATGTGGGGATATCGGCGTTAAGCGCATGGGAAACCTGTTCCACCGTTTCCGTGCATTTTGCCGGGTCACCGGGACCGCTGGAGATAAGCAGGCCGTCGAAATTTTCATCGCGAATGGGATAGTTCCAGGGGGTGCGAATAATCTCGACATCCCGTCCGGCCAGTTCGGCGATAATGCTGTGTTTACTGCCGCAGTCCATTAAAAGCACCCGTTTTTTTCCGGAACCGAGACGCTGTACCTGTGGGATACTAACCCGCGCAACCAGGTTCTCGCGGTTGGGATCAAAAAAGGGGACGTCTTCGTCCCCAATAATCACTTTACCCAGCATAACGCCGGATTCCCGAATTTTTTGCGTAAGCGCCCGGGTATCAATTCCCGTGATGGCCGGAATCTTTTGATTGTACAGCCACTGAGCAAGACTGGTTGACGCGCTATGATGCGAATAATATTCCGAATAGTTTTCCACAATCAGCGCCGAAACCTGTCCGGAAGAGGATTCGTAGTTAGCCAGAAAATGCTCTGCGGTATCTCCGGCCGGCATTCCGTAATTGCCAAGAAGCGGAAAGGTAAACACTAAAATTTGTCCGTAAAATGAAGGGTCTGATAGGGCTTCGGGGTAGCCGGTCATTCCGGTGCTGAAGACGACTTCTCCGGCCACAGAATGCGGGTAGCCAAAGGATGCACCCTGAAAAACAGTGCCGTCTTTTAAAATGAGGCGTGCGTTTTGTGTTTCGATATGCGCTCCAAAAGAAAGGTGTGTGAGACCGTTTTTTGGGAATTAATTTTACATAAAAATTCGGAAAGGTGCAATTATATTTGGCGATTAATCTGTCGCGAAGCCTTTTAGGATTCGTCGCGTTCTTTATTCTTCCACGAAGTAACACGGAGAAATATAAAAATAACAAAATGAAGTTTGATTATCTCTATTAGATATTGGCGTGGATTTGCGTCTTTAAGCGTTGCAATTTTTAGTTAAACCGCAAAGCGCGTAAAGTATCGCCAGGAAAAGCTAAAACCAGGGTTCATACCTTACTTGCATTTCTTTGCGCGCATTGGGTTCTCTGCGTAATCTCTCATTTTGCAATACCCCTGTTGCGTGAGAAAAACGGTATCAATCCGGTAGCGCATTAATCTTTAATAAGTTTCCCTAATTATAAAAATATCCGGGTAGCAATCAATCTCCGGTTAGAGCAAAGTGTACAGAAAAGATTCTGCTTCGAAAAGGGAAGGAACCACTAAATCGGCCTTCTTTAACTGCTGCCGTGTATTGAACGGCGTGAGGAGTCCGATGGCAAATAGTCCGGCGGCTTTGGCGCTGTTTACGCCGGCGGCGGAATCTTCGATAGTCCAGCAGGAAGAAGCGGGCAGACCGAGATTCCGAATGGTTTTTAGATAGATATCCGGAGCCGGTTTGCGGGCGGCTACCTGATCGCCGTCTACAACGGACTGAAACTGCTCGCGCAGAGGATATCCGTTTTGTTCCAGAATATTTAAAATCAGTTCCACCTGCGCCTGCCAGGAGGATGAGGCTAAAGCGCAGGTAATTGAATTTTCCCGGCAGAATTCCAATAGATTTGTTACGCCGGTCAGAGGGGCGCGCAGGGATTTTTTTAGAAGGGCAATATAAATTTTATCCCGCCGGGAAACACCCTCGTCCACCGCTATTTCTCTTCCTTTTAAAAAATCGGCATTTATTTTACGTACATTCCGGTCAATGGAATACCCAACAAAGGAATGGACATAAACGGGATCGTATTCAAGACCGAGGGTATCCATAAATATTTGGAAGGCCTCGATATGGATGGGTTCGGTATCTACCAGAACGCCATCCATATCAAAAATGAGGGCTTTAATTTTCGGGAAATTCAAATAGATTCCATAAAACTATTGGGGACAAATTGAGTCGTTCCCACAATTAAAAATGCATAACCGTCTGGATATTTGTCGTTCTTACCGGTTCCAGTTTACCGTTGCCATTCAAATCGCGATAGGTGATGCGGTAGTCAAACAGCAGAGAGGCGCCGCCGGAAATTTCATATTCCAAACGATAGCCAACGATGGTGCCTTCGGTTTTACGGAACAGTTTTTCGGCATTGTTCTGCATATAATAAGCGCCGGCGCGATTGATTCGCGGAATAAAGCTGGTATTTAAATCGAGCGTAGAGCGCAGCGTGCGCAACTGAAAATTCTTACTGCTCATATTCTGATATTCCGCGCCAAAAATAAGAAAATGAAAAAGGTCAAAGTCGGCTCCAATAACATATCCGTTCATGCTTTCTTTGATATTCTTCAGCTTATCGGCTTTGGTCAGGATGGTATCGCCCACAAAAGTGGCCCGTTCCAGTTCATAGGTGGTGTTAAAGTACTCCGGCAGAAATCCGGCGCTGAAAATCCGGTATTCGGCATAGGCGTTAATAAAGGCAAATTTTGCCAGAAATCCGGGGGCGGTAATTCCCCAGGCGCCGTCATTGTTGGGGAAGTTGGCGTACTGGCCATACGCGGTTAATTTTAAATAATCGAATGTAAGGATTGGATACGAGAGATCAAGGGCCAGAGCGATCTGGGTTTTGCCTTCTGCATTATTGGTGTTAAACGGTTCAGGATCCAGGTAGTTTTTGGCAAAATTGAGCGGATCAGCCAGATAATTGGCATCGTTAATTAAATTCGGATCCATTCCGTTTTCAATCAATAAATCATAGTTATCGGTAAAACCGTTGCCGTCCCTGTCAAAATCTTTAGAGTCGGGAATGCCGTCCCGGTCGGTATCTAAATTCTGTTTTCTGTTATCGGGAAAAGCGTCCAGATAATCCGGAGTACCGTCGTTGTCCCGGTCTTTCAGGCCTTTGTACTGGTTGCGGTCAAAAACCACGCTGGCGCCCACCTGAAATCCGCCAATCAGATTTTGCGAATAACGGGCGCCCATCAAACCGCCGCCGTTAAATAGTTCGTTTATATTGTTCAACATAAAATCAACGCCGTATGTATTCGTTTTAAGGCCAAACTCGACGCCGGTACGAATTACGTTGGGATATTCCACCGTATTGGAATAATGATTCATTAACAGGCCAAAACCGAGACGGTAATTATCGATGGCGCCGACTTTTACATAGAGCGGATCGTTGCGGTGCCCCCAGCGCACATAATAAATTTTTTCGATAATATCATTGAAGGAATTCCAGTTATCGTCACGGATATTGCCTTCGTCATCAATGTAAAAGGTTAAATCGAGCGCGACCCCGAGTTTCCCTATGGAAAATTCCGGACGCAGACCGATTTGATTATAAAGCTTATCATCGATTGTTACGGCGCCGACGGTAACGCC
This sequence comes from Calditrichota bacterium, assembly GCA_024278755.1. Classification (GTDB taxonomy): domain Bacteria; phylum Calditrichota; class Calditrichia; order Calditrichales; family Calditrichaceae; genus JANTFQ01. The sequence goes on along the minus strand of JAJRSO010000035.1, from coordinate 34,619 downwards.
CGTGCGGAATCCGCCCGTTTTTGCATTCCCGTTTCCCGGAGATGCTTTCGGTGTTGGCGCGGGTGGCGGCGGCGGGGTACTGCTCTTTTTAACCGGTGCCGGCGTCGGCACCACATCGTCATTAATGCGTTTTATTTTTTGAGTTTTTTTCTTTGCACCGCTGTCCTGCGCCAGTTTATTTAGCGCTTCTTTTTCGGCGTCGGAAAGGGCGGCAGGAACCGTTGGGGCCGAACCCGCGGTGAGGTGTGATTTGAATCCCGGCATAATCTGAACGGTATTGCGCATATAGGTATCGCTTAAATCCACCTGCCCCTTTCGAACCATAATTTCCGTTTTATCGCCGTTATTGATAACGAGAAACTCGGTTCCACGGATAGCGGCAACGGCCACCGGGCTGTTCACCTGAAATTTACGTTTCAGGACTTTCTTTACTTTAAAGAAAAATTTGCCGATTCCCGTAAACAGACTAATGCTTTCATCGGCAGGGTCGGGGAAGTTGCGCAGTTCTAAGATGGAATTTGCCAAAATTTTTGTAATGGAACCGTCCGGCAGTTCAATTTCGCAGCGGGACTGTACGCCGGTGCGGACGATGTCTTTTTCCTGTAGCGGCATCTGCATTTTCAGGCCGCTCCAGCCTTTTTGCTGTGAAACCTGTTTAACGCGAACTTCGCCAATCATAAATTTAACTTTGGCGTTTTCCGCGAACAGGCTGGAAACAAAGAGAAGAAAAAACAAAAAAGATAGGATACGCATTGCAACCTCCGGTTTATGTTTTACCGCTTAAGATATGGAATTCCTCTAATTAGTGAAAGATTTTTTTTAAATCTGTGACCGTGTGCACGATTAAAATGTTTTGTCTTTTACGCAATTTATTTTAACTTATTTTGAAGGGATAAAAAAGCGCTAGCCACAAAGTCGCTTCGTGTGGCTTCGCGCAGGCTTCGCGGCTTTCGTGTAAATAAAAGCCTTTCCGGGAAATGGGGTTACATGAAGGGCCACGAAGGCATCACGAAGATTTGATTAATGATTTTAGATTTTATATGGGATTTATAAGTTCGACGCTAAAGAATAAGAGGTATTAAGTTATTTGGTTTCTTTGTGTGGTTTCGCGGTTTTCGTGTAACGTTTAATGAAAGATTGGGATTTCGTAAACGTAACAGATTTAACCTTCTGGAAGAAACAAGCATTAACAGGAAAGTTCCTTAATCTTGGAGCCTGTAGGCGGGATCCAAGGCTAAGCAATTTGTTACGGAAGCCGATAAAACAAACCGTACACACAGCAAAGGAATAAATATGAAGGCATATATTAACGTCAGCGCCGCGCTTATCTACCGCAACCCGACCTTTCACAGCGAAGCGGATACGCAGGCTGTGCTCGGTGAACCGGTTCGGATTCTAAGCCGAAAAAATGATTTTATTCAAATCCGCTGCGAAGACGGTTACGAAGGCTGGCTGAACCGTTTCCAACTCTGCGAACAGCCGGAATTAGAGAACCTTCCGAAAAAAATAATCACTTCGGAATTGCTGAAATTTTACGATCAGCCGGATTCGAATGCCTCCGTATTGCGCGACGGAACGGCAGGGGGGTATGTTTATTTATTGGAGCAAACGGATTCCTGGCAGCAGGTACTGCTTCCGGACGGGGTAAAAGCCTGGATTGAAAAGATAAATACGGAACCTCTCCCGCCGCTATCGCGCGCAAATCTGCTAAACTATGCCAAACGTTTTATGGGCGTTCCTTATCTATGGGCCGGAAAAACACCCAAAGGATTTGACTGTTCCGGTTTAATGCAGCTTGTTCATAAAATGTTTGGAATTGTTCTGCGCCGCGACGCCTGGATGCAGTACGAAGACGCCCGGCAAGTGGCAGACAATCCGCTCGACGGACAGCCCGGAGACATGATGTTTTTTACAGAGTCGTCGGATAAAATCACCCATGTGGGGTTTTGCCTCGGCGCGGGCAAACTTTTACATGCCCGCGGCCTGGTACGCATTAATTCCCTGCAACCGGGCGATCCGCTGTTTAGCGCAGAGCTATCGGGTAATTTTGCGGGTATTCGCAGTTATTTCTAAACCTGTATTCTATTAACTATTAGCCGCAGAAAGCTCGGAGACAGACTAAAAGAGATTCAATATAATACCTGTGTGTATCTGTTTTATCTGCGTAACCGGCGTTACTTTTAATAATAACGTAACGGAAGATACCGGCGATTTATTTTTTTTTATTCGGTAGCGTCCAAGCTGGCGGATTCTAAACTTCAAAAGTTTTAATGCGGTTTTCTTGCTTCATTCTATCGGAAACTTTGTTTGTCCAAAAGACGATGTTTTTGTAAATTAAAAATCTACATGATAACAGGAGTTAATATGGCCTATAAACGGATTTTAAGCGGAATGCGCCCTTCCGGCCGGCTGCATCTCGGTAATTACGCCGGTGCCCTGGAAAACTGGGTTAAATTACAAGATGAATTTGACAGCTTCTTTTTTGTGGCGGACTGGCACGCCCTTACCACCAATCCGTCCGCTGCCTTTGAGGTACAGGAAAATACAATCCAAATGATTATCGACTGGCTGAGCGCCGGAATAAATCCCGATAATCCTATTTTTATACAGTCACAGGTAAAACAGCATGCAGAACTGCATCTGCTCTTTTCGATGCTGATTACCAAAGAACGGCTGGAACGTAATCCTACGCTCAAAGAACAGGCCCGCGATCTGAATCAGGATACGATGATTTACGGGCATCTTGGGTACCCGGTATTGCAGGCGGCCGATATTTTAATCTACCGGGCCAATGTGGTGCCCGTGGGCGAAGACCAGGCGCCCCATGTGGAAATCACACGGGAATTAGCCCGAAAATTTAATCAGACTTATGGCGACGTCTTTCCGGAACCGGCCACCCGTCTGACCACCTTTTCCCGTCTGCCGGGATTAGACGGCCGCAAGATGGGCAAATCCAACGATAATTTTATTCTGCTTTCCGATAATGAAGAAAATATCTTCAAAAAAGTACGCACGGCCGTAACCGATCCACAAAAGGTGCGCCGTAACGATCCGGGGCACCCCGATGTGTGTAATGTGTTTACCTATCATCAAAAATTTAATCCGGACGAGGTGGATGAAATTCGCGAAGGTTGTGAAAGCGGCGCGCTGGGCTGCGTGGCCTGTAAGCAGAATTGCGCGGCGAAGATTGCCGGCTATTTTGAACCCATGCGTGAAAAACGCACTCACTACGAACAGCATATGGATGATGTGCAGGATATTCTGGACAGCGGCATCAAAAAAGCCCGCCAGGTAGCCGAAGAGACCATGGACGATGTACATAAAGCCATGAAAATGGGGTAAGGAAATTTTAAATGATAAATTTTGAATGATAAATGAAAATACAAACCATCTAAAATTCAAAATCTAAAATTTAAAATTGTAAAAGAAATGCGTTACCGTGTAAAATTAGACATCTTTGAGGGACCCTTTGATCTGCTTTTGTTTTTGATCCGCAAGAACGAAGTGGATATTTACGATATTCCTATTTCCCGGATTACCGAACAATTTCTGCTTTATATCGAAACCCTGCAACTGCTCGATTTAAATGTGGCCGGCGATTTTATCGAAATGGCCGCTATTTTGATGCATATCAAAGCGCGCTTGCTGCTACCCAAAACAGAAATCGAAGGCGAAGAACCGGACGATCCGCGCATCGAGTTAGTAGAGCGGCTGCTGGAATACAAACGCTTTAAAGAAGCCTCCTACGAATTGGATGATCTCGAAGAGATGCGCAGTAAAGTGTATAAACGTAAATACTTTGATTATCTCACGTTAAAAGAAGATGTTTCCGACGAAGAGTTTTTGGACCAGGTAACCTTATTTGACCTGATGGTTGCCTTTCGTAAGGCCATGGACAATAAGCCTAAGGTTACCTATCACGAAGTGCGCAAAATTGATGTAACCGTAGAGCAGCAGGCCGAATTTATCCTGAATAAACTAAAAGATTCCGGAGTCGTTCTGTTTCAGGATATTATGCGCGAAATTAAAGAAAAAATTGTTCTGATTGTCACCTTTGTTTCATTACTGGAATTGGTGCGGGATAAAAAAATCATTGTGCGTCAATCGAAAGTATTTGATGATATTCGAATAAAACCGAGAGAAGCAGCCTAAGTTATGGATACGTTAAAACAGCAGATCGAAGCGCTGCTTTTTGCCAGCGATACGGCGCTCGCTTCGAGAAAAATTAAAGATATTTTAGAATTGGAATCGGAAAAAGAGATTCGTAAAAATATCGATCAAATTAACAAGGCTTACGAATCCATTCAGTCTCCGTTGCAAATTGTAGAAGTTGCCGGCGGTTTTCAAATTGTCACCCGGCCGGAGTTCTCTTCTCTAATTAAAAAACTCTACCGCAGCCGGGCCGCCGGACATCTGACCCAGCGGGCGCTGGAAACCATGGCTATTATCGCCTATCGGCAGCCGGTTACCAAAACGGAAATCGAAGCCATCCGCGGCGTTAATTCGGACGCCGTAATGCGTACGCTGATTGAGCGTAATCTGATTACCGTAACCGGCCGGATGAAGGCGCCGGGCAATCCGTTGCTTTATGGAACAACAAAAACCTTTTTGGAATATTTCGGATTGAAAAGTATAAAGGATCTGCCTAAACTAAAAGAAATAGACGAACTCTTAAAAAGCGATGATAAATTTCTGGAAAGCTTAGACCAGACCGCTTTACAACAGATGTATCCCGAAGAACTGGGACTGAGCAGTATGCTCGGCGTGGAAACGAAAGAAGGAATGGCGGAGACAGGAGACGGAGAAACACAATCTCAACCGGAAGCCGAAGTTAAAAAGAAGCCGTTTGATACCGGGACGCCGGCGGCGGGGGACAAAGCGGAAGATACGGAAAATATGCAAGCGGAGACGGGAGACAGGCAAGACAATGATGCGTCTAAATAAATTTTTAGCTCATGCAGGCGTTGCATCAAGACGCAAATGTGATGATTTGATACAGGCCGGATTGGTTCAGGTAAACGGCGAAACGGTAACCACCCTTGGCGTGGTGATCGATGAAAACAAAGATACGGTTTTGTACAAAGGCGATCCGGTTCGGATTACTAAAAACTTTACCTATGTTGTTCTCAATAAACCGCGCGGTGTGGTAACCACGGTGGACGATCAGTACGCCCGCAAGACCGTGGTGGATTTAATCGGCATCGTGGAGCGTATCTATCCGGTAGGCCGGCTGGATTACGATACCGGCGGCGTACTTATTCTGACAAATGACGGCGAGCTGACCAATCGTCTCATTCATCCTAATTTTAAGGTGACCAAAATATATCATGCGCTACTGGATCGGGTTATCCGCCCGATTGACCTGCACAAACTGCGCGCCGGAGTAATGCTGGATGATAAAATGACCCAGCCGTGTAAAATCCGCGAAATCCGAATTAAAGATAACGCCAGTTTTCTGGAAATTGAACTGAAAGAAGGGCGCAACCGTCAGATACGAAGAATGTTTGAATTGTTTGATTATGAAGTTGAAGTTTTGGAGCGAATTTCGTTTGCCGGGATTACAGCCAGGGGCTTGCAGCCCGGAGAATGGAGGAAACTAACGACGCAGGAAACCGCTCTGCTAAAAGGAGGAACGGAACATGGTAATTAAAGACAAAAAAGTATTGGTGCTCGGCGGCTGGGGGCTGGTGGGTATGGCCGTTTGTAAGCGTCTGATTGATGAAGGCGCATCGGAGCTTATTATTCTTTCTCTTGAAAAATGGCAATCCGAAGAAGCGGTACGCGATTTAAAAAAGACGACCAAAATCCCTCTGATTCCCGAATGGGGCAACATGTTTGTACGGGATAGTTTAAAAGACCTGGGACGGACCGATATTTTAAACAATGCCGAAAACCGTTCCGTTTTAATTACCGATGTGCTAAGCGATCTGACGCAGGATATTCTGGACCATTCTTTTCTGTACCAGGTGATGACCAGACACAAGGCCGATATTGTGGTAGATTGTGTCAATTCTGCCACGGCGCTGGCCTATCAGGATATTTTCACCAGTTCCATCGAAGTGCTCAAGTCGCTTCATTTGTTAAAGGAGGGGAAACAGACGGATGAAGATATCTCCTCTATCGAACGTCTGCTGCTTACCCAGTACACACCGCAGCTGATCCGTCATATTCAAATCTTATATGCCGGGTTAAAAGAAGCGCAGACAAAAATCTATTTAAAAATCGGAACCAGCGGCACCGGCGGCATGGGGCTGAATATTCCCTACACGCACAGTGAAGAAAAACCGTCGCGCATGCTGCTTAGCAAATCCGCTCTGGCCGGTTCGCACACCATGCTGCTCTGGCTGATGGCGCGAACGCCGGATGCGCCTATTGTAAAAGAGATTAAACCCACCGCGGCCATCGCCTGGAAAAAAATCGAATACGGCGAAATAAAAAAACGCGGGAAATCAGTGGATATATACGATTGTCCTCCGGAAAACGCACTCAGGCTAAAGGGCACAATTTCACGGGAAATGAAGAAAGGCCCCTGGACGCCGCTAAATAAAAAACTTAAAAAAGTGTTTATCGATACCGGCGAAAACGGCATTTTCAGTTACGAAGAATTTACGGCCATCACCTCGCGCGGGCAGATGGAATTTGTAACCCCGCAGGAAATCGCCAACAATGTGGTTTACGAAATTCTGGGCGGGAATACCGGTCACGATATTATCAACGCGCTGGACAATGCATCGATGGGACCCACCTACCGCGCCGGTTCCCTGCGTGAAAGCGCCCTGCAAAAAATGCAGCGTCTGCAAAACGAACACAATTCCGATAGCGTGGCCTTTGAGTTACTTGGCCCGCCGCGACTGAGCAAATTGTTGTACGAAGCCTACCTGCTGAAACGCTGCCGCTTTACTATGGACGAAGTCATCAATCACAGCCCGGCCTTTATTGCCAGTTGCGCTCAGGAACAGATTAAAACGGACGCCAAGCTACGCTCGGAGATTCTGTCCATCGGCATTCCCATTTTATTAAGCGACGGGAAGAGTTTGCTGCGCGGACCGGAAATGAAAATTCCCGCTTACCGGGGAGAAAACCAGTTGGAAATCACAACGGAAAATATCGATAAATGGACGGCGGAAGGCTGGATTGACCTGCGCGAAAGTAATTTTGTCGCCTGGCAGGAACGCTTTAAAAAAATCAAAGCGGAAATTGACGCCATTCCGCCGGAAGACACCAGTTCCCAGTACGATCGCGATCGCGAGTACTGGACGCAGTCCAAAGAAATTGAACCGGGTAAAATTATCGGCTGGCTCTTCCTTTCGGAAGAGGCCGGCGTACGCATGAAAGAATAGATGAAACGAAAAATTTCAATTGCGCTTGACGGCCCGGCGGCTTCCGGTAAAAGTACCACCGCTCGTCTTCTGGCCAAAAAACTAAGCTATCTCTATATCGATACCGGAGCCATGTACCGCGCGGCGACGCTGGCTGCGCTGCGGGCCGGCGTGGATATGAGCGATGAAAAATTAGTGGAAATCTGTGTTAAAGAAAACCGGATACGTCTGCGGCTGGAAATGGGTGAGCAGATTACCCTTTTGAACGATGAAAATGTGAACAGTCAAATTCGCACGCCGGAAATTAACAGCGTAATCAGCGTCCTTTCGTCTTATGCCGGGGTACGCCGCGAAATGGTGGCGCAACAGCGTGAATTAGCCAAAGCAGGCGGTGTGGTTATGGACGGCCGGGATATTGGAACGGTTGTCCTGCCGGATGCCGAATTAAAAGTATTTATGATCGCCACCTTACAGGCGCGAGCGCAGCGCCGATTGCTGGAATTGCAGAAAAACGGTGAATCGGTTACCTACGAAGAGGTGGAACGGGAAATTGCCAACCGCGACAAACTGGATACCTCTCGCAGCCATTCGCCGCTTAAAAAGGCAGAGGGCGCCCGGGAACTGGATACATCGAATCTCAGTATCGAACAGCAGGTAAAAATTATATACAACTGGGCGCGTGAAATAACAATGACGCCGCCTGACAATCCTTTATCAGCTTTGTCAGGAGCGTAAGCATCGTAGCGCTTCTAAAAAGACTGATTCATCGCCTTCGGTTTTTGGCAAAGAGGTTTTCTGTTAACGCTGATTTAACTAATTGCGGCGGGATGTGAGGATGAAAAATTATATCTGTTTCATTGTTTTCAGCAGTCTTTTTATTTTTCTTTCATGTAACGTTTCTACCGATACTAAAGATCTAAATAAACTCACTATTCACCTTCAGGATGAGAATAAAAATCCTATCGAAAATGCCGGATTGCATTTTTTTGTGGATTTCAACCAGGGGTATAAGCAACGCATCGGTTTTAATAAAACAGAAGGCGCCGGCCTGGAAGATTCAATTCCTGCCAACGATCGTTTGTATCAAAACTATCCGAATCCATTCAATCCCCAGACACATATTATGTTTTCATTGCTAAAATCCACTTCTGCCACTTTAAGGATTGTTGACAGACTCGATTCAACGCTTGTATTACGCACTATAATTGATAGCAACCTTCAGGCGGGAATGTATGCAGTTCAATGGGATGGAAAAAATGATGAGGGGAAATATCTTACCAATACTATTTATACCTACCAATTTGTTACGGATGAATTCCGGGATTCTAAAAATCTTTTTATCAATATGATCGATCCGGCTCAAATCAAGTCTTTAAACTGCATTCCTTTGGCGACAAGTGATGCTAAAGGAGATATCGAAGTCGATTATACTGTTTTTCCCATAAAAGAAGCAATAATATGGCTTGATGAAAAGGGCAGCGAACTTGGCGTTTTAACCGTACCGGCATCCATCCATCTGGTTTTTATTAAAGACAGGTATATTACCCAAACAAAAGCGGTAACCATTATTCCGGACAAACCGTTGGACTTAACGGTTACATTGGAGAAAGAATAACGAGCTTTACGGTAACACCGCAGGATAAAGACATAAACCGGAGATTCTGAGACTTAACCAATTAAGTTTTTTTGTTCTCCGTGGCTAACTAATTTACTCTATTAGATTGAAGATATTATGAAAACAAAACTGGATATTGCCAGAAACTGGCTGCCGCGCTACACGAGTACAAAAATTGATGATTTTGGCGATTATATTTTAATCACTAATTTCCCCGACTATGTAACCACTTTTGCAGAACAATTTAACTGTGATGTAAAAGGGTTGGGGAGACCCATGCAAACGGCTACCAATACGGAAGGGCTTTCCATAATTAATTATGGGATGGGGTCCCCCAATGCCGCCACGATTATGGACTTGCTAACAGCCCGCAGCCCCAAAGGGGTTTTGTTTTTGGGGAAATGCGGCGGCCTGAAACATACGACCGAAATCGGTCATTTTATTTTACCCATTGCCGCCATCCGCGGCGAAGGAACCAGTAACGATTATTTTCCTCCGGAGGTGCCGGCGCTTCCTTCTTTTAAACTGCATAAATTTGTATCCGATAAAATTATTGAACATAAACAGGAATACCGCACCGGCGTTGTGTACACGACGAACCGCCGGGTGTGGGAGTGGGACGACAAATTTAAAAAATATCTGAGCGCACTGTCTTCCATTGCCATTGATATGGAGACCGCCACCGTTTTTGTGGTGGGGCATGCTAACGAAATTTCGCGGGGCGCGCTGCTGCTGGTTTCGGATATGCCCTTAATCCCGGCCGGAATAAAAACGGAAGAATCGGATAAAATGGTTACGCAAAAGTTCCGCGATTTACATCTTCAAATCGGTATCGAAGCCATGTCCGAAATTGGTCAAAAGGGTGAGAAAATAAAGCATTTTCGATATTAGTTGCGATTCTGATATATAATAATAGATGAGTCTGGTCTAAAAAGGGTGATTATCGATTCTATCACTTTTTTAACTTGTCGTTATTATTGAGTTGAAAATTTCCATTCTATCGATGGAATCGGTTTTAGAGTTAATTCATAGATTAAACCCAAAGATAAAATAAAACCATTTGACATTTAACGTTACGCGTTATATTTTTTGCTATGATTCGATCATTTAAATGTAAAGAGACAGAGAAGATTTTTAATAGGAATTATTCCAAGAAGATTCCAACTGATATCCAACGCTCAGCGTTAAGAAAATTGAGGATGTTGAACCGAGCCCAAAATATACAGGATTTAAAAATGCCACCTGGAAATCGGTTGGAAGAACTTAGGGGTAATCGAGAAGGGCAGCATTGTATACGTATAAATGATCAATGGCGAATATGTTTTGAATGGCATGAGAATGATGCCTTTAAAGTGGAAATTATTGATTATCATTAGGAGATAAATAATGGCACTAAATAAAATTGCTCCAATTCATCCGGGAGAAATCCTTACTGAGGAATTTCTTAAGCCATTGAATTTAAGTCAAAATCGTGCAGCATTAGATATGCGGGTACCCGCTCGTAGAATAAATGAGATTGCTTTGGGGAAAAGAAGAATTACTGCGGATACAGCATTACGCTTTGCTAAATTTTTTGGAACTTCTGCACAGTTTTGGCTCGGTCTTCAAATGGATTATGATTTGGATTTAGCTGAAGATCAAGTTGGAAAAAGAATCAAAAAAGAAGTTCATACCTATCAGGATACAGCGTGATCCGCCGAATTCAATAATACTTTGGGTCTAACATCAGCTTAAAGATGATGTTAAATGTATCCGCTTCTTTTGAAAGTTCTTTTAACCGAAGAAAAGTTTAGGTAAATTGAAGTCACTAACTGTAAGGTTGGCAAATTCACTGATGCTCATTGATAAACGGCTGCCGCTCTTTTTGCGACAGCCGTTTTTTTTCATGAGGCTTAGTTCCGTAGCGGCTTGCCTGTTTTAAGCATATACGCCATACGTTCCTGGCTTAGCTTCTCGCCGCACAAACTTACGAAAGCTTCCCGTTCCAAATCCAGAACATCCTGCTCCCGTACCGGGTTGACAGCGGATGCTTCTTTGCCGCCGCATAATACCCAGGCCAGCTTTTTGCCAACCAGGCAATCGTGTTCCGAAATCTTACCCAATTTTAAAAAGCTGTTCAGGGAATCTTCGATCACTGCAAAGCCATCCGGCCCTGGCAGAAACAGATCTTCCCGTTCTTTGGGCGGCTGGTAATGTTCGGCTAGTTCCAGAACGGCCCGTTTCGCCTCGTAAATCCGATGGTCGGGATTAATGACAATGGTATCGCTGCGCTGCAGATAACCCAGTTTCACGGCTTCTTTTGCCGAAGAGGAGACCTTGCCAAATCCAATCGTTTCGAAGGCTTTTTGAACCGGAGGGAAAGGGCCGGAACGCATGCGGGACATACTATTTAAAAAATTCATCAGGACGCGCAGGTTACCGCCTGCTCCCGGAATCAAGCCCACGCCCACTTCCACCGCGCCGCAGTATAACTCGGCAGAAGCAACGATGCGGTCTGAAGCGGCAGAGATTTCGAATCCTCCGCCAAGCGTAATGTTAAACGGAGCGGATATGACCGGGAAAGGCGCGAAACGCAGGGCCTGCGTAATATCCTGAAAGGTCTTACTCAGCTGCTCTACGGCTTTCCAGTTTTTTGCTTTACTCATTTCTAACAGCAGCTGCAAATTAGCGCCTGCCGAAAAATTGGGCCCGAGGCTGCTGATAATGAGTCCTTTAAATTTTTGCGCCGGAATCCATTCCACCATTTCGGCCAGCATATCGAGCATGGAACCGTCTACCGGATTCAGATCGGCTTTTAAAACGCTGTGAAAATCCAAAAAGGCCACACCGTCGTTAATATCATACACACTGGCGCTCCAGTTCTTTTTCACGCGCGTGCCCTGCAGCTTTGGCTGAATCTGTTTTACATTCTCCGGAATGGGTTTGTGCGCCTTATCCGGCAGGGAATAGAACCAGCGTTTTTTGTCGCTCTCTTTATAAAAGAACGGTGTCTCCGTTTGCAGCATTTCGTTGACCCAGGCCGGCACCTGTTTGCCTTCCCGTTTCATACGCTGTACCGAGCGCACCGGGTCGAGCATATCCCAAATCTCAAAGGGACCAAGTTCCCAGCCAAACCCCCATCTCATAGCCCGATCGACATTCACCAAGTCATCGGCAATTTCGGGAATGCGGTTGGCGGCATAAATCAGCGTTTGCGATAAAAGTTCCCAGACCAGCTTTCCCGCTTTGTCATCGGCATAGGCCAAAGCCCGGATTTTTTCGCCGGTGGTGCTGTAGGATTTGGCGTTTTTAAAGGAGGTAAAACGCACCTTGATCTGCGGTTCATATTTCAGGGTTTCAAAATTAATGGATTGTATTTTCCCATCCACTTTTTTATAAAAGCCGGCCCGGGTTTTTTGTCCCAGCAAATTATTGTCAATCATTTTGAGCATGAAATCCGGCGCTTTAAATACATCGCGCCGTTCGTCGTTTTCGCCTTTATCATAGGAAGATTGCGCCACGTGTGCCAGCGTATCCAGCCCCACAACATCGGCGGTGCGGTAGGTGGCGCTCTTGGGCCTACCCATAATCGGGCCGGTGAGTTTATCCACTTCTTCGAGACGCAACTGCATTTTCTGCGCCAGTTGCATGGTCAGCATCATGCCGAACACCCCGATGCGGTTGGCGATAAAATTGACCGTATCGTTGGCATACACAATGCCTTTGCCCAGCTTGTTTTCACAAAAGTCCACCAGGGTTTGCACGGCTTTGTCACCGGTTTCTTTACCGCGAATAATTTCCAGTAAATGCATATAACGGGGCGGGTTGAAAAAATGGGTGACTAAAAAATTCTTTCTGAAATTTTGCGGCATCCCCTGTAGCATATCTTCGATAAGTAATCCCGATGTGTTTGAAGTTACAATAGCATCCGGGTTTAAGTGAGGTAAAATACGTCTAAACAGATCTTGTTTCCAATCCAGGCGTTCGGCAATCACTTCCACAACCCAGCCGGCTTCGCCTAATTGAGTTAGATGATCTTCGTAGTTTAAGGGCGTAATTAATTTAATATCCCGCGGATTGTAAAAAGGCGCCGGTTTCAGTTTCAGAGCCGCCTGTAACCCTTTTTCAGCCAGTTCCTGGTTTAAATCGAATAGCAGGGATGGAATACCGGCATTGGCAAGATGGGCGGCGATCTGGCTGCCCATTACGCCGGCTCCCAAAATGGCTACTTTTTTTATTTCGTTCATCAGAGCCTCCTTTTACATCCGTTCAATGATGGTTGCAATGCCTTGTCCGGAACCGATGCACATGGTCGCCAGGCCGTATTTTCCGTTCTTCTGTTCCATAACATTTAAAAGAGTGGTTAAAATGCGCGCCCCGGAACAACCCAGCGGATGTCCAACGGCAATGGCGCCGCCGTTTACATTAATCTTTTCCTGCGGCCAGCCGGTTTTACGGATCACATACAGAGACTGAGCGCCGAAGGCTTCATTCAGTTCAATATAATCGATATCGTCGATGGTCATTCCCGCCCGTTCCAAAGCTTTGGCGGAAGCCGGGATAGGCCCTTTGCCCATCAATTCCCATTCCACTCCGGCCACGGCACGGGCAATTATTTTGGCCCGCGGTTTTAAACCCAATGCTTCGGCCAGCGTGTTGCTCATTACTAAGACGGCGGCCGAACCGATGGTCACCGGACTGGATGTGGCCGCGGTGATGGTGCCTTTTTTATCAAAAGCTGGTTTAAGCGAGCGGATTTTTTCCACATCCGGTTCGCGCGGCCCTTCGTCTTTTGTGATGGTATTCCCTTTAAATTCGATGGGAATAATTTCGTTTTCGAAAAGGCCGTTGGCCTGAGCGTCCAACGCTTTACGATGGGAATTTATGGAAAACTCTTCCTGATCTTCACGGGAGATATTCAGCTCTTTGGCCAGATTCTCGGCCGTCTCGCCCATGCCGATATAAAACTTTTGTTTTACCAAATCGGGATGAAAACTGGGATTGTAACCGCCCATGGGTACGCCAAACATATCTTCGGTGCCGACGGCGATTCCACATTCCAGATCGCCGGCCATGATTGCCTGGTTTAATTGGTGTACGGCATCCATGGATGAACCGCAAAAACGGTTAACCACCTTAGCGCCGGCTTCTTTGGGAATTCCGGCCAGAACCGCTGCGCCGCGGGCCATGAGCATGCCCTGTGCTGCCTCCGGGAAGGCGCATCCTAAAATAACATCTTCAATTTTATCCAATGGCAATTTGGGATTGCGCTCCAGCAGGGCTTTAATCACTCTTGCGCTTAATTCATCCGGACGGATACCAACCATTTTTCCGTTTTTTACGCCGATGGGACTGCGGACGGCGTCGATAATTACTGCGTATTTTTCTGACATTGCATACTCCCTTCAAAGATTTAAATTCTATTTAAACTGAAAATTAACGTCATTGCGCATTCGGCGTTGCCGGATAAAGCAATCCAGCGTCGTCCGGCATCTGTTCGGCCCGCTTTAAATGGGTAGGCGCCGGACTCCTTACGATGACGGTGAAGTATTATAACATATATTTTCCGTGCTCATACAACGAATCCGCCAGCTTACGCCGCAGTTCAAACAGGTTTAAACGCAGTCCTGCAGGACGAGACAATTTCTCCAAATCGGTTAGCGCTTTATCCCGTTCGTGTTCGGTTTCGATGGAGAGCAGCGCCGTGCGCGCGTTTGTCATAATGCGTTGCGTTCCCAGCATCGTACTGATCTGGGCGATGTTGGTACGGTTCGATTCATAATCGTGGTTTTCCACATATTGGCTTACCCGCGCCAGAACACTGTCCATCACATACACATCCGTAAACATATCCGCCAGCAGTTCACCCAACTGTTGTTCATGACGCAGGGCCTGACCAAAACGAATGATGGATTCATTAAAGACATTCAGGGTAACGGCTTTGGCATATTCCAGGGCGGTTTTTTCGGCCCGTAAAATCTTGCCTTCTATCTGAACCGAAGCGCCGTTCAGTAATTCTTCATTTTGTTTGATCCTATTGCGAATGGGTAGTTCTTCGGTAAGGGCTTTCTTTAAAAAATAGCCGGTAATTATCTGCCGGTTGATTTCATTGGTGCCTTCGAAGATGCGGTCGACGCGGGTATCGCGCACCATGGCGGCCAGCGGGTATTCTTCCGTATAGCCGTAACCGCCGAAAATCTGTAAACCGTCGTCGGTGGTGATCCAGTGCGCCTCGGTCCCAAATACTTTAGTCATGGAGGCCTCGGTGGCGTAGGTCTCGATGGCCGGAATAATTTTGCGGTAATAATCATCCGCTTTGGGGTCCAGCTTGCTGATCGCCGCGTCAATATCGCCTACCGTACGGTAAAGAATACTTTCCAGTTCGTAAGTGCGTACCATCATATTAGCAAATTTGGATTTAATAGCGTCAAAATCGGCAATGGGCTGACCGAACTGACGGCGTTCCAGGGCATATTTTACCGCTTCGTTTATTGCGGCTTTGGACGATCCCAAAACGGCGGCCCCCAGCTTGTAACGTCCGATATTCAGCGTATTAAAGGCGATATGATGTCCTTTGCCGGGAATGCCCAGCATATCTTCCACCGGCACCTTTACATCATTTAAAACAACGCTAACGGTACTGGAGCCCTTGTAGCCCATTTTCACCTCTTCCGCGCCAATTTCCACGCCGGGCAGATCCATATTGACGATAAATCCGGTGAACTTTTCGCCGTCGATTTTAGCATAACAGATGAGTGTTTGCGCCCAACTGCCGTTGCTAATAAACTGTTTACTTCCGTTAAGAATGTAGTGTTTACCGTCGTCGCTTAATACAGCTGTTGTTTTAGCCGCCAGGGCGTCGGAACCGGCGCCTGGTTCGGTTAAGCCATAGGAACCGATCCACTCGCCGTTGCCCAGCTTGGGGAGATATTTTTTCTTTTGTTCTTCCGAACCGAAGAAGACGATGGGCAGGGTGGAAATACCGGTGTGCGCCGAAAAAGTCACCATAAAAGAACCGGACTCGCTCAAGGCGATTTTCTCATTGATTAATGCCGAGGTCACTTTGTCCATACCCATACCGTCATATTCTTCGGGAATATCGACGCTCAGCATACCCAATTCGCCCAGCTCGCGCATAAATCTGCGGGTGAGTTCTTCGTCGAGTTTTTCAATCTCCTTCTTTTTGGGTTTCATCTGCTCGATGGCAAACGATTCTGCCATACGGCCGATTTCCCGTTGCTCCTCGCTGATTTCATCCACCGTAAAGATTTTACGGCGTCCGATGGGTTCTACAATAAAACTTCCGCCAACAGCCATAATGAACTCCTTCTATTCAATGATGGGTCGTTAATTTTGTATATTGCCGAAGAATTTTTATATATTCGACCACTTTAAAATAAAGCTTACCGTTAATATAATAAAAAATGAATGAATGTCCATTCATATTTTATATTTTTTTTAAATATTAGTCACAAAACAATTTTATGAACATTCTCGAATGTATAAATGCCGGGAAACGGATTTATATGCCTTGGGATATATGAATGTGACAAGATGAAAAAGAGCGTACTGTTTTTTCGGTGATTCTCAAAGCTTCTATCGGAATGCCAAGAGCTTGTCTCTTTTTATTAAAAAAAAACCGTGACTCCGCTTATAAGACATTCTTCCCGGCAAGGGGAGATGGATAGAGGCCTTTTTACATCATACCAAAATTTCTAAAATGAAATTTAGGAAACATTAAAATACAAGCGTCAAGTAACAAATAAACTTAAATTCTAAAATTTAAACATATATCTGCAAGGGGATTTTTGTTTGATATTATTATGATTTTTGTTATTTGTACCTGAATTGAGCGATAATTCCTTTCGCTCGTTATTGAACCTGTCATTGCGATCCCGAAGCATCGGGAGTGGCAATCTTATCGTAGCTCGCCACGCTCGCTCGCGACGACAACTCAAAAAATCGCTCAATTTAGGTTGTTCTTTTGAATTAAGATCATAGCTTATTATTATCAATATATGTTTCAACCTCTGCTTGCATTTCGATTTATCCGGGCCAGCACCTTTTTCGGGCTATTGCGAAAAGAAATTTTGGTCGCGAATAAATTTAAGCAGCCGAAACAATAAACACTGAGGGTTTAGTAAGTGAACATCCGTGTTCGTCCGCGGCTAAAAAAGAAACCGTAACCGACAGCTCCAAAGGAGAATTACGGTTTATCTGTTACCAATAGACTGATGCATACAACGTATTGATTATTTAGGACGGTTGTAATTTTTTATGGCGCTTTTTAAATCTGATTTTGCGTGCAGTCTGTTTTGCTTAAATCTTCCAGCTGAATTGTAGAGTGAATGATATTGTATTTATGTTTTAACTGATCGCTTATTGCTTCGATTAATCTGTTTCGATCGCAAGCATGGTGCACAACTGCATGCACGGTAAGCGCGGTTTCGGTTGTACTCAGAGCCCAGATATGTAAGTCGTGAAATTTCTCAATTTCCGGCAGAGATGCCAGATATTGTTCAATATCTTTTTTATCAATATTTTCCGGAACGGCGTCCAGAGCCAGATTTACGGAATCTTTTAATAATCCCCATGTTCCCCAAAAAATGATCAAAGCGATGAGAATACTGATTAGCGGGTCTAACCAGTGCAAGCTTGTATATATCAGCGCCACTCCCACTATAACAACGCCCAATGAAATTCCGGCGTCCGCGGCCATATGCAGAAAGGCTCCTTTTATATTGAGGTCCTGCTTTCTGCCGGAGAAAAACAAGAGTGCCGTAGCGCTGTTAATGAGTACGCCGATTCCGGCTACAATCATTACGATCTTACCTTCGATAATTTGGGGATTGCCGAAACGTCCAATCGCTTCCCAGGTAATGGCGCCAATGGCAACCAGTAAGATCAACGCATTTAACAATGCCGCCAAAACGGACGACTTTCTGAAGCCATAGGTGTGTTTTTCCGTGGCGGCTTTTTTTACAAGATAGCTGGCGCCCCAGGCAAGCAGCAGACCTAAAACATCGCTTAAATTATGTCCTGCATCAGCAATAAGTGCGAGTGAATTAATCATAAAGCCGTAGCTTGCTTCGATGATGATATAAATAAGGTTTAAAGCAATTCCAATTGCAAATGCTTTGCCGTAATCTTTGACTTCAGAATGGGTATGCGTATGTTCGTGTGCCATTTTATTCCCGTTTTAAAATTATCTTTCCGCTTTAATTTTGTTGATTTCGTTTCTTACTTTGGTTGCAATATCGTTTGCCGGTTCAAGGGTAAGATAGTTCTCCAAATATTCCAGGGCCTTGGCATTATCGTTCTTTTGAAAACGATAGATTAACCCGAGGCGCAGCCATCCTTCGGCATAATCGGGAAATTTTTCGGTAGCCAGTTTAAATGTATGAAAGGCTTCTTCGGTTTTTTTAACGGCGTTAAGCGCAATTCCCAGGTCGACAAGCGCTTCCGCATTTTCAGGAGCTACGACAACTGCTTTTCTGAAAAGGGTAACTGCTTTTTCAAAACTTTGCTGTTCCAGATAAATATGACCTAATTTCAGCCATAAGGCAATGTTTTCCGGTTCGTTTTTTAAACGGGATTGCAATTCGTCTACGGCTTTTTTGGCCTGAAGCGGATTGGTTTGTTGCGGTACATCGTCACGTGAATGAATATGATCCGGAGAGCGTAGTGAACGGACCAGTATGAAAAGCATATAAATCAGAAAAACAGAAAAAAAGATATAAATAGTTATTTTTGCTTTATTCATTGCTTCCTCCGATGGTTGACTAAAGGGGGTTTTAATAACAAACCGGCAAATCAGGCGTACCAGGCTGCTGTAGCGTAACAGAAAACGGTGGTCTATTAAACCGGCCTGGATTTATCCCGCTGCGTTTATGCTGTTTTAGAGTTTTCAGTAAAAAAGAACCTATAAACAACATAAATACAGCGGGATGAAAACACAACCCCAGGATATTTTTTCCATTATGCAAAATGAATAAGAAGTCCAAAATAGTTGATAACTGTTTAAATCGCTTTTTCGCCACGTTCGCCGGAGCTGATACGGAGGGCATCCTGCACACTACAAATATAAATTTTTCCATCTCCGCGTAAACCCGTATAGGCCGATTGCTCAATCGCTTTCAGAACGTCATCCACAATTTTGCTTTTACAAAAAATTTCTATTTTAAAGTGGCGAACAAAATCACTTAATTGTTCTTCGGGTGAAAGTTCCTTTTTTCGTCCCCGGCCAAAACCTTTCACTTCCAGTACGGTCATGCCGGTTAATTCGGTTATCTGGTGCAATGCCTGAGTAACGGCATCAAGCTTGTGCGGTTTGATATATGCAATAATATGCTTCATAATTTTTATCCTTAAATTTAGCTTTTTATCTTCTTTTAATTAGGAACTGGAAATTTTATAGTTTCCAATTCCTAATAGTCAGTTCGTTCACTAATCCATTTGTGTTTCACGGTCGGTATCTATGGCAAACCATTTGTAAATGGCCGGGATAACCAACAAGGTCAGCAGGGTGGAGGTAACCAGCCCGCCCACGACCACGGTGGCCAGGGGACGCTGTACTTCGCTGCCCACGCCGCTGGCAATCAACAAGGGAATGAGTCCCAGAGCGGTGGTAACCGCGGTCATTAACACGGGACGCAAACGAAGCAGAGCGCCTTTGACAGACGCCTCGTCCACCGGTACGCCGTCTTTTAGTAATTGATTCAGATACGTAACCAGCACCATACCGTTTTCCAGGGCGATGCCGAACAGCGCAATAAATCCGATAGACGACGGCACCGAAAGATTCTGTCCGGTCAGCCACAATCCGGCCACACCACCCACCAGAGCCAGCGGAATATTCAGCAGAATCAACAAGGTGTTTTTAAGCGAACCGAAGCTGGAAAAGAGCAGGATAAAAATAATAATCAGCGTCACCGGAATAACCACAGCCAACCGTTTATTGGCTTCCTGCTGCAGGCGGAACTGCCCGCCCCAGGTAACAAGGTAGCCCGGAGGAAGGTCCACATTGGCTTCGATAGCTTTCTGGCCGTCCGCCACAAAGGAACCGATGTCCCGGCCGGTAACGTTACTTTGAATGGTGATAAAACGCTGGCTGTTCTGGCGTGTAATCTGCCGCGGCCCGACAATTTCATGAATATCAGCCAACTGCTCCAGCGGAATATGGGCGCCCTCCGGGGTTTCCACCAGAATTTGGCGAATGGAGTTTTCGGTACTGCGGAAATCGGGACTAAAACGCACCAGAATATCAAAACGGCGCACGCCTTCGAATAACTGTCCGGCCACCTCACCGCCCACCGCGGCGCGAATAACTTTTTGTACGTCTTCCACATTAATTCCGTAACGGGCGATGGCCTGCCGGTTTACCTGAATCAAGAGCTGTGGCGTTCCGCTTACCTGATCGGGCTGTACGTCGGCGGCTCCGGGAACCTGCTGAATGACACGGGCAATTTCATCCGCTTTTTCTTTGAGCACTTGCAAATCGTCCCCAAACAGTTTGATGGCCAGCTCGGCGCGCACGCCTTCCAGCAATTCGTCCACGGTCATTTGAATGGGCTGGGTAAAATTGGAAAGCACACCGGGAATTTCGCCTACTTCTTCCCGGATTACGCCTTCCAGTCCCTGTTGTGAGTCGGCCGACTTCCATTCATCCTGGGGAATCAGTAAAATGTACATTTCAGCGCTGTTGATGGGGTCGGTATGGGCGCCCACTTCGCCGCGGCCGATGCGCGTAACCACATGTTCCACTTCGGGCACTTTCATGATACGCCGTTCCACAATTTGCGTGATGCGCGTACTTTCATTTAAAGAAATGGAAGGCGCCATGGTCAGCCGCAGAATAATCGTTCCTTCCTGAAGGGTCGGCGTAAATTCCGATCCGAGGCGTGGATAAATAAAGCCGCCGGCAATCAAAAGCAACGCTGCCAGGGTGATGGCCATACTGCGTCTTTTTACAAAGAAGCGGATAAGCGGCAGATAGAGTCTATTTAAAAAACGTACGATGGCTACTTCTTTGGCCTGTTCACCCGCCTTTAACGCTTTTTTGGGGCGGCGCATGAGCATCTGCGAAAAGAGCGGCGCCAGTACAATGGCAAAAATGAGGGAACCGAGCATGGCGAGAGAAACCGTATAGGCCAGCGGTTTAAAGGTTTTACCTTCTACGCCCTGTAGGGTAAAAAGCGGCAGAAAAACTACAATGATAATGCTGATTGCAAATAATATGGGACGGGCCACTTCACGGGCGGCGCGGGCCACCACATGGATGCGCGGTTCGTCAGACTTCGATTGCCGTAGCATACGGTCTACATTTTCTACCATGACGATGGTGCCGTCCACCATCATTCCGATGGCGATGGCCAGACCGCCAAAAGACATCAGATTAACGGAGAGATTGAGATAGCGCATACCGATAAACGCAAACAAAATAGAAAAGGGTATGGCCAGGGCCACTACAAGGCTGGGACGGATGGAGCCCATAAAGATGACTAAAATAAGCGCCACTAGCAGAATACCCTGTAACAAAGCGTCCGTTACCGTATTGACCGCCGCCTCTACCAGAGACTTTTGCTGGTAATATGGAATAATTTTAATTCCTTCCGGCAGCATTTTGTTGATTTCGGCCAATTTGTTTTCCACCTTGCCGATAACGGTGGATGAATTACTCCCGTAGAGTTTAACCACCATCCCGGCCACTACTTCTTCGATACCGTCACGGGTTTGCACACCGCGGCGCACGGCTCCGCCGATTTTTACGTCGGCGACCTGTTTTAAATAAACAGGGGTGCCGTCTTCGGTTTTGATGACGATGTTTTCGATATCCGCCATATCTTTGACGAGGCCCACGGAACGAACAATGAATTCTTCGGCATTCTTTTCGATGAACTGGGCGCCCACGTTCAGGTTATTGGATTCTACTTTTTCGATAATATCCTGAATGGTAAAATCGTATCTCAGCAGGGCGTTCGCATCAATGGACACCTGAAACTGCTTCTCCCAGCCGCCGATGCCCAGTACTTCGGTTACACCGGGTACGGTTTGCAACTGGTATTTAATCAGCCAGTCCTGAAGTGTACGCAGTTCGGTCAGCGAGTACTGCCCGGTGGTGTCTTCCAGGTAATAAAAAAGAACCAGCCCCATGCCGGTGGAAATGGGACCCATCTGCGGGTCGCCAAATCCCTCCGGGATCTGTTCGCGGGCTTCCTGCAGCCGTTCGTTGACCACCTGCCGGGCAAAATAGATATCTGTGCCGTCTTTGAAATAGATATTGACGACCGACAAACCGAAATTGGAAACGGAACGGATGGTCTCCAAATCCGGCAGCCCGTTCATAGCCGCTTCTACCGGGAAGGTGATATATTTTTCAATTTCTTCGGGAGCCAGTCCTTCGGTTTCGGTAAATACCTGCACCAACGAAGGGGAGACGTCCGGAAAAGCGTCGATAGGCAACTGCTTATAACTGAACCAGCCGCCGGCCATCACCAGCACGGCAAGGGACAGCATAAGCAGTTTATTGCGTAATGAAAATTCTATGATTTTGTTCATGTATTGTTTTCTCCAAAGTTTTTAACTATTAAAACAAGGGCTGTCATCGCGAACTCCGGGAATCGGGTGAAGCGATCCTTTTTATCTGTAAGAGATTGCTTCTGCCGCATAGCGGTATCGCAATGACAAAAATCCGGCCCCTTTCAGTGTTTAAATGGCATATAACTTTTTAATGATCACCATCGCCAAATTCACTTTTCATTAATTCGGTTTTGAGTACAAAACCGTTTTTACTGACATAGGTTTGGCCCGCTTTTAGTCCGTGTTCTATTTCTACCAGAGTGTCGTTCTCACGGTTAATATGCACCGGCTGCGGTTTAAACCCTTCTGTCTCTTTAACAAACACCACCGTTTCGCCTTCAAAGGTTTCCAACGCTGTTTTGGGTATGGCCACATCCACTGTAATATCTTCGGTAACGATACGCCCGGTTACAAACAAACCGGGTTTCCAAAGCCCTTTTCGGTTACGTAAAACCACGCGGGCGTCGGCGGTTCGGGTTTGTTCATCAATGATGGGTGCGATGTAACTGATAATGCCTTCCGTTTCGGGCAGACCCTTTCCGGCCGAGATAAGCACTTTTTGCCCTTTACGAACATAGGGCAGATCCTTCTGATAGACTTGCAGATAAATCCAAATGGTATTTAAGTCGGCTACCACAAAGCCGTGTTTGGCATCGTCAATCATTTCCCCGCGGGTCAGGTGCATTTCGATAACGGTGCCGTCGATGAGCGATTTGATTTTATAGTCGGACAGGCTTTCGTTGCTTTCGATGACTGCCAGTACTTCTCCTTTCTGAACCCGGTCGCCGATGGTTTTGCGTACCTCTTTTACCATGCCCGGAAAACGGGGGTGAATGTGCGCCAGATTATGCGGCGGAATGATAATTTCACCGGGCAGCGAAACATGGGTTTGCAATTTGGCCGGTCCCGCCACGGCAAGCACAACGCCAAATTCATCTAATTCCTGCTGGCTAAGTTGTACAATTTCATTATGTTCTTCCGCTGCTTCGTTGTGGGCTTCGGGTTTTTCCGATTTAGTTCCGGGTTCTGTTCCGCAGCTTATAATTACAAACATTAAAACCGAAAACAGAATGAGTCGTTTAGTTTGAATTTGTTTCATTTTCTTTTCCTTATTTATAATGATTCCAATGAACGGCCGAGCAGGCCTTCCAATTCGATAACCTGAAGGTGAACAGCGGCCAGCGCGTTGATATAGTTCCCTTCGGCGTCAAAAAGCTGCCGCTGAGCATCCAGCACATCCATAAGGCTGTATTTGCCGAGTCGGTAGTTTTGCCGAATGATACGATACGCTTCCCTGGCCTGCGGAATAATCATATCCTGCATGGTTGTAATTTCGTTTGTCAGGCCGCGCATGATTTCCAGACGGGCGCTGATTTCCGCATTCAGATTGGTGCGCAGGCTTTGCAGTTGCTGTGCACTCTGTTGTTCGCGAAAACGCGCCTCCTGCCTGCCACCCTGATTGCGGTCGAACAGGGGAATGGGAATGCTTAGTCCGGCCACCAGCGCCTGGTTGCCGCTTTCATTAAAGCGGCGGTATCCGGCGCTGAATACCGGATCTGGAATGGAGCGGGCATCGGCCAGGGCCGTCTCGGCTTTTTGTTTTTTAATAACCGTATTTTGCAGGATAAGCAATGGACTTTCCGGTAAAGCATGCATCAGTTTTTCCGTCGATGGTATGGAAAAACGATGCTTCAGCTTTCCGCTCACCGTATCAAAATCAACGCTGTTCGCTCCCCAAACTGCGGCCAGCAGGAGGCGGGCATTATTAAATTCCCGCTTGCTTTGGCGCAGACCGAGTTCGCGATTGGAAAGCTCCACCTGAGCGCGGGCGCTTTCGGCCGATGAAAGGCGTCCGCCTTTTACCAGCGTATCCACATTGGTTTTAAAAGCCCGGGCAAGTTCTACCAGTTTACCTTCCAGACTTATCTTTTTTTGTGCCGAAAGCACTTGTAAATACAGGCTGCGCACCCGGGTAATGACATTTAAACGTTCAATTTCGTATTGCCACAGCGCCAGGTCGCTTTGCAGGGCGGCAATTTTTACGCGCTTGCTGCGTTTTCCGCTGATTTCCACTAACTGCCCAATGCCGATGGTGGTTTCCGCGCCTTTTAGTCCGTTAAACGGACCGTTGCCGGCAATGTTTTCCATATCAATCATAAGCTCGGGGTTGGGTAAACGGCTTTCCTGAAAGGTACGCGCTTCACGGGCCTTAATTTCCATTTTAAAGGTTCGTAATTGCGGATTATGCTTCAGCGCCCGGGAAATGGCCTCCTCAAGCATTAGGGAGCCGCCTGCTGCGCTTTTAAATGCGGCGGACTCGGTTTGCGCTATCTGTTCCTGTACCAGCGGCAAAGCGGCGGCTGGCAGCGAGGCCTTTCGCGCAGTTGCACATCCGGAAATAAATGCGGCGGTGAGCCCAAGTATAAGAACCGTGAATGGTTTGTTTAACATTTTTAACTCCATCTTAATATGTATTGATTTAAACCGATTCGAATATTTAAATTTATCTTCGCGGGAATAACGGATAGGAATACAATGCTTTGTTCATTCCGACATCCGCAAAGACGGTTTATGAATGAATACTCAGACCAAGCTGAGCTGAAAATATATGGGTGCGGATCAAATGATCAGAACGGGACTCTGATCGATTCCGATGTTGAGGTTTACCGGAGGCGGTTGAATTATTTTTACGGAAACAGAAGAATTTATTTTTTCCTGATTCCTTGCTTCAAGCGCATAAAATACGTTTAATATTGTTTTAGTGACATTTTTATTATGCGTTTTTTCTGCCTGAGAAGGATGAAAATGCAGATTAATGTCGGTACAATCTATCTTACCTGCGACCGGTTGGGCTATTTTTCCGTGTGAAAACAGGTTGGGAATGACACTGTCTTTGTGGCGGCCGGAGGTGTTTTGTGAGCGCCATTCAAAAGCCACGTGTCCGTCATCGCCGATACAGAGCACTAAATTTGGCATGGCTACCTGAAAGAAAGCCGCTTGCAGCAGAATGGTAAAACCCAGTAAACTATGTAATATTTTCTTTTTTAGTATCATTGCTCTGCGATATGTTCTCGGGTTAAAGTGACTAATTCCAATACATGATCATCGTCCAGACTGTAATAAGCCATCTTGCCGGATTTCCTAAATTTAACAACTTTCAGATTCCGTAACAGACGAAGCTGGTGCGAAATGGCAGAGATGGAAATATCCATCAAAGCGGTCAGGTCACAGACGCATAGTTCTTCCAGGGCCAAGGCCTGTACAATACGCAGACGCGTTGGATCGCCAAGCGCTTTAAATAACTCGGCCATAGCCATATTTTCGGCTTCGGTCGGCAGCGCGCCGGCAACAAAATCTACTTTTTGCTGATCCACAATATTGGTTGAGCAGACATCCGAACCACTCATTTTTTCACCTCACTTGAACGATTGCTCAAATATAATATATTCCATCCGGGAGTTCAAGTTTATTTACTATTAATCTTAGCCATAGCGTGATTTTGAATTGGTTTTGCTATCTGTCCGAAACCGGCAGGCAGAATTTCGTAGATTACAGACAGGGCGCCTTGTTCTGTCATTCCGAACGGTGCGGCTCCAAAGGAGCAAACCGAAGGAACCCCTCTGTGAATGCATTGTTTATTCTAACGGGATTCCTCTTTATTTCCACGGGGCGGAATTTTAGCGGAATGACGGTTCGGTTGGATTAAAAAGCTACAATCAGGTGGCGCAGCAGCTCAGCTCTTTTACATCTTTATCAAAAGTGATGGCGGCCAGTTTGATGCCTTCGGAAAGGGTTAAATAGGGATGAAACATTTCTTTTAATTGTGAAACTGTGATGCCAAATTTAATGGCCAGCGCAGCTTCCATTAAAAGTTCGGAGCCTTCCGGCGCCAGGATGCGGGCGCCAACGAGTCGGTCGGTTTTTTTGTCCCGGATCAGTTTGATAAATCCCCGCGTATCTTTTGCGGCGAGGGAACGCGGCACATAAGCGAGCGGTAAAAGCGCCGTTTCTGCATCGATATTTTTTTTCGCGGCTTGTACCTCATCCAGTCCCACACCGGCCGCCTGCGGATCGGTAAACACCACCCAGGGCACAACGCTGTAGTTCCGCTTGCTTTTATTGGTTCCGAACATATTGGCCGCGGCCAGTTTTCCTTCGTAGGCGGCCGTGTAGACAAACATACGTTTTCCCAGTACATCCCCGGCGGCGTAAATAGTCGGTACGGACGTTGGCAGATGTTCATTTACATGTATAAAGCCGGATTGGGTCAGCTCAACGCCATTTTCTTTTAGTCCCATATTATTTGTATTTGCGCTGCGTCCGGCGGCTGCAATAATTTTTTCAGCCTTAAATTGTCGTCGTTTACCATGTACAAGCGTTTCCACCAGAATCTTTCCGTTGTGTTCGCTTACCATTTGAACTTCGTTTCCGGTTAGAATTTCGATTCCTTCTTCTTTTAGATAACCGCTAAGCGCCTCTGTTAGGTCAGGCGCTTCGGTAGGCAGTATGCGGCCAGAACGTTGCAGAACAGTTACTTTGCTGCCGAGACGGGCAAACATCTGAGCTATTTCCAGGGCCACATAGCGTCCGCCCAAAATAATAAGCGATTCCGGCAACTCCTCTAATTCAAAAGCAGATTCATTGGTTAGATAGGGAACATCGGCAAGTCCGGGAATATCAGGGATGTTGGGGCGTGCGCCGCTGGCGATTAAAAGATGGCTTCCGTTTATAGTTTCCCCGTTTACTTCTACCGCAGTGGAGGAGGCCACTTTAGCGCGGCCTTTAATCAGCCTGAAACCCGGTTTGTCTTTTACCACATCGATATATTTTTGCTGTCTTAAATCCAGCACCAGTTCCTGTTTCTGTTCAATGAGCTTTTTAAAATCCGTTAGCCGCCCTTCTGTTTTTATTCCGTGAAAGGGGTTCTGTCCGGACTTGTGCAGGACTTGCGCGGCGCGGATTAAATTTTTAGAAGGCACGCAGCCCACGTTTACACAGGTGCCGCCGATGGGCAGACCGTCGTTTATCATGGTTACTTTAGCGCCCAGTTCACCGCCCTGAATGGCAGCCGCAAAGGCCGCCGAACCGCCGCCGACGATTATCAGGTGTTTTTCATTTACGGAGTCATTTTTTAGTTCGGATAGTCCGGTTACCTGATAATGTCCCGTAGCATTGATCAATTGTTCAATTTCCGCGCCGGATATTTTGTTTTCATCGAAGGTTACCATCGCGTCCGCTTCTTTGTAGCTGACGTTTTTATCCAGAATGCCATCCGCATCCAGTTGTTTGGTTACGCTGGCGGCACAATGGTCGCAAGTCATTCCTTTAATAGTCAGTTGAATTGTTTTGATTTCCATTTTATCCTCATTTCTTATTCATTTTTTTACAACAGATAATTACCGAAAAGCACGAAAAAATCATTTATCCACAGCTCATTTCATTACGGTCGAGGGATAACCGGCGTTGGTTGTTGCTTCTATCATTTGTTTTGGCGTGACCTTTGTGGGGTCGTATAAAACCACCGCTTTCTTCTGCTCCAGATTGGCTTCTGCCTGGATGACGCCGTCTAAATTTTTCAGTGATTTTTGCACGGTAAAGGGACAGGCCGGGCAGTTCATTCCCGGAACGTCTAAGGTCAGTCGTTTAATTTCAGCCGCGGAAAAGATGGCAGATTGCTTTATATTGTTCTGCGTTCCAACCGACATTCCGGCCATATAAGGGATCGCGAACAGAACTAAAATCAGAAATGTGACCGACCATAGTGAAATTTTATTGATTTTCTCCGATTTGGGATTGGCGCAGTAACTGCCCGGTTCACATTCTTCGGCTTTTGGTTTGCGGTAAATGCGGTAAAAAGCATAGCCTAAAAAGATAAAGGTGACGCCCATAAAATAGGGCCGAAAGGGTTCCAGAGCGGTCAGGCTGCCAACCCAGGCGCCGCTCACGCCAAGTGCTAATAAAACAAGCGGACCGACACAGCAGACGGAAGCGGCAATGGCGGCAATTATGGCGCCGGCGATTCCGCGCTTGGAATCGGAGTTGTTATTTAATGGTTTGAATTTCATTTTTCACCTCGGGTTTATTATACGTTTCGGTTCTTTATAAATCGTATAACGAACCGTACTATGGTACAGTGTTCCCGGAAAAGTAATTTTTTAAAGAATAAAGAAAAATACAGAATAACGATTACCGAATAGTGATTTCAGAAAGAAGCGACGGAACAATATAATTCCGAACCAAGTCTGGCTTGTCGGGGATATGTTTTAAACTTGCCTTGCCCTCGGCTTTTGCCGGGGGATGCAGAAAACCTTACCTATTAAGGGTTTTTGCCCAATACAATCATCGGGGCACACATAAAATATTGGGATAAATCCCGGATAACTTTTTGTACATCCCTTATCCACGAGATAACTCTCGTGGCAAGTCAGTTCTTCTCCTTATGAATAAGAAAGGGATGGGGTGGGGACAGTTTTTTCAATCAAACCGGGATGCGTCAATATAAGAAGTGCAAATTGGCATTCTCTGCCTTTGGCTACGACCACGGCAAATTATAATTCATTCATCTGCAATCATTAATCTTTGAGATTGTAGATGCCCGATTAACGACTTTTGATTTCAGAAGTATTGGTGGATGGTTTTTGCTCAAAGGCCTCCAGAATGGGACAGTCGCCCGTTGGATTGGAACCGTGACAACTAGCGGCCAAGGTTTGCAGGGCTTTCTGCATCCGTTTAAGTTCGCGTAATTTTTCTTCGATGACACGGATTTTTTCGTTTGCCTTGTACCGAACCTCTTCACAGGTGGATTGTGGATTGACGCGCAATTCCAGCAAGTCTTTGATTTCGGCTAAGGTAAATCCATGCCGTTTTGCCATTAGGATAAAATTGAGCCGTTTTAAATCGGTATCCGAATAGAGACGAAACCCGGACGGTTTACGCACCGGTTTGGGCATAATACCTTTGCGTTCGTAAAAACGAATGGTTTCGATATTGACGCCGGCATTTTGCGCCAGCTTTCCGATGGTCACTTCAGACATAAGCGTTTTGTTGCCTTTCTTGTTCTCAATATATTTTTTCATTTTACAGCTTTATCGGGATGGCAATGGTTACATGACTCCTCTCCGTCTCCATGACAGGCCGGAGTTCTATTCGAAAGCAGCATTTTTGTGCGTGTTATCAGCCGGAATAAAATGAATCCTAATGCCAGTCCAAGCAGTCCGGCCAAAAGAATGTTTTGTAAAGATTCTGACAATATTGTTTCCTTCCTTAATATAGGTGGACAAGCCGGATGCAAATTCCGACCTGTCCCGAAAGTCCCTAAGGGACATTCTTTATTTTAGAAGTCTCATTTTACCGAAACTGTTTTTACCGTCGTTGTCGAAGTAACCGAGCGGACACGCCATCGATTTAAGTAGAAATAACAGACGAAAGATGTTTTTCACAGAACCCTCCTTGTCCCTCAAATCTTTAAAAATCGCGCGTTAATTGCCACAATTACAGTGCTTAAAGACATGAGTACCGCACCCATTGCCGGGCTGAGAATAATGCCGTAGCTGTATAAAACGCCGGCAGCAAGCGGTATGGCAAAGGCATTGTATCCGGTCGCCCAGATTAAATTTTGCACCATCTTTTTGTAGGTTGCTTTTGCCAGTCCGATAATAGCGGATACATCCTGGGGATTGCTGCGTACCAAAATAATATCGGCCGATTCTACCGCCACATCTGTTCCGGCGCCGATGGCAATTCCTACATCGGCCTGCGCCAGCGCCGGAGCGTCATTAACGCCGTCGCCGGTCATGGCAACGGTTAAACCGCGTGCCTGTACTTCTTTTACTTTTGCAGATTTTTCCTGAGGCAGAACCTCGGCAAAATACTCGTCCAGTTCCAGCTCTTCGGCAACCCAGGCCGCAACCTGTTTGTTATCACCGGTCAGCATCATCGTGCGGATACCCATTTCTTTAATACGCTTAATGGCCTCTTTTGATTCCGGCCGGATAATATCGGCCAGAGCAATGGCGCCGCTTAAGAAGCCGTCAATCAGTACAAAAATAACCGTTTTACCCTGAGAACCGAGCTGTTCGATTCGTTTATTTTTCATGGGGATATTGTTTTCTCTTAAATAACCGGGACTTACAACCATCACTTCTTTACCGTCCACTTTGCCTTTGGCGCCTTTTCCTGGAATAGCTTTAAAGTCTGAAACCTTTGGATAGGCAGATACCGATTGTACAATACCGAGTGCAATGGGGTGTTCGGAATGCGCTTCTACCGCCGCCGCATTTTTTAACACGTCTTCGGCTTTTAAACGTTCGTCAAAAATAACCGTATCGGTCACACCAAATTTACCAAGCGTTAAAGTGCCGGTTTTATCAAAAATAATGGCCTGAAGATTACGAGCCTGTTCGAAAGCGCCGCGGTTGCGAATCAGCAATCCGTTTTTGGCGGAGATTGCAGTGGAAACGGCCACAACCAACGGAACGGCCAACCCCAGAGCGTGCTGGCAGGTAATCACCATTACGGTAACGGTTCGTTCCAGCGCAAATGCAAAATCCTGATGCATAATAGCCAGCCAGACAAACATGGTCAGTCCGCCAGCGCCAATGGCGATTAGCGTTAACCAAAACGCGGCCCGGTTAGCCAGATCCTGTGTTTTGGATTTACTTTCCTGCGCCTGACGAACCAGATCGATTACCTGTGCTAAAAACGAATCCTTGCCGGTTTTTTCGACTTTAACGGTTAAGGAACCTTCGCCGTTAATGGAACCGCCGATAACCTTGCTGTTAATGCTTTTAACCACCGGTTTTGATTCTCCGGTGAGCATGGCCTCATTTACGGACGATTGTCCTTCTTCAATGATTCCGTCGGCCGGAATTTTCTCACCGGGCTTTATCAGAACCCGGTCGCCGGTTTTGAGTTCACCCAACGGTGTTTCGACAATGGAGCCGTCCGCTAATATTTTATGCGCGTCCGAAGGCATCAGCTCGGCCAGCGCTTCCAAAGCGCGGGAGGCGCCCATTACCGATTTCATTTCAATCCAGTGTCCCACCAGCATGATATCGATTAAAGTGGCCAGTTCCCAAAAGAAAATTTTACCACCCAGTCCAAATACAACGGCGCTGCTGTATACGTAGGCCACGGTTACGGCCAGGGCGATTAAGCTCATCATACCGGGCGTTTTTTTCTTCAGTTCGTCCACCATTCCTTTTAAGAAGGGCCAGCCGCCGTAGAAAAAGATAAAACTGGAAATTAAAAAAGCGATGAGTAGATCTCCGCTGAAGCGCAGGGCGTCACCTAAACCGATTACCCGCTGAATCATTGGGGACAATAAAAGAACCGGCAGCGTTAAGACAAGCGAAATCCAGAAGCGCTTACGAAAATCCCGCACCATCATGGCATGGTGATCATGGTGGTTATGTGTGTCGTGATCGTGGCCGCCCGCGCCATGTTTATCGTGATTCATGTGATTATGTTCTTCGTGTGTATGCGCTGTGTGCGCTATGTGTTCGTGCGTTTTATCGCTGTGATTGTGCTGTTTGTGTGCATTCATTTTTGTTACCTGCTTTTTTAATAAATTTGTAAAGGAGGTTATGGGATACTATTTTTAAGTTCCAAACTCCCAATTCCAAGTTAAAGAAGTTCCTTCTTCATTCGTTCGAACTCATCCTTGCTAATTTCCCCTTTAGCATACCGTTGTTTAAGAATGCTTAATGGTGATTCTTCTGAGCTGCCAGTATCA
The DNA here is from genome assembly GCA_024278755.1 of Calditrichota bacterium. Lineage (GTDB taxonomy): Bacteria > Calditrichota > Calditrichia > Calditrichales > Calditrichaceae > JANTFQ01. The sequence continues at coordinate 2,395 of JAJRSO010000035.1, read as the reverse complement.
TTGCCGCGTCGGCCCATTCCGCAACCTAAAAAGCCCCCGCGAAATAAAAAGAAGACAGCTACAATTAAAAGTAACCAGAATATCCAGCCAAACCCCGAACCCATTCCCATTCCAAAATCGCCCATCATTGTTAACTCCTTTGTTTGCTTCCTACTCTTTCTCCGTCTCATGCGCTTACTCTGAATTTGTACTACTGAGTACGTGCGGTTTTAAGAGAAAGAGAGACAAATATTTTGTGTCATTTAAAATTTCTTGAACATTTCTACAAAGCTTCAATTACTTTTTTAAGCTTTACACCGATCTCAGATGCAATTTCTGTTAATTTGTCGTTTCCTACAGAAATCATGGATTGCACCGGATTGATGGCGGCGACTTCTATTCTTCCGTCTTCCGCTTCCTGTACCACGACATTGCAGGGCAGCATGGTACCGATTTTATCTTCGGCTTTTAACGCTTTTAAAGCAAAAGGCGGGTTACAGGCGCCCAGTACGCGGTATTTACGGAAATCCACACCCAGCTTGTTTTTTAACGCTCCCTGAATATTGATATCCGCCAGGACGCCAAAACCTTCGTTTTGTAATTCACTGTTCACTTTATCAATGACAGCGTCAAAATCGCCGTCTACTTCTTTTGAAAAATAATAACTCATTTTTTGTTCCTCTTTTGGATTCGTGTTGATATTTTGTTTAGTCTTATTCAAAGACTGTGCCAATACGGTATTTCACTGTTTCGTTTTAGTTTAACACTTTGTTTATAAAAGGAATAGCCGATATATAAATTTAATTAAAGGAACAGGAGTTAAATTTATGTGTAGACTATTCTACAAATGGTCAGCAGAATAGTCTACACATAAAAATGAAAAATGATATAAATGTTCAGAGTTTGTGATAATCGCGTGACTTTTATTGTTTTAATTCTATTCAGTGTTTTTGGAAAGGCCTATTGAGCATAGAGGAGGTTTTATGCATGAACCGTAAGTATCAGGCAGTTTTCCGTTTTATTTAAATCAAATCAAATTTTGTCAACACCTTTCAGGGTGAAATATGTTACACAAATTTTATAAAACAAGTGCATTGTTAATTTTAAGTATTTTATTTTTATATTCCTGCCAGCAAAGCCCGGTTGAAACAGAACCGGCAGAAAGCCAGTCGATTACCGATGCTGAACTTTCGCAAGATATAAATTTATCAAAAATTTCCGCAAAAAAAGAATTTGTCCATGGACCGGTTGTGATGATTGACGGCGATAGATATTATCTTGCACCTGGCGCTCCGGACGGCCCGAATGGGGCAACCGATATTCCGGGACATTTCTGGAAGCAGGTTACACCTAATCGACTGCAGGGCCGACATTATAATACGGGTCCATTTGGTAAACCGAACTGGTGGTCTTCGGATGCTCCGGACGGTGCCTTGCTCTACGTTGTGCAGGGAATCATCGACACCTGGTCTATGGAGAAGGCCAAACGCTATGCTAAAACCGGAATCGTGCATTATCATGAATTTGTACGGGTAGACGACGGCAGCAAACATCCCACAAAAATTTTATGGTTCCGTCACATCGCAGTACGTTCTTTTACACTGGATGGCGGTCCGCATCCTGAACTGGCACACGAAGTAGAGCCGGGTATCGACTGGGATTTTATTCCTAACGGTATGATGCCTTACGATCCGAATAATTAAATTTTTAACAGAATTGAAAAGCCTTCCTGTGTACAAAAACAGAAAGGCTTTTTTATCTTTCTATTCTCTTTATAAAACTACGCTTCCACTAAATAATTACGCATCATGCCCATGTCTTCATGTTCTAAATTGTGGCAGTGGTACAAAAACAATCCGGTATAATCCTCGAAACGTAGTAAAATTTTGACGCGCATATCGGGCATAAGCAGCACGGTGTCTTTCCAGCCCTGATCCACAAAACCGTCTTTTATGGAGGCCCAGCCTGAGCCTGCTGTGCGCTCGATGATTCGGAATTGCAGACCGTGCACGTGTACCGGATGTGGCATTTGCATCATGCCCATGCCGCCGTTAACCAGTTCCCACACTTCCGTTGTATTTAATTTAACAATCTCATCATCGGCTACCCGAGTCATTTCGAAACTGCGTCCGTTGATCGTGGCGCTGCCACGTCCCATGGCAAATACAAAGCGTCTGGGATTATTTGTATTAATGGCCTGCGCAACATCGGGCTGTGGGATTTTAGAAAGAACGGCCGGCAGGGATTTAGATGCTGTCTCTTTTTTAACGATATTAAAACGGGCAATGTCAAATGCGCTTCCACTGGGAAATCCGGTTCGGCGTTCACGGCGGCCCATGCCCATCATTCCACCGCCTGTCATGCCCATACCGCCGGCCCTGCTAAAGGGTAGGCTAACCAGCTGAGCCGCCTCATT
>JAJRSO010000034.1 GCA_024278755.1 Calditrichota bacterium | reverse complement strand
CATAAATTTTTTAATAGCCTTAATTCGCGCATCCCCCTGTTTTTGTTCGCTTGTATTGATGGCAAACAAGGCTATATTTTTGTCGTTTTGATGTGCTTCCCAGAACTTTTGCAAATAGGGGAAGGAGGCCTTGCAGGGGCTGCACCAGGTTGCCCAGAAATCGACAATGACTGTTTTGCCGCGCAGCGAAGCAAGAGATACTTCTTCGCCGTTTAGATTTTTAAGTGTAAATTGCGGGGCCATTTTTGCATTTGAAATAAATGTTTTGGCGATTTCTTCTTCGCGATAGGCGCCGCTTTTCTTCTTGGCTTCCGCAATCATTTGTTCAGCGCTTTTGGCATCACCGGTTTTTTTTGTATAGGCGCGTTTAAACAATTCAATTATTTTATCATTGGACTTTGCTTTTTCGATGGCGGTAATTCCGATAGCAACCGCTTTATTCCAGTCTTTCATATCGATCAAAAACTGAAGATATTTTTCCCGGAAGGCCACTTCCTGGTGCGGATACAGTTTTGCTTTACTTAATTTATCAAAGCACTCCTGCGCTTTTTTGTTTTTTCCTAATTTGTGATAAGCCGTAGCCATTTCGCTGAGAGGCGTATATACAAATGATTTTCTCTTTGCTTCTTTCTTCTTTTGAGTGTAAGTGGGATAAACGAGGTCATCGGAATTAATTTCATTAATCATCTTATTAGCAATTTCAATGACGGAATCCCATTTTTTTAAACTTGCCAAATCCGGCAGGACATAGCGCGCCCAACTCCAGTAAAAACTACTCCCCCGAACGCTGTCTTCCATTTTTAATAATTCGTTTAGGCGTTTTGTTGTATTTTTAATTTTTCTGATTCGGATTAGCTCTTTGTTAAGGACATAGCGATGTTTGGGAGCAATCTTTCCTATCTGCTCTACAATTTGTTCTGCCTTTTTGGGATTCGGACGGTAATAAAAAGAATAGGCGAATTCCAGAAGTTTTATATCGGTGGGATGATCGGCAATGTAAGCGCTAAGCTCGTTTTCTATCTCTGCTGTAGCCTTTTTATCATTTTCCTTTGCGGCTTTGCGATAGCGGATATTGGAACTTACCGCTCTTGCCCGCCAGTTTTCCGGATACATCATAATTTCTTTATGATATAAGGCCAATGCAGAATCGGCGTCCAGTCGTCTTAAATTTAAAATAAACGAAACCATTCCTTCACCCGTTGCCTGAGATAACGCCGAATAAGCGCCGGGTACCGGTTTTCCATCTTTGGAGTACAAAAGGACTTCCCAACCTTTTTGATTGTTATTTTCATATTTATCCTGAGCTTCAAACTGGAAAATAATACAGCCGGTTGTTTGCTTCGGTGTCAGCTTCGCTTCCCAAGAGATTCCTTGTCTTTCCATGGGTATTTCATTTATCGCTCCATTCTCAAGTATCTCTCTGTCCGTTGGATTTACCGGAACAAAAAGCGCCTGAAGCGTAATACTGTCTGCCTGTGCAAGAGAAGATTCGTTTCCGGGAGTGAACAAAATCGTCATAGTACTCTTTTGCAAAGGATGTTCGGGTTGAACTTTAATTATACTTTTCTTTGGCACTTCTTGCTGACAGCCAATTAGTAATAAAAACAGAAAACTTAAAACCAAAAGAACATTCTTTTTCATTTTATCCTCGATACATTTATTGAAACGAATAGCCCATAAGGGGATGGGCTATTCGTAGTGGAGGTATGGGGTAAATCGGGATTCTACAATTGAATATCCAAACCGATTTTTGTAACTCTGCCAAGCGAAGGAGTGATTTCATTATATCCGCTTTTTTGGTAATCGGTAAGATTAATAATATCCACAAAAAGAGAGAGATAATCCGTAAACCAGTAGTTTCCGCGAAGGCGCAATTTATAATACCCTTCTTTTTCTTTAAGGTTTTCCGGATCATCGGAACTTAGGCGATCGATATTCGGATTATAATAGCCATCGTACTGTCTTAGAATATTATCAACCAGCATTTTCCCGGTATAGGTCAGATCCATTCCCACAAACCCGCCTTTTTTAGAACCGGGAATAAGCGCCGGAATTTTGTACGAAAGTCCCAGGGAAGCGGTATTATCCGGAGTGTATAGTTTTTTTGCTCCTTCTTTGTATCGCCAGTTAGATGAACTCTGGTTATCGCCATACTTGCTGTTATTAATCGTATAAGTAAAGTTCACTGTAAATGGATTGAGAAGCAGTTTGCCGGCAAACTCCCAGCCTTTATTAAAAAATTCATTGATATTCTGGTATTGGTACTCTCTCTTTGTTGTAGTTGTATCATCGACGTTTACGGTTGTTATTCCGTTTTTAACCAACTGATCATAGTAGGTCATTTCAAACGAAAAGATGTCGCCAAAATAAAAGTCGGTGCCCACTTCATATCCTGATTGTGATTCCGGACCGAGATCGGGATTGGCTAAGAATATGGCCCAGGCTGTCTCTCTGTAGTCTTTTTGTAAAACTTTCGGAGCCTTAGTAGATTTACCCCAGGCAAATCTCGGTTTCGCCATAATACTTCCATTTTCATAAACATAAGACAATCCGAGCCGGGGATTATTTTCCAAACCATATTCATCACCGTAATAACTATTATCTTCCAGACGAATTCCTGCCGTTAAAAACAACTGGTTTTTATAACCAAACACCGTTTCGGCAAAATACCCGGTATTGGTTTCATCATAATTGGTTAAGATGCCATTATCCAGAGATAACCCGCTCACTGTTTCGGGATCCACATCAAGGTTTGAGTTTAAATATTCAACGCTTTGCAATGTATGCTCAAAACCCGCCGTAATATCTGCGGAAAAATCTTCACCGAAAGTCTGTTTGGTATTTGTAAACCATTTTAAAGTGCGTTTGGTCCAGTTACGATTTAAATAATAAAACTTATCCACCTGCGTCCATCCCACAGACGGATCAAAAACCCAAACCAAATCGGAAGAGAGTGAGTTGTTCTCGATAGTTGATTTGTTATAGCCAAGTGTTAAATTCTGATACCAATTAGGCAAAATGATATGCCGGATACTCATACTTGCCAGTTGATCGGAATTTGTATATCGACGGTCACTTACATCGTTCCACGAATCCGGTGCATTCGTCCAGCCTCTTTCTTCCGCAAGTTTTACCTTATAGGGATTATTTACCGAACCGTAAACGCTGGAACCAAAAGAAGCATTCATATTGATGATAAACGGGCCGCTGGTAATATTTGCGCCGCCGTTAAACCGCCATTTTTCATCTTTAATACCATTATTAGGATAAGGCAAATCCGATTTGGAACGAGAAACACCAATTGTAAAGTCTTTACCGGGCGAACCACTGGAAAGATTTAAAGAATAGTTTTGCCCGATAGGCGTTTTATCCAAATACGGAGTAGATGTTGCGGTCGCATAACTTTTAAATCTAATTCTTGCCCCTTTACGGCTACCTCTTTTTGTAAAGATCTGGACGACACCGCCACTTGCACCGGAGCCATATAACGTTGATGCCATTGGGCCGCGCAGAATTTCTATTTTTTCGATATCATTATAATCTAAAGACGCCAGAGGACTATACCCATAGTCCGCCACTTCAACGCCGTCTATGTAGGTTTTTACCGTATTGTTGTAAGTTGTAAAAGCCTGGCTGCCTCGTAAGGCAATGGTTTGTCTGTTTCTCGAAGCAAACCCTATATCCAGATTGTATCCGCCCGGTACTTTCCCTTCAAACAGGTCATTGGTGCTTTCGATGGGCATAAGTTTCAAATCATTTTCCGATACAACCGTAACCGGACTTGCCAAAGCTCTTTTTTCCCTTCCGCCCTGACTACCGGTCACAACGATGGCATCCAAATCCATTAGGCTGGGTTGCATGGCAAAATTCAGTTTCGCTTTATCACCCGCTTCCAGCGTAATATTATTTGCTTGTTTTTTAAAACCGACAAAATTAACGGCAACCGTATAACTTCCGGAAGGGACATTCATAATAATAAACATACCGTCTTCATCTGTTGCAGCCCCAAACGAGGTGTTTTCCAGATAAACATTGGCGCCTGCCAACGGTTCGTCTGTTTGGGAATTATAAACGCTGCCTGCAATCGTACCATTTTTTACCGGACTTTGCTGAGAAGTTGCTTCGGAAGGCACCAAAACAATTTGTCCGGCGCCTGTTACCTTAAAATCAGTAGACGTTTGCGCAAGAACTTTTTGTAGCGCTTCCGCTGCCGGTACATTATTAAAATTGACCGATACGATGCGGTTTGTAGGAATGAAGGTTTCGCTAAAAAGCAGCTGAAAGCCGCCTTTTTCTGCGATTTTATTAAGCGCATCGTTTAATGGCACATTTTCCATGTTTAACGTAACACGATTTTGCAGTTGCTTTGGTACGTCCGTATTATTTTGCGCCATAAGAGAAGCGCTTAAGAAAAAAGAAAGCATTAACAAGAAAATCGTTGGTATCATCTTTTTCTTTTTCATTCGTTTTACCTCTGCTTTGTTCAACTGGATCACCCATAATTTTTCGGCAAAAAAGATACTAAACATACGTAAATACGGTTTATGCAGTAACCATTTTTCCCATAGAAATCCCTGGGCAATACGCACCTGTCCAGAAAACCGCTGCATCGGTTCTGAAAGACAGGTTGTTTATTACGTTTTCTGCCTAACGTTTTAATTATAGGATGGTTATGTATTGAGTTCGATCTTATTTACTTTGATAAAACTTTATCGTATTGTTTTCGCGCGTATAATTTAAATGCGTCATTAAACCGATTGCTTCCAGAATATGAGCAACCGATTTTTTATGAAATGTTCCGGTAATGCGTACTCTGTTATATACCGGACTGGGAAGTTTAAACTGTAAATTATACCAGCGTGAAAGCCTGTCCAATACTTCATTTAGGGGTGTATTCTGTAATATCAAATCTCTTTTCATCCAGGCCAAATACGTATTAACGTTTACTTCTGTGGGAACGCTGGCTGTTAAATGGGCGTCTGTCAAATAACTCATTTTTCCTTTATTGATTATAGCGCCAGCCTCTTTGTTCGTTGTATTTGCCCGCAAAGAAACAGTGCCTTCCGCCACCACTACTTTCACCTCCTCATTGTCAAATTGCCAGGCGCGTACATTGAATTTTGTCCCGAGTACGGTAACGATTCCTTTATTGGCATAAATAACAAACGGTTTTTTGGGGTTGTGTGTAACCTCAAAATAGGCTTCGCCGCTTAAAAACACTTCGCGTACATTTCCGTCAAATCCCTTCGGGAAACTCAGCTTACTGCCGGCGTCCAGAATAACTTTGGAACCATCCGGCAATACAACGCTATTTTGTTTTCCGTATTGTACAAGAATCTGTTGCTGCTCCGGCGCCTGAGTGGTTTGTGTTGTTTTTTTAAATAAAAATAAAAGAGAAACAGCCACTAAAAACACAGCGGCATAACGTAAAAATTGATACCCATAGCGGGTGATTGTTTGACTCTTTGGAATTTGTACGGGTAAGGTATTGATCGTGGTCTCTTCAAAAGGTAAGGCGATTCCTGCTTTTTTTGCTACATTATTCCAGGCGGTTTGCATATTTACATTCTCACCTTCTTTTTCCTGCGTGCTCCAAACACGTTCGTACAGGGTTAACGCTTTTTTATTTTTTATATCCGATTCTAACCAAGCGGTTAATTCGTTTTTTTCCTCTTGGCTTATTGAACCCGATAAATATTTTAGTATAAGTTTCATTGTTACGGAATCGTTCATATTTACCCTTCTCTAACTGTATAGACAATCTAAAATAAAATTACCTATACAAAAAAATAATTTATTTACATTTTGCTAAGGACAGTCAGTACCGAAAGTAAAAATGCAAGCCGCTTCCGCAGGAATTTCAGAGCGCGAACCATATGTGTTTCGACCGTACCTTCCGTTATATTCAGCACTTCGGCAATTTCCGAGTATTTTAAACTATCGTACCTGTGCATGGTAAATACGCTGCGGGAACGTTCCGGAAGCTCGGATATTGCTTTTTGAATATGCTCCGTTATTTCATTGATATTTGCTTGTTGGTCTGTTGTAATATCACTTTGCAGAGAAATATCTAAAAAAAACGCATCGGTCAGTTCAATTTTCTTTCCTTTTAAATAGTTTAAAGAATGATTCCGCACCATTTGAAATAAATACGCTTTAAGACTTACATTTATGTTTAACCGTTTACGTTCTTCCCAGATTTTAAGAAACACATCTTCCACAATATCTTCGGCTATTTGTATTTTGCGGACATAGCGGAGCGCATTTTTTAGCAACGGTTTATAATAGGTTTTAAATAATTCTTTAAACGCATACGCATCGCCGTTACGAATTTTATCAACAATATCGAGCTCATTCTTTTGCTTCGCTGGTTTTTTAGTGTTCATACTTCCCGACATTTATAAAAGAGACGACTTGATTAAACTGTTTTCACATCCGTTGCCCTCTTCTGAGAGCAGAATGATAAAATATACAGATTCTGAATTTCTTATACAAATAAGCCCGGTCAGCTATCCGGCGCTTGCGGGACGAGTTTAAGGATTTTTAGCGAGTCATTCTGAGAAGTTTACATTCTTCTCTGTACGTCTGGTGTTTTTGGTTTGCCCGACTTCCGACGGGTTCTTCTTTATTAAGTCTTTGGTATCGGCCTGCCAAGGGAAAAGAGGTTTTTTTTATCCATCTTTGAGTTCACTATAAAAACCACGAATTCCAAGAATCTATTCAATGAATTTCAATAAAAACAATCCGTGTCTTTCTGTGGAAATCGGTGGCTATGCCTTTTAGACTGGACTCATCTTTTGATTAACCACAAAGAGGCAAAAACCCTGGCGAAATTTAGTTTTAAAATACGAAGTCAGTTGTAGCAATGGTTCATAAGAATATATAATTTTTTTGCTTTTTACTGTTGAAACTCCTTTCCATTTGAATACCCCATTGCACCGATAAATCGGTATTTTTAACTTGCGGCGGGGTTGCTCATTGTATTCGCGTTAATTCGCGCTCTTTCGCAGCTAAAAAATTTCTTTTCGTATTATCCTAAGAAAAGGGAAAATTAATGTTCATCTACTACCAATTATCAATAGTGTCCGGTTAAAAAATAACAAGTGTCTGAAAATTCTGTAATTCCAGGAAATTAAGGGAAATACGAATTAACAGGGCTTGATTCGGAACCCACCCCCATCCCCCTCCCTTGAAGCGTCAAGGGAGGGGGCGAGTTTTTAAAATAATCTCTTTAACAGAACAAATTTTCTAAATTAAACCGGACACTATTGACCAATTATAACTGATAATACGCCATAAAAACTTTCTCGTATTCTCGTAAATGTTTTTTGCCGATTCCTACTTTTTCTGTATTTTTACAACATGCTTGTTTTGTATCTATTTTAAACGGCACTGAAAAGGTTCATCTGTATTTACAAAACACTGGGCCAGGCATACAAAGCATCTGCAATTTTTTTGTAGTTTTATCCGTGCTAATTTGTATTAATTCACGGATTTTTCAGAACAGTACACGCAAAACAAAATCGCAAGTAACATGACCATAAACAAACAAATACTACGACTGGCCATTCCTAATATTATCAGCAACCTTTCCGTGCCTATGCTATCCGTTGTGGATACCGCTTTAATGGGACACCTGCCCAACAGCTGGTCTATCGGGGCGGTGGCCGTTGGCAGCATGGTTTTTAATTTTGTGTACTGGGGATTCGGATTCTTGCGAATGGGCACAACCGGTCTCACCGCCCAGGCCCGCGGCAAAGAAGATGACAAAGAGAGCAGTATGATTTTAACCCGGGCTTTGCTGGTCGCCGGAATAGCCGCGCTTTTTTTGCTACTCTTTCAGTATCTTATTGCCGAAATCAGTTTCGGTTTAATCCATGCTTCCGATAACGTGGAATATTTTGCAAAAAGTTATTTTTATATCCGCATCCTGGCCGCGCCGGCCACACTCGCGCTCTATGCGTTAACCGGCTGGTTTTTGGGCATGCAAAATGCACGCTTCCCAATGGTTGTAACCATTGTTGTAAATATTTTAAATGTTGCTTTTGACGCCTGGTTTGTACTGGGCTTGGGCATGGGGTCCGACGGCGCTGCCTGGGGAACCGTCATTTCGCAATACACGGGATTACTGTTAGCCTTTTATTTTCTAAAACGTTATTTTTCAAACTATATCCGCCGTTTCAGTCTTGCTCAGATTTTACATAAAAACGAATTAATTCGTTTCTTTAAACTGAATGGCGATATTTTTATCCGCACCTTATGTTTGATTTTTACTTTTTCCTTTTTTACGGCGGAATCCGCTTCGCTCGGCGATAAAATCCTGGCCGTTAACGCCATTTTACTGCAGCTCTGGAGCGTATTTTCATACGGTATCGACGGGTTCGCTTTTGCCGCCGAAAGTCTAACCGGCCGTTTTTTCGGCGCCCGTGACACCGAGCATCTTAAAAGTACCGTCGGTTTTATATTTCTTTGGGGCACCGGACTCGGAGCGTTTTTTTCTCTTGCCTTACTTGCATTCGGCCGGGAAATTATTTCTCTGTTCACAAACCAGACGGCCATTATCGAAACAACGATTCGCTATCTGGGCTGGACCGTAGCCGCACCGGTTATAAACAGTATTAGTTATATCTGGGATGGTATTTATATTGGTGCGGCCGCTTCAAAAGCCATGCGCAACACGATGCTGCTGGCTCTGTTTCTCTTTTTTCTTCCGGTCTACTATATCGCTGTTCCCTATCTGGGAAATGACGGTATGTGGCTGGCCATGCTCTTATTTATGGCCATACGCGGTATTTCGTTAACCCTGCTGGCAAAAAAAAATATCTTTCGTTTCGCATAGGCTCAATCAACAATGTATAATTTTCTTGAATTTTGATTTTTTATTCATTACTATTCTATCCATCTATTATTTAATAGAACCCCATAATAAAAATAGCATTACGGATGATTACATTCTCAACCAGGGCACGTACGGTTGTTCAATGGTTGCATTGTCAGTTGTATATTTTGTTAAAAAGTAAGTAACCGTTCACTAACCAACACAAGGAGGCATGACACATGCACAAAAAACTAACGACGGTACTTTTAGTTCTAACTCTGACCACTGTATTCAGTTGGGCGCAGTTAGTCGTAAAAGGAAAAATTACAGATAAGCGCGGCGCAGGACTGGCCGGCGCAAATCTCATTGTGGTGAATACCAATTTTGGTACTACAGCTAATCTCGACGGCGAATATTCCATTGAAATTCCCTCTACTACAAGAGAAATCATCCTGGAAGCGCAGTATATTGGGTATAAAAACCAGCGAAAGACCATTACACAACTCGATGGGACAATCGAAGTAAATTTTAAGCTGGATTATGATATTCTGGAAATGGAAGCCGTTGTCGTTACGGGTACCGCCGATCCGCGGCAGAAGAAAAAACTCGGCAACAGTATCGGAATGGTTACCGGCAAAGCTATTGACAACGGAAGCGCACAGATTGACGCCGCATTATCCGGAAAAGTTGCCGGCGCTATGGTGCAGGTAAACTCCGGTACACCGGGCGGCGGCACCAGCGTTCGTCTGCGCGGCACCTCTTCCATCTCCCGTAGCGCCGAACCGCTTTACATTATCGACGGCGTTGTTGTGGACAACAGTTCCTCCGAACTGATTGATTTGGGCGGCTACCGCTCAAACCGTATCGCTGACCTGGATCCGAACGATATCGATCATATCGAAGTTATCAAAGGCGCAGCAGCAGCCGCTTTGTATGGTTCCCGCGCCAACGACGGTGTTATCCAGATTTTTACAAAACGCGGTAAAGCCGGGAAACTAAAAGTCGATTTTAAACAGAGTGTCGGCTTTGACGCTCAAAGCAGTAAACTCGAAGTTTCTTCTTTCCCGTATCGGGGCAATACAACCGTAACAGACCCCACATCCGGCTGGACTTACTACGATCAAAACAACCTGACCTCTGTGGAACGGTATGACTGGAATGATGAAATATACCGGACCGGTTGGACGAACAGCACCGCGTTTTCCATGTCCGGCGGCGACGAAAAGACACAGTACTACCTTTCCGGTTCACGCCTGAATCAGGAAGGCGTTATGCGCGGAACCGATTACCGCAAACAAAACGTACGTTTAAATCTTAATCAATATGTAAACGAATGGTTGTCTCTTTCGGCATCTACCAATTACATCCATTCCTATGCCAATTTGGTGCCCAATGGTGGTCTGGTTGGTTTTTACGGTGTTTTTACCAATCTTATTTTCGGACCGAACATCATCGACTACCGGCCCGATCCGGAAACAGGCGTTTATCCGGATGCCACTAATTATGGTATTTTTACGGCCAATCCGCTTGATGTGATTCGAAACTGGAGCGCCCCGCAGGAAATCGATCGTTTTATCGGAGGAATTAAATTTGCTTTAACCCCGATGAAAAACCTGAATATGAATTTAAACCTGGGATACGATACATACACACAAACCGCAAAAGAATATACCCCGAAAAACGCATCGGCTCCGGCCCGCAAAGACGGCTATTCGAAATCGGCAGTTAAAACATCCAAATTATTGAATGTGGATGCAGACGCGACCTACACCATCGATATTTCACCGGATATTCAGTCTATTTCCACCGCCGGCGTTAACTATCAGTCCAATTACGCGGATATTGTTTCCTCCACCGCACAAAACCTGACCATGCTGGTAGAACTTGTACAGGGTGAAACCCAGTTTGCCGGTGAATTTGTGGATACCCGTAAAACCCTTGGGTATTATTTTCAGGAGACCGTGGGCTGGAAAGACCAGCTTTATGTAACCGGTTCGCTGAGAATGGACGCTTCTTCCACCTTTGGTTCCGATGTGCGCTGGCAGATGTTCCCCAAATTCAGCACATCCTACAGTTATAATGATAATATGAAATTCCGCGCGGCTTACGGTTTTTCCGGTGGGCAGCCGGTAGATAGTTACAGCCAGTATTCCAATTATCAGTTTCAGGAATACTCGGGTCAGGCCGGTGTTGTAAACGCTCTGCGCGGCGGCAACCCCGATCTTAAACCGGAACGAATGGAAGAATTTGAAATTGGTACCGATTTGGCCTTTTTAGACAACCGTATCGGTGTTGAACTGACCTATTATAATAGTAAAGTGCACGATTTAATCCTTCCTAAAAATGTAGCCCTCTCCACCGGATATACCGAGCAGTTGGCCAATGTCGGCGTCCTTTCGAATAAAGGTATCGAAATTATGCTGCGCACCATCAATTACACTTCCGAAGATTTCCTCTGGACCTCTTCCTTTACTTTCTCCAAAAACACCCCGCTTATCGAAACACTGAGCGACGGCGGCGCCTTTGCACTGCCCGGGAGCTGGGGCATTGTATGGGTGGATGAAGGTCAGGTGCCGGGATATTTTTATGGTTACACCCAGGGCGGCGACCTTGATTTAGATGGCGATGGCACTATGGACGGACACTACGAAATTGACCCGAGAACCGGAATTCCCGTAAAGAGTCCTACTAAATCGATCATCGGAAATCCGAACCCTGATTATGTGTGGTCTTTTATCAATGATTTCAAAATATTTTCCAATTTTTCCGTCAATATTCAGTTTGACGCGATGATGGGACAGGATGTTTTCAATTTTACCGAACGTATGCTGCAAACTCCTTATTTTGCCGTGGGTACGGCTTATGACCGTGAAATTAAAGGCGAAGTTCCGGTCGGCTATTACAATACCGTTCGCAAAACATACGAAAACTACATCGAAGACGGAAGTTTCGTCAAACTAAGAAATCTGGCCATCAAATACCGTCTGCACCAGCCGTTTGTAGATGCGCTGGGTGTTGAAGCGGTTGAATTTAGCCTGGTTGGCAGAAACTTATTAACCTTTACCAAATATTCCGGAATGGATCCGGAAGTAAATGTGGCCGCACAAAGTACCATGGTACGCGGTTTTGATTTTGCAACCGTTCCGATTCCCGCCAGCTGGAATTTTGGAATCCAGGTAAAATTCTAATTAGAGAGGAATACAATGATGAAAAAAATAAAATTAACGCTGCAATTACTGGTGATTCTTGCCTTTGCCGCCTTTACCGGTTGCAATCTGGATATCACCAACCCTAACACTCCTACCGAAGAGCAGGTGCTGACAACGGCCGAAGGTCTGAAAGCCGTCTCTGTCGGAATGCAGGGACGCCTCGCTATCGGTATTGACGATCCCATTATTATTCCCGGATTATTAGCCGGTGAATTTAGCGCCAACAGTAACTCGTTTGCCAATGACCGTGAATTTCAGGATGCGGTAATTATTGAAGATAATGCATCCGTTCGTCTGCTATGGTCACATGCCTATCAAACTATAAAATCGGCCAATGATATTCTTTTTAATATCGACGATGTTACCCTTTCGGATGGCACCAGAAACGGGATGACCGCTCTGGCTAAGACGATTAAGGCCATTGAATTTACGATTCTGCTACAGAGTGGATTTCAGCAGATTCCTGTTGAAACATATAACACCAAAGCGCCTAAATATGTTACAAAAGACGCGGCAATGGATCGCGCTTTAACCCTACTTGCCGATGCGAAGGTTAAGGCAGCCAATGTTTCCGATGAATTTAATTCGGATATTCTCGGCGCCGGATTTGACCTGATGAATACCATTAAAATGTATCAGGCGCGGCTTTCTTTAATGAAAGGCGACTATGCAAATGCGGCTACCTTTGCCGCCAGCGTCGACGCCGGGGCAACATCCCAATTGGCATATAGCGCTATTAATAAAAACCCTCTGACCGATAATTTTCATACACGGAATATGTTTGGCGTGCCGGCAAACTGGCGCGCAGACGCCGAAGCGGGCGACACACGCATCGATGTCCTGTTCAGCGCCACTTCTTATAATGGCGGATTGGATTGGCCGAACGCAGATGAAAATAATATTTATTCGTTAAACCTTTGGGCCGGTGAACAAGACCCTTACGACCTGTTTAAATATGGTGAAGCGGTTCTGATTCAGGCGGAAGCTGCCGCCCGTACCAACGATTTACCCACCGCCGTTACAAATATTAATATAATCCGCAGCGCCGCCGGTCTTGCTAATTTTGCAAGCAGTGAGCAGGCAGCGGTACTGGACGAGATTCTCAAACAAAGACAGTATGAATTATTTGCAACCGGTGTGAGTCTCGAAGACCTAAGACGTTTCGGGAAAATTAATCAGGCAAAGGTAGCCTGGCTGCCTTACCCGCAGTTAGAACGCGATTCCAATCCGAATACACCGGCAAATCCATAATCTTTCTTTTATTTTAAATTTTAGGATACCGGTTGTTTTCGCTCGCCGGTATCCTTTTTTTTGCTCTGTTTTAATAAAAAGTATAGTTTACCGCTTAACATTTATGGAAATGACCTTTATGCGCAGACAAACTACAATTCTACTTCTTTTTTTAATCGGATTCACTCTGCAGGCAGAAGCTCAGATTTGGCCGCATATTAAAACTGATGCGAACGAATTTTTGAAGAGTGGAAAAGAATTTTACGGAACCCTTTTTACAGCGGAAAAGCGCTGTTATGTCAACGCCGCCCTAATCGGCGCCGGAGTGATCGGCATTAGTTTGCTGGATAAAAAAATACGCTCTTTTGCACAGGAAAATCAAAGCGCATTCGGTAATTCTCTCTTTTCCATTGATAATTATTACGGTGATAAATGGTACACGGCCGGCGGAATTGCCGTCCTTTATTCTGCAGGATTATTAAGCGGGAGCAAAGGTCTGCGCGAGACAGGGTTGCTGGCAGCCGAAGCATGGTTTTATACCGGATTAACAGCCGTTTTTATAAAGGAACTATTCGGCCGTTCACGGCCCTACCGTAACACAGGTCCTTATGATTTTCACCCGTTTCGATTTAAAGAACCCAGTCGTTCTTTTTTTTCCGGACACGCTTCCACTGTATTTGCCGTTTCCACGGTAATGGCTTCGCGAATCGACAATATTTTCTGGCAAACCGCCTGGTTTAGCGCGGCTCTGTTAACCAGTACAGCCCGCATCTACCATGACCAACACTGGCTTTCGGATGTCACCGCCGGCGCATTAATTGGATATGCAATTGGCCGATTTATGGTTGATCGCGACCGGGATAAAAAAACAAGTAAACTAACCATTTCTCCTCAACTCTCGGCTTCCCGTCCGCCAATGGTTCAAATCGCCTTTAAAATCAAATAGAAAAAGGCTGATAAATACTCCTTTAAATCAGCGCTTTTATAAACTGTCCCTTATTTAAGTTTTCTTCCTGAAGTTCCCCGTCTTTTAGCAGCCAGTTCCCCCGCAGCATAACCGATTCGATTTCACCATTTATTTGAATTCCCTCGTATACCGACCAACCGGCCGCCGAATGTAACTCTTTTGCCCTAATCGTACTTTCTCCTTCAGGATTGAAAATAACCAGATCCGCGTCAGAGCCCTGCATTACAATCCCCTTTTGCGGAAACAAACCAAAGAGCCGCGCCGGTTCTTCGGCTATCAGACTGACCATCTTGCGCAACGGCAACCTTCCTTTTTTAACGCCCTCGCTATATAAAAGCGGAAACAGCGTTTCCACACCGTCCAGACCGTTGGGCGTTAAATGAAAAGCGCCCCCGGCGGCGTCTTTCTGTGCAATTGTAAACGGGCAGTGATCGGTTCCCACCACATCCATCACACCCTGGTTCAAAGCCATCCACAGATAGGCCAAATCATTTTGTTTTCGGAAGGGCGGCGAGGCAATAAAACGATGTCCGTTTTCCTGTTCATAGACGGCTTCTTCAAACAGCAGATACTGGGGGCAGGTTTCCAGAAAAACCGGTTGTCCGTTTTCCTTGGCCATGAAGGTTAACTGCGCTGCTTCGGTGGTGCTTAAATGCACAAAATAGATGGGACATTCCACAAAACGATTTAAGGTTAAAACTCGGGTTACCGCCTCAATTTCGGCTTCGGCGGGTCGGCTTAAACCATGGTATTTGGCTGTTGTTTTTTGATATTTCAGATACGTGTCGGTTAAAAATTCAACCAGGTCTCCGTTCTCTGCATGGAACATCACCGTCCCTCCGGCATCCCGTACGCTTCTTAACAATTCCAGAATCTGACGATCATCCAGTTGCATACCCGCTTCCTTGTAAGCCAAAAAGGCTTTAAAACTAATTACCCCCTGCCTGATGATTTCCGGAATTTCCAACAGCCGCTTATCATTCAGATCGGTCACATTGCAGTGAAAAGTGTAATCTACATGGGCCTTCCCCGCGGCTTTCTTCTTACGCCGTTCCAGACCGGAAACCAGTGACTCGCCTTTTTCCTGCACGGTAAAATCCATTACCGTCGTAACGCCGCCGTGCAGAGCCGCTATTGTGCCCGAGTCAAAATCGTCCGCCGATTCGGTTCCCCGAACGGGAATCCCCATATGGGTGTGCGCGTCAATAAATCCCGGGAAAATAAGTTTACCGGACGCATTAATTACCGTATCGGCCTCCGCTTCCATTTTATATTCTATTCTTTCTATTTTTTCATCCTTGATCAAAATATCCGCTTTAAAGCGTTTTTGAGCATTGATGATTTCACCGTTTTGTATCAGAATTTTTTGCATAGCCTATTTCCCATTTTTCGGTACTGAACTGTATTCCGCAATTTAAGCTAATTTTTGTTTTAATAAAAATCTGTTTAAATTACCTTCCGCGGAACCGCTCTGCGAAGCCTTGCAGGATTCGTTGAGATTGAAACCATAGCTTTATGAAACTTTAAAAGTTTCGTAAAGATGACCAAGGAGGAACAATGTATCTTACACGAACACTATTTATCTTGTTTTTTACGCTCACCACACTGTTAGCACAAGATAAACTTTTAACTCTGAAAGACGCCATTCTGGGTAGTCGTAGCAACCTGAAGATTGAGAACCTTAACGGTCTTCAATGGCAGGGAAATTCGAATCTACTCTGCCTTATCGATTCACTCGATGGTAGCTACGGTTTAATTTCGGTCGAAGCCGAAACCAATCAGAAACGTATGCTTCTTTCTCATGATTCGCTGAACCATGTTCTTGAGCGCGCAGGCAATACAGCGCTTAAACGCTTTCCGTCCATTCGCTGGGTCGATGATGAAACATTGAGATTTACCAGCAATCAACAAATCTTTACTTACCGGTTGGCCACAAGTCAGCTTTCTTTTGTTAATCAAACCGAAGAAAAAGCGGAAAATCCGGATATTCATAAAAAGACTTTTCGAACGGCTTATGTAAAAGACAACAACCTGTATATCGCTTATGATAAAAACCAGACCGTACAAATTACATACGATACGGCGCCCGGAATTTCCAACGGCAACAACACGGTACATCGTAATGAATTTGGTATTTATAAAGGGACTTTCTGGTCACCGGAAGGAAATTTTTTGGCCTACTACCACTTAGACCGCAGTATGGTCAGCGAATTTCCGTTGGTAGACTTAGATACCCGTCCGGCAAATGTACGTAATATCCGCTACCCCATGACCGGCATGACCAGCGAACAGGTACAAATTGCCGTATACAATCTGAATACCGGTTCAACGGTCTATCTGCAAACCGGTCAGCCAGAAGATCAGTATTTACCGCACGTCACCTGGAGTCCGGATGAAAAATATATTTACGTCGTTCATCTAAACCGCGATCAAAATCATCTCAGACTAATTCAGTATGACGCCTCCACCGGCCTGCCGTTAAAAACACTTTTCGAAGAAAAGAATCCACACTGGGTGGAACCGGAACACGGACCGGTTTTCATCCCGGGTCAAAACGACCGTTTCCTGTGGTTTTCCAAACGGGAGGGATTTAATCAGCTCTATCTTTACAAGACAAACGGTAAATTAATCCGCAAGCTAACAAAGACCAACTGGGATGTAACCGCTCTTCTTTCCTTCGATAAAAACGGGAACTACGCGTTTATCAGCGGCTCCTCATCCGACGGAATGGAACGCCATATCTACCGAGTCAAACTCCATTCCGGAAAAATGAAAAAACTGACTTCCGTTCCCGGAATCCACCGCGCCGCTTTTTCAAAATCAGGAAAATACTTTATTGACCGCTTTAGCAGCCACAGCGTTCCACGCCGAATTGATCTTATTAAAACCGCCAGCGGAACAGTACAAACTTTGCTGAATGCCGCAAATCCTTTGGAAGAATATACGCTTGGAGACGCACGGTTTTTAAAACTTCAAAATAAAAATGGTACCGCCTTAAACGCGCGTATGATTTTGCCCATTCATTTTGACGATTCAAAAAAATATCCGGTAATTGTCTATGTGTACGGCGGTCCTCACGGTCAGATGATTTCCGATAGCTGGATTGGCGGCTGGCGGCTCTGGTTTCAGTATATGGCGGAACAGGGTTATATTGTTTTTACAATGGATAACCGCGGCACCAACAATCGGGGACTGGCATTTGAGCAGGCTGTTCATCGTCAGTTAGGCACTCTCGAAGTAGAAGACCAGATGGTGGGCATAAAATATTTAAAATCGCTGGCCCATGTGGATACGACCCGAATCGGTGTTCACGGCTGGAGCTACGGCGGCTTTATGACCATTTCGATGATGACACGAAATCCGGGTATCTTTAAGGCGGGCGTTGCCGGAGGCCCCGTAATCGACTGGCGCTATTACGAAGTGATGTATGGCGAACGTTACATGGATACGCCGCAATCGAATTACGACGGATATGAAACGGCAAGTTTATTTAATTATATCGATAATCTGGATGGCAGCCTGCTGATTATTCACGGCGCCGTCGACCCCACTGTCGTCTGGCAGAACAGCCTGCTGTATTTGCGCAAAGCCATTGACGCCGGTAAGCAGCTGGATTATTTTGTCTATCCGGGCGACGAACACAATATGCGCGGCAAAGACCGTTTGCATCTATATCAAAAAATTACGGACTATTTTAAGTTACATCTCTAGCACAAGCCCGGAATATTCTGTATAGAAAACAGAACAAGTGAGGAAAAGGAGCCAATCTTTAGTGTTTCCTGACAAAACTTTGCGCGCTTCGCGCTTAAAAAATAAATCTTAGCTGCGAATGCGCCAATGAACGCAAATAAATTTAATCGGCGAAAATCAGTGTTCATTCGCGGCTTTTAATAAAAAACTAGCCACACAAAACGATATAGTACCCTTTTTATTGCGTAAGGTTTAAAACTAAAAGAGGGATGCGATTGGCATCCCTCTTTTAGCTATTGAATAGTCTTCATTATTTCCAGTAAATATTCCCAGATATGTTGCGTAGAACTGATGCGCAGCCGTTCGTCCGGCGAATGGGCGCCTTCGATGTCCGGACCAAATGAGATCATATCCATTCCATCATAATGTTCACCGATAATTCCGCATTCCAGGCCGGCATGGATGGCTTTCACATCCGGTTCTTTTCCGTACTTATCCTGATATATTTTTTTGCAGGCCGCCAGTAATTTGGAATCGGGATTTGGTTCCCAGGCCGGATAACCGTCATTATATTCCACACGAAAACCGGCCAGTTCGGCAATAGCCTTCACTTTTTCGGCGGTATCATCAACGGCGCTGGCAATAGATGAACGTTGTGAAGTAAGCAGTTCCACATGTTTTTCTTTTGTTTCGATAATCGCCAGATTGGTAGAAGTTTCAACCAATCCTTCAATGGCATGGCTCATGGCCATCACACCGTTAGGAATGGCATACATCAAACGAATTAAACGTGAGGTAAAATCATCTGAAAAGACACGTACAACGCGGCCGGTTTCTTCGAGAGAGATAAAAATACCTTCTTCAATCAGTTTAAATTCATTTTTATAAATCTGCTCATATTCACGGATAATTTCCTTAGCAGTGATTAACTGATCCGGCATAATCTGGATAGCAGCTACCGCTTCACGAGGAATGGCGTTATGCTTGCTGCCTGCATTTACCGCCACCATACGCATATTTACTTTGCAGGAAATCGCCTTTAACAAACGGCCCAGCAGGATAATTGCGTTGCCGTAACCTTCGTGAATATTTAAACCGGAATGACCGCCGCGTAAACCACCGACTTTTAAATTATAGGTAATATAATCATTGGAGGCCTTTTGCCATTCTATTTTTCCGGTAAGCAGCGTATTCAATCCACCGGCACAGCCAATGTACAAAGCGCCTTCTTCTTCGGAATCGATATTCAGTAAAATACGTCCCTTAACGAAACCCTTTTCCAACGCATTGGCGCCGGTCAGACCCGTTTCTTCATCCACGGTAAATAAAAATTCCATCGGCGGGTGTACCAGATCTTTTGCTTCCATCACAGCCATTCCGATGGCCACAGCGATTCCGTTATCGGCTCCGAGTGTGGTTCCGTCTGCCGTAACCCAGTCGTCTTCCACCAGCATCTTAATGGGGTCTGTGGAAAAATCGTGTTCCGTATCGTTATTCTTTTCGCAGACCATATCCAAATGTCCCTGGATAACGAGAGCCGGACGATCTTCCATTCCTTTTGTAGCCGGTTTCGAAATCAGCAGGTTTCCTACCTTATCTGCTTTCCAGGTTAAGCCACATTCTTCGGCAAAATCGGTCACAAATTTTGAGACCTGTTCTTCATGCCTGGAACAGCGCGGTATTTGATTTAATGCATAAAAATGTTTCCATACGGCTTTAGGCTCTAAAGCCTCAATAATTTCTTTCACGTTGCCTCCTTTTATATCTGCATTCTATTATCTTTAAAAAATCAGGTAAACTAAAGTGTTTATGTCATAGGACTGCTGCACATTTCGAGTTCATCGCAATTATAAGAGGTGTAAGGTACGGAAAATATGGGCAAAAAGGAAGAATTTTTTGTTTTGACAAACCTATCTTATTGTTTATAAAAATGTTATGTATTAAACGAAGTGTCTTGATTAGTAACAAAATAATTATTCTGATAAAATTGTCCATAAAACCTCTTTAGATTTCATCTTTCCGCAATTCCGTCGATATTCATAGGAAGAGAGCCTAAGGAGAAATTATGATCAATCGTATATCCGGCAGCGGTTTGAATTCTGCCTTGAACGGTTTAAATGAATCGATGAGAGATTTAAACAAACAGGCTGGCCGTGTGGCGGCAGGTAATCCTGATGCCGAAAAAATTACCAAACTGATGCTGGCCCAGCAAAATGCGAAGATTCAGGCTGAAAATATAAAGACAATGGTGGAAACATCAAATAAAATTTTGGATATTTTAGTCTAACCGTTTATATCTTTAGCTCAGCAATAGACTTTTTAATTTCAGTAAGATCAGGGGATTGCTTCGTTGCTCCTTTTTCGCACCTCGCAATGCTGCTTTTACCCGTCTTTGCGAGCGTAAGCGAAGCAATCTAAACAAAATAGCTAAGCTAAAGACATAGTCATTAGTCTAATTCCCATATATTTTTTTTTCATAAAGCCTCCATTAATTAAACAATTTATATCTAATTAAAACCAGTTTCTGAATAAGCGAACTCTCATACGAGGCGTTTGAGAATTAATTATTTATTTTAGGTTTTATCGGAACGTAACAATATATAAAAAAATATTGGCAAAACAAGTGGTATTTCTCAAAATTTAAAAATTTTCAAAGCAGCTTTACGAATCCTTTTTAAATTCATAGAAATCAAAAAGGAACCTTACGAAACGTTTAAGTTTCGCAAGGTTATTTGTGTTTATTTTCCTTCCAGCAGCTTTTCCACTAAACCTTCTTTGGGAATAAAGGGCAAAGTAATATGGCCTTTTGCCTTATTTTTTTCATTCCATTTAGCGGAAGTCGATATGGCATTTTCGTTACGCGCCCAGTTGCGCCGGGCAACCCCGCCCATCACATCCCATGAAAGCCCGCTACGCACGATTTCATCCGCTTTGGCGCTGCCATCCAGAACGATGCCGTTTCCGCCGTTGCTGGCCCGACCGATTCCCACGCCGCCGCCATTGGACAAAACGACCAGCGTCATTCCGCGGGCCACATTGCCGGCAAAACACTGTACGGACATATCGGCGGTAAAACGGCTGCCGTCGTAAATATTGGCCGTTTCGCGATAGGGTGAATCGGTGCCGGAAACATCGTGGTGATCGCGTCCCATCAGCACAGGGCCAATTTCTCCGTTCCGTACCATTGCATTAAATTTAAGGGCTATCTCCACCCGTCCAACTTCATCGGAGTATAAAATGCGAGCCTGTGTGCCCACCACCAGTTTGTTTTTTTCCGCCTCTTTTATCCAGTGATAATTATCGCGGTGCATAGAACTTAAGGTCGGATCGATACAGGACATGGCCGCCTGATCGGTTTTATGCAAATCTTCCGCTTTACCGCTTAAACAGACCCAGCGAAAGGGACCGAATCCGTAATCGAAGCACATGGGACCCATAATATCTTCCACATAGGAGGGCCAGATAAATCCATCGGAAGTATCATTCCCATTTGTGGCAATGCTTTTTTCGCCCGCCTCAAACACCGAGGCCATAAAACTGTTTCCGTAATCCCAAAAATAGGTTCCTTTTTCGGTGAGTCGTTTAATAACCCGGAAATGGCGGATAAGCGATTCATCCACTAATTTTTCAAACTGCTTGGCATTTTCTTTAATCATTTGCCGGCCCTTATCAAAGGATACACCGGCCGGTGTGTAACCGCCTTCGTAAACCGCATGACAAGAGGTTTGATCGGATAGCAGTTCCACATGAATATTAGTTTGATCCAGATATTCCAGCAGTTCCACCACATTGCCGTGATAAGCAATGGATACGGCTTCGCCTTTTGCTTTGAATTCCTGCATCCAGGCGGCAATTTCATCCAGATTAGCGGACACTTTACCCACCCAGCCCTGCGAATGGCGGGTTTCGATGCGGCTGTAATCCACTTCGGCAATCACACCGATTCCGCCGGCTATCTCGATGGCCTTGGCCTGCGCGCCGGACATCCCGCCCAGACCGGAAGTTACATAAAAAACACCTTTTAAATCTTTATCTTCCGGAATGTTCAGGTAAAGCCGTCCGGCATTTAACAGGGTAATATAGGTGCCATGCACAATTCCCTGCGGCCCGATGTACATCCAGCCGCCTGCCGTCATCTGTCCGTAATTGGAAACGCCCATAGCCGCCAGCTTTTTAAAATTCTGCGGATCGTCCCATTCCCCCACCAGTAAACCGTTGGTGGAAATAACCCGCGGCGCCATTTTATGAGACGGAAACAGCCCTACAGGATGTCCGGAACTAATAACCAGGGTCTGTTCATCGGTCATAATTTCCAGGTATTTTTTAATCAGAAGATACTGCATCCAGTTTTGACAAACCTGACCGGTTTCGCCGTAGGTGACCAATTCGTACGGATACAGCGCCACATTAAAATCAAGATTATTATCGATATTCACCTGCATTGCGCGGGCTTCGAGAATACCTTTGTACCGGTCGATCGGTTTCCCATATATTTTCCCCTGGGGACGAAACCGATAGCCGTAAATCCGGCCCATGGTTTTTAATTCTTCCAGAAACTCAGGCGCCAGGGTTTCGTGCAGTTCTTCGGGCAGATAGCGCAGCGCATTCTTCACGGCGGTCACCATCTCGGCCTTTGTTAGATTCAGTCCGCGATCCGGCGCGCGGCGGATACCGGGTAAAAATTCCGTTTTGGGCGGCAGCTCCGCCGGGAGTTTTACGGTCATTGCGTTTGAAATATCAAAATTGGTCATGGCTTCTCCAAGAATTTATAATTAAAAAATTAAAGCACAAACAACAAAAATCAATCATTTATCAAAAAAACAATTGCTTAAATTTCAAACCGTTTTTCTCCTTTAGGGTAAGATACTTTTACCTAAATTGAGCGATTCTTGCGTTGTCATCGCGAGTGAGCGAAGCGAACGTGGCGATCTACGGTAAGATTGCCACTCCCGATGCTTCGGGATCACAAGGACAGGTTCAATAACGATCTAAAGGAATTATCGCTCCAGTCAGGTTTTGTTTACTTTCGCCAAAATATTTTAACCAGAAAGTAAATGAAGTTTATAGCCCCTTCACAGTCTTTATTAATTTTTGGCTAAGATTTAAGCCTCAAAGACAATCTTTACAGATTATTGATTACCAGCACTGTCGCTGCAAAAAAAGAAACGGTTAATATTGCCGGCCGTAACAATTTTTTATCCAGAACCGTTTTACTGAATCGGGATAAATAAAACCCGGTTACAATTCCGGGCAGCAAAATAAACGCCCGTATCAACTCGGGAACTCCTAATTTCCCCGCAAAAAAAAGAAAGATAAGTGCAATGAGCGATCCAATCAAAAAAATGGCCGAAAGCGTACTGCGCAGACGCGGCCCGCTGCCATGCTGATAAACCAGCGCCATGGGGGGGCCGCCAATGGCCGCGGCGGTGGCCATCATTCCGGATAAGGTTCCGGCAAACAGAAAATTTTTCGGAACCATTCTCAGACGCCAACCGGAAACGCTTAACAGCACCGCCAAAATAATCAGGCTGCCGTACAGCAAATTTAAATTTTCGTTAGGAACAATAATCAGTAAACCGGCTCCCGCCGCCGAACCGACGATCCTGCCCAGAATGACCCAGCCGAATCCCTCTTTGTGAAAATCACTGCGCTCCCGGCGAAAGACCGAGAAGGTCAGGAAGATGGAAACGAGTAGCATGGGCCCCGGAATGAATCCCGGATCGATTAACAATAACAGCGGAACCGCTAATGGACCCAGACCAAAACCCAAAGAACCCTGAAGCACGGCTCCCATTGTTACAATCACATAGATAAGTATAAACTGCGTCCAGTCGACCGGCACACACGGCTCTCTTTCTTTTTTTATCAGGCCAGAATTTACGGTGAACACCTCTGTAAGGCAAGGCGACATTGTGCGCTTTACGGCTTAATTAGAAACAACATCAGCCTGTTTTGTAGGAATGGCCTGGAAGGAGTTTTGCAGAAAAGATTTATACTAAGCAATAATTACCATTTCCAATTTAATTTTCAACAAATTTTATTTCTAAATGGTGCCCAACGGCTTCCGCATATTTTTTTAATGTAGCAATAGACGGTGAATGCTTTCCGCCGGATAATGAAGATTCTAAGCGCGTGATTGCCGGTGGTTTTGTTCCCATTCGTTCTGCAATTTGAGCCTGACTTAATCCTGCTTTCTGACGAGCAAGCAACATCGATCGTAATAACGCAAACTCTGGTTCGAGAGGTTCATATTCAGCATCAACGCCTTTTCGTTTTAATGCTTTTTCTTTAAGTTCACTATGTGTCATTTTCTTTCACCACTTTCAATATTGACATTGCAAGTTTCAATTCCTTTTTAGGAATTTTTTGAGTTTTTTTATGAAAAAATGGAGCATATAAATCTTTTTATTAATGAGTCCAGCCTAAAAAGGCATAGCCACTGATTTCCACAGAAAGACACGGATTGTTTTTATAGAAATTACATTGAATAGATTCGTGGAAATTCGTGGAATTCGTGGTTTTTATAGTGAACTCAATAGTGTCCGGTTAAAAAATAACAAGTGTCTGGAAATTCTGTAATTCCAGGAAATTAAGGGAAATACGAATTAACAGGACTTGATTCGGATCCCACCCCCCATCCCCATCCCTTGAAGCGTCAAGGGAGGGGACGAGTCCCGTGAAATCGGGGCTCGGGGGAGAGTTTTTAAAACAATTCCCTTAACAGAATAAATTTTCTAAATTTAACCGGACATTAATGTAGTGAACTCATTAATGATAGTACAATAAAATATTCGGACAAACCCCTCTTTACTTTATATACGAAACTCAAACAGACCTTCTTTGAAAACTTTCGTATGCGGCATCCCTAAGTTCGGTCCAAATCCCAGTATCAAGTCTGCTAATCGTAAATACCTTGCAAGTAACCCATCGGCAAATTTAAAATAGATTTTTCTACCTTACTATTGAAGTATTTAATGCTCCAATTCATAGAGAAAAAGGATAACATATTTGTTACTGAAAATGCAAGTAAGAAATTGAAACGGTAAATATTTCAGTCGTTGAACGATTTAGAATGCATTCAGGAATCACTAAGCTAAAAACTAAAAATCTGTCGTAGATTCTTTTTAACCTTATCCGTGAAAATCTTCATAAATTTGTGGCATTTTTTTAATCTGTTATCCACACAAAATGACATAATCTACTTTTTATTTTAAAGCAGTCTTACTCCGCAAATCGACAAAAATATTTTAGCAAAAAAGACCTTCTCTGCCTAAATTATTGCGCTTAATCAATCGTGAACGGTTTAGCGGAGTAATGGAACCTTAAATAATGCGCTAAATTAGGTGTAACGCAATCCGCCGAATTGCGGGTTTCTTTACATGCAATGCGTTTCGCGCTGTTTCAAAGAGATTCCTACAAAAACATTCGGGAATGCTATTTTTAATTATTGGAATGAAAGAATTTAGCAATCCATAAATTTTTCAATAACTGCTTTTACGGAAAAACCGGACGCGCCTGGCGCTGAATAAAGAATAAACAAAAATAGAAATCATGCTGCAAATACAAAACCTCAACTACAGTATCGGCGAACGGGACCTTCTAAAACAGGTACACTGGACCATTCATCCCGGTAGAAGAATTGCCCTCGTTGGCGCAAACGGCGCTGGGAAAACCACCCTGCTGCGCATCCTCTGCGGCGAAATTGAAATTGCGGAAAAAGTGATTACCAAACCGCGCGAATACAGCATCGGTTACCTGCCCCAGGAAGAATCCGTTACAGCGCGCGGAAATGTACTGCAGGCAGCCATGGAAGGCCACGAAGAAATTTTAAGTTTGGAAGCGGAAATCGAATCCCTCCACGAACAGATGGAAATGCAATCCGCTGCCAGCCAATCGCAACTGGAAAAATTAGGACAGCTTGAAGAACGATACAATTTGTTGGGCGGGTATGAGCTGGAATCGCTGACCAAAAAAATTCTGATGGGGCTGGGCTTCGGCACGGAAGATTTTATTAAGTCCGTTTCCACCTTAAGCGGCGGCTGGCGCATGCGCGTACATCTGGCGCGGCTGCTCCTGCAGCAACCCGATCTGTTGTTAATGGATGAACCCACCAACCATCTGGATCTGCCGTCATTGGAATGGCTGGAAAACTACCTTAAAAACTTTCCCGGCAGTATTATTATCGTTACGCACGACCGTTTTTTTATCGACCGCCTGGCACAGGAAATTGTGTAAATTCAGATGGGACGTTTAACCCACTATGCCGGGAATTACCATTTTTTCGAGCGTAAAAAAGCGCTGGATCAGGAGCAGCTTCTTAAACGGTACGAATAACAAAAGGAAGAACGGGAAAGGCTGGAAAAATTTATTAACCGTTTTCGCTACAAAGCGACCAAAGCCGTACAGGTGCAAAGCCGAATCAAACGGCTGGAAAAAATGGAAACCATCGAAATCCCACCGCGGCAAAAAACCATTCGTTTCAGTATCAAGGCAGACGTGCAAAGTTACAAAGAGGTGCTAACGGTAGACGATCTCTGGTTTCGCTACGGACAACCCTGGGTGCTGAACGATATTTCTCTGCGTATGTACCGCGGTGAAAAGACGGCCCTGGTCGGCATTAACGGAGCGGGTAAAACAACTTTTACACGGCTGATTTCCCAAGAATTAACACCGCAAAAGGGGCGGTTGGTTTTGGGTCAGCGAGTGCATACCGGCTACTACGCCCAGCATCAAATTGATGTGCTCAATCTTGAGAAAACTATTTATGAAGAGGTGGCCTCCACAGCCGCGCTTTCCTTCCAGCCCAAACTGCGTGATATTTTGGGGCTGTTCCAGTTCAGCAACGACGATGTACAAAAACGTATTGGGGTGCTTTCCGGAGGCGAAAAAGCGCGGGTGTCGCTGGCTAAAATCCTGCTCTCTCCTTCCAATTTTTTAATTATGGATGAACCTACCAACCATCTGGACGCCGCCTCGAGAGCTTCGCTGGAAAAAGCGTTGATGGAATACGACGGCACCCTGTTGCTTATATCGCACGATCGCTATTTTTTGGATAAACTGGTAAACCGGGTTATCGAAATAAAAGACGGCAAACTAAAAGAATACAACGGCAGTTACAGCCATTATCTGGAAAAACGCGAGGCCGAAACGGCTGCTACAGCCGCAGAAATAGTTCCTTCCGGCAAAAGCGATAAAAAACCTGTATCCGGTGGAAGCCAGCGTAAAACAAAGGAACAAAAGCAGCAGGAAGCCGCCGCCCGGCAAAAAATTAGCAAAGAGCGCAAACGGCTTAGCGAAATAATTAAAAACGCGGAAACACAAATGGAAGTTCTGACGGAGCAAAAGGATTCTCTGGAGCAACAGCTTGCCGATCCGCAAACCTATAGCCAAACGGAGCTGTTCCTTCAATTACAAAAAGAATACGATACGGTTTTAAAAATGCTTCCCGAAGTGGAAGCGGCCTGGGAAAACGCCCATTTGAAATTGGAAGAATTATTAAGCAATTTACCGGCGTAACAAAGGGCGCCTCATTCAAACAGGAAGGATAGAGGGAAAATCCGATGAATAAAAAAATTATATCTGTTTTATTATTTTTATATATCCCGCTTTTATATGCACAGCAGGCGCCTACCCAAAACAAACCGCCTGTAAAACCGGGAAAAATTATTGCCGAACTAACATCTTCTACCCTTACCGGAGCCGGGCTGGCGCTGGCCACTGTGTTCATTTATGCCGGTTTAAATAAAAACAGCAATGGTTGGGACCAGCTGGCCGGCGCGTTACTGGTCGGCGGAATCGCCTATCCAATCGGTTGTACGGCAGGCGCGTATTATGTGGGAAACACAGGAAATGAAAAAGGCTCCTTTTGGGCAACCCTCGGTGGCAGCGCCGCCGGGGTGGCCGTTACGGTCTCGTTGGTTGCTTTAACCGATATTAGTGAACTGGGCGTTTTATATTTTATTCTACCGCCGGTGGGCGCCGTAATGGGCCATAACCTTACCAGACGCTGGGCTTCGCCTCCGGGAAACGCCCTGCTTAATTTTAGGGAAGGGCAAATGAGCGCCGGAATACCAACCCTGCAGCTGCGCCCGACAGACCGTAAGGAAAATTTTAATAAACAATTTCGTATTTTATCCATTCAGTTTTAAGGAAGAAAATGACACACGAAGAATTTGAGACAGAGTTAAAAAAGCATCCGGTACTGGTAACCTATTTTTCGCACGACGAATGCAATGTGTGCAAAGTGCTCAAACCACAGGTACGGGAAATCGTCAGCGGTTTTAAAGATGCAGCCTTTTTATATGTGAATACAAAAGAGAGTATGGAAATCGCCGGCCAGTTTATGGTTTTTGCCGTACCCACCATTATCCTGTTTTACGAAGGCAGGGAGGCCAAGCGTTACAGTCGCCATATTTCGCTGCGGGATTTTGAAGAATTTCTAACGCGTATGAGCGGATAGTTTTACCGTATAGCCCGGATTTAAGAATGCCAAAACGAGATACCGTTTTTTCCACAAAGAAAACAAAGAGAGAGCCGTTTGTTTTTAATGAACAGGTAGCCGACGTCTTTCCGGATATGCTGAAACGTTCCATCCCGGGATATGACGTCTCTTTGCAAATGATTGCCCTGTTTTCTTCCCGCCTGGGTAAAAACGACAGCCGAATGTACGACCTCGGCTCGTCGCTTGGCGCCGCTTCCCTGGCGCTGGCGGAAGGTAATTCGGCCAGAAATGTTCGGATTATTGCCGTGGATAATTCGCTCTCGATGATCCGCCGTTCCGAAAAGATTATTAAAAAAACAGCGCATGGGGATTCAATTCATCTTATTTGCGCCGATATCCGCGGTGTAAAAATTGAAAACGCTTCCCTTGTTGTGCTAAACTATACACTGCAGTTTTTGGCCCCGGAAGAGCGAATGGATTTACTAAACACCATTTATTCGGGGCTCCTTCCCGGCGGCGGCCTGCTGCTTTCGGAAAAAATCGCTTTTGAGGATAGAGAGGAGCAGGAATTTCAGACCGACTGGTACCACGCCTTTAAAGCATTTAACGGCTACAGCAAACTGGAAATCAGTCAAAAACGCAGCGCCCTGGAAAATGTTTTGATTCCCGATTCCTGGCAAACGCATCAACTGCGGCTGCAAAACGCCGGTTTCGAAACCATTCACCTTTGGCAGCGTTTTTTCAGTTTTGCCTCCATCATTGCTATCAAATGAAAAATTACAATGTTCTTTACGATAAGCTGGAACAAGCCGGCGCAGCACAGTGGGCACAAAAACTGCGTTCGGAAATTCCACAGATTCTTTCATCCGCTACTCACGGCGATTTGGCCGGATGGCAAAAAATATTAAACGCTTTGCCCGATCTGCCCGCGGATATCATCAATCTGAACAATGATGCGGTCTCTGTTTCGTCAAACCAGATCATTCATCCGCAAACGATCCAGCAGCTCAAACAAGCGTTACTGCAATTCCATCCCTGGCGTAAAGGGCCGTTTCATATCTACGGCGTCGAAATCGATGCGGAGTGGCGCTCGGATTTAAAATGGAATCGTCTAAAGGAGTCGGTAGATTTGCGCGATAAATGGGTTTTGGATGTGGGCTGCGGAAACGGTTATTACGGCTGGCGGATGCTGGGGGCCGGAGCCGAGACAGTGGTGGGCATTGAACCGTTTTTAAAGAATGTCCTCCAGTACGAGGCAATTTCCCATTTTATCGGAGAACAACCCTTTTATGTTTTGCCTGTTGGCGTGCAGGATTTACCCGATAATTTACAGCTATTCGATACGGTCTTTTCCATGGGCGTGCTCTACCACCGCCGCTCGCCCTTGGATCATTTATTTCAACTGAAATCTTTTTTGAAAACGGGCGGAGAGCTGGTTTTGGAAACGTTAATAATCGAGGGAACAGACAAAGAGGCGCTGGTACCAAAAGACCGTTACGCCAAGATGCGCAATGTCTGGTTTTTGCCTTCAACCGCCGCTTTGCAATCATGGTTAGAGCGGGCCGGATTTTTAAATATCCGGCTGTTAAACATAAGCAGAACCACCATCGAGGAGCAGCGTTCTACCGCATGGATGGCCTATGAATCTCTACCGGATTTCCTCGACCCCGAAAATCCAAACCAGACTATCGAAGGCTATCCTGCCCCGCTGCGGGCTATGTTTTCGGCAAAAAAAACCATAACTTTTGATTCTCATACCTCATTACCCCTGCCTGTTAATTTTAATTTCCGGTAAACTGTAAAACTACATTACGCCGGCGCGGTTTGTTGTCAAAATCAATTAAAATAATTTGCTGCCAGGTACCCAGCATCACTCTGCCGTTTAGCACCGGAATGGTCATCGAGGTTCCGATTAAAGTAGAACGCAGGTGGGCATAGCCGTTGCCGTCGTGCCAGGTATCATCATGATGGTAGCGGTTATCCATTGGAATATATTTTTCCAGTAACTCCGGCAGATCCCGCAAAAGTCCCGGTTCATATTCGATGGAACTGACCGAGGCCGTGGAACCATCTATAAAAACCAGTAATTGCCCTTCATGGCAATCATTTTTCGAAATAAAATGATGCACCTCATTGGTGATGTTAATGATATCCGTAAAACCTTTGGTTCGGATTTCAACCTGAGCACTCTGAATTTTCATATCGTCTCCCACAGTTTAATCGCTGGTTATTGGTTATTGGTTATTGGTTATTGGTTATTGAAATAATCTGCTTCCTTTGGCACAATTTTACAAGTATTTTTTTTAAGCGAACAAGATACATCAAACGGAAGCGCTAAAATAAAAAAAGGCGCCGAAGCGCCTTAAGAAGGAAAAAGAAAATTTATTATTAGTCTAAGAATGAGGCCAGAATAATACCGAGTACAAGCCAGATAGGAATGGAGATAAGCAGCGCCCAGATGATGCCGTTTGCCGTTTTTAAGGAATGGGCCATGCCCTTTTTCTCCAGCGCCCGGTTTATTTTTAGCCGCACCTCTTCGATATGAAACGGTTTGGTTAAATAATCATACGCGCCCTTTTTAATGGCTTCTACCGCAGTTTCCACCGTGGGATGTGCCGTAATCATTAAAAAAACCATCTTCGGGTCAACCGCGCGAATCCGTTTAAGCAGCTCAATCCCGTCCATTTCCGGCATATACAAATCGGAAAGCACCACATCAATGGGCGTATTTTTAATCACTTCCAGCGCTTCCGCGCCGCTGGCAGCCGTGTACGGTTCGTAGTTTAAGCTTTTTAAAACGTTATATAACGTATCCCGTACATCTTCTTCATCATCGACTACGAGAATTTTACGCATTTCTGACATATCTGCTCCTATTTTTCAACCCCTCTTAATATCGGACAAGTACGGGTAAATGTTTAGCTTTTAAATTAAAAAATTATCTAACGTTTCCTGCTCAAAAAAATCCTTAAACGACATCCATTCGAAGCGATCCAACAAAACATCCAGCTTATTCAGATTTGTATTGATATTATAGTAGTGGCGCCAGGTCTGAACTTTACCCAGTTCCAATCGCGGCTGCTCCGGGTCAAACTCCCAGGGATGCGCATAAATAATGGCCGGCAACCCCTCTTTGTTAAATTTTTTAATGGCATATTTTGTGAACCACAGCGGGAATATACGTAAATATCCGCCGCCGCCAAATGGGAAGTTTTTATTTCCGATTTTCAGAGTGGGCATCGGGAATTCAATTAGTTTTTGCGACTCTTTTTCCAGAGCAATATAGGGATGACGCGGCGCATCGGGAATGCCGTAGCGATCGTGCCAGATGGGATAGACCGATGAATCGTATGCAAGGCCCAGCTCCAGCATAATTTCCCAGGCCCACCGCGTTTCCTTAACGATAGAAAAAGTAGGCGCCCGAAACCCTAATACTTTTTTTCCGGTAATCTCCTGAATGGCAGCAATGGATTCGGCTAAATCTTCCCTAAATTCATCGGGGGTTAGCTTTGTAACCATGCGGTGGCTGTTGCCGTGAGAAGCCACTTCATGTCCCGCCTCGGCCATTCTTTTAATCAGCTGCGGATATTTGCGAACCGTCCATCCCAACACAAAAAATGTAGCTTTTGTCTTTTTAGAATCAAACAATTCAAGTAGTTTTTCAACATTCCGCTCTACGCGCGGTTCCCGTTCATCCCAGGAATCCGGGGGGAAAAGATGTTGTACCGCTTCGGGGTGGAACCATTCTTCCACATCTATGGAAAGGATATTTTTCATGAATATACAAACGGATTAAATATGCAGAACTTAATTAACTTTAAATTTTTTTCTAAATACCGCGGGAGAAACGCCTTGTCTCTTTTTAAAAGATCGGCTAAAACTGGATAATTCGCTATACCCTAACAAACGGGCCATATTAACTGCCGACAGGTTTAGTTTCGGAAATATTTCCTCTTCATAATAAACGAGAACACGCTGGATAAAAGAACGGAAAGAATAGCCCGTTTCTCGTTTAAATTCCTGACTGAAATAACCGGCGCTAAGACCTACATGTTTTGAAAGATTCACCAAAGTACAGCGATCCAGTTTATTCTCTTCAATAAAAAGGATGGCGTTCTGAATTCTTGGTGAGAGACTTTCCCTGTCAATATGAAAATCGTTTAGCGGCAGGCGGCGCCAGTGCGAATCTTTTATCCGAATCAACGTCTCTCTTAACTTTTCCAGACGGTTTTCACCGATAATTACATGAATATCGGATAAATCACTAATACTTTCCAGTGAACTTGTAAAAAACGAACGATAGTAAAGAATAAACGGGACGGTTGGAAAATAATTCCGTAACATACGTACTTTCTTTGCGCTGATTCCGGTAAAATCATTTATCAGAATAAACAGATGATTGTAGTCGTTTTCTATCCGTTCCAGCTCATCGATTTTACTTAAATTTTTTAAACGGATATTCCCGATTTCCGATATTAAACCGTTGCATTCTGTTGTAACCTGCGGGTCGTCGCTGACAATTATACTTTTATACATCGCTTTCCGTTTATTAAATATTTCTATAGGGAAAGAAGTATAAAAAGTTTATAAGCGTCCGATTGTGACAAATGTAACTGTTTTTTATGAATATTTTTAATTTATGACGATAAGTTTGCCCGAAGATTTCTTTTTATGCGCATTATTTCTTATGACATATAAATAAATACCGGAAGCTACCCGTTTTCCTGCCTGATTTTTAACGTTCCACCAGGTATAGGTTCCGTTATAATTTTGTTTATAAAGCAGATCACCGCTTAGCGTATAAATTAAGACCTGCCCGTTTTCCGGGATATTGGTAAATTGAATTCCGGCGCT
The DNA here is from genome assembly GCA_024278755.1 of Calditrichota bacterium. Taxonomy (GTDB): domain Bacteria; phylum Calditrichota; class Calditrichia; order Calditrichales; family Calditrichaceae; genus JANTFQ01. Next base: position 13,499 of record JAJRSO010000034.1, on the reverse strand, counting down.
GCTTTGGGCGCTTCGATAAGGAATCGGGAAAACATTTACTTTATCGGAAGCGCTGCCGGTGGTAAAGGTAGAATCCGGTGAAAAACTCAGCTTTTCATTTTCATTTTTAGAAACAATTCGATAGTGGTATGTGGTATTTTCTTCCAATTCTCGTAACAGCGCGCTGTGCTCCCACCCAAAGTCCGCATCGATTTCCGTTTCCCGGCCATACGATGCGTTTACTCCAAATTCGATATAGTCAATTGACCGTGTAAAGGATTGCCATTCGATTCGCACTTCCGTTTCACTTCCAAAATAGGCTACGGAAGCCGCTCCGGTTACATTGTCCCGAAATACCTGAACCGTGAAAGCAACGGCGGCCTGCAAGCCGGCGTAATCCGCGATTCTCAGAAAATACGTCTCGTGTCCGGTATAGTCAGCGGGGGTAAAAAAGGTTACCAGTAAATTATCTCGATCCAGATACCAGCCAATAAAACTGTTTCCTCCGCCCAGCAGTTCCACGGTACTTAGGTCGGAATACCCATCCGGTTCACTGATATAATTTTTCAGGTCCAAAGTATAGGCCTGGCTGCCCGTAATTACCTGCGCCGGAATTTGTGAAATTTGCGGTGCATCGTTTACGGCATCGACAACCACATTTAACGTATCAAAGGCGACGCGTTTTCCCGGGTCTTCTACCTTAATAAATACGTTCCCGGTACCATTCCAATCGGCTTCCGGAGTGATTACTAGTATATAGGTTTCCTGATTATACGATAATTGCAGATGTTCATTCCCGGAAAAACTCAAATTCAATTCATCAATGGAATTATCGGGATCGCTCACATGCTGCTGCATATCAATCTGTCCCGAAGCATCTTCCAGCATTTCCAAATCTTGAATACCGGAAATCTGCGGCGCTTTTGCCGGGTCCTGGCTGAATACAGACAGACTGCTGGTATCGCGTCCGGACGCATTGTCCTGTGTAATAAATCGAATTTCTTCCAGACCTTCCCAACCGTCCGCAGCAGAAATAGTGGCTTCATTCGCTTCGGAAATACTGACCTGTACATCCCGGTTCCCCGTCGAACTCCAACTTAAATCAGCCACATTGTCGTCCACATCGTTTACATATTGGTTAAGCGCCAAAACCCGTATTTTGTTTTCGGATAAATCTATATTGGGCAACGCGGAAATCTTTGGAGGATCATTCACTGCGGCCACTTTAACCGTAACGAGTACACTGCTGCTGTTCTGATCCGGATCGCTAACGGTCATGGTAATTTGTTCATGGCCAAACCAATCGGCTTCCGCATTAAATGCCGCCGTATTCAGATTATGATCTATGGAAACGGAAGTATGTCTGTTCCCCGTCGCCTGCCAAAATAAGTTTTCATCCGGCGTATCCTTATCAGAGACATAAGTATTCAAATGCAAAAGCGCCGAACCGTCTTCATTAAACTGAACTTCGGGGAAATTGGAGATTTCAGGCGGAAACGAGGTGTCGGTAACCCGAACCAGCAGCGTATCCATACTACTCGCTCCGGAAGGATCGCTTACCGTGGCCTGAATATATTCGAAACCCGACCAGTCCGTGCCGCTGGAAATGGTAAGCAGTTTAGAATTATCATTGTACGAAAGATTTACATGGGAATAGTTTCCAAACGTCCAGCTTAACGAGGTATTGGCATCGTCAATATCATCTGCACGCTGCGAAAGATCAACGACAATCAACGAATCCTGCGGCATAGTCTCTTCGGGCAGAGCCAAAATAACAGGCGCGTCATTGACCGCCTTTACCCGCACATCGATCCAGGTTTGATCGCTTAAACCCGTTTCGTCCGTAACGGTGACCTGAACGCCGCTGCTGCCGAAATAGTTCGTTTCGGGCGTAATCGTTAACACAGCGCCGTTGAGTGATGTACTCAGATGTGCGCCCGCTTCGGCGCTAAAGGTTAAATCGCTGTCCTGTGAATCGTTATCGATTACATAGTCAAGTAGATTTAGTTCGAAGGAGGTATCTTCGTTCGTCACCTGTTCCGGAACGGCGCTAAACTGCGGCGCGGATTCCATAACCGCGGGCGAAGTGATATGGTAGGAAACGGCATCCGACAGCCGGTCCGGATCGGTGCTTGTAAACACCAGCGTCTCCTGTGAATTCCAGCCTGTTGGAGTGGAAATAGTCGCAACATGTGTGGATGCATTAATGGCAACCTGCAAGCGGTTGTTACCGGATACCGCCCAGATAAGCTGATCGTCCGCATGATCGGGATCATATACGTAATCATCTAATTGCAGAACAACCGTCGTGTCGGCCGGTAAAACATCATTCGCGGGAAAATTGCTTATTTTTGGAATCGCTGCCGAAAGCTCATCGGAATATTCGCTAAGATTCAATGAAAAGTCGACCGCCCGGATTCTGTAATAATACAACACCCCCTTATCCGCCTGTTGGTCATTATAGGAAGTTGTCGGATGATTAACGCTGTTTATCATTGATTCCGGATGCGGAGCGGTGCCTTTATAAATCCGGTATTGATACATATCGGTTTCGGGATTGGCGTCCCACTCAAGCTGTAGAGCATTTGTTTGTGCCGCCACTATTTGCACAGCAATCAGTAGCGCAGGTAACGCTTTTATTAGTCGTTCGCTAACGAATTTCAATGGTGGCCTCTTTTGAATGGGAACTTTCTTTTCCGTTAACAATACTGGTAACAACAATATAAATCATGGCACTGTGCTTAGGTTTTTTAAACTCCATACTGGCCGAATATAAAGGATGACGATTTAATTTTTTCCACTTTTCTTTTCTGGAAATCCGGGCATATACATTATAACGCGCGCCGAACACTTTATCCCATTTTACAATTAAACTGGAAGAGGTTATCGCCGTAGTAACCATACGGGGAGGAGAAAGTCGGACGCTCTTTTGCACGGTAGAATAACGATATTTTTGCGAGGCCGGCGTATTAAAAGTCAGAGTGAATCCGGCGCGATGCGTATAGCCCAGTTGCTCATGGGCGAGAAAAGTATATTCAAAAATATATTTTCCGGCAATTTTAAAACCGGCGCCGTACGACGGCAGTATATTCTGACTGTTGGTAAAACGGTTACCAAGACGCAGGAAAAAAGAACGCTTAAAAATATATTCCGCACCAGCGGCAAATTGCAGGTCTGTATCAATCCCTTTAATAACATCTACCGCAAAGCGCAGCCCGACGCCGGGTATTTTATAGGCCAATCCCGAACGATAGGAAAAAGGTATCCGTTCACGAACTTTATCGTATTGAATTTTCCCGCCTGTATTTTGTACCGCGGCGCCAAAAGACAAACCAGGAATAAAAAGATGGATAAAAAGACCGGCGTCAAACGCATAACCGTCGGCCGTAAATCCAGCCAGATTATCCTGAAAGTATTTAATCCCGAGTCCGATAAACAAACTGGGATGCACTTTATATCCGAAGCCCAAATGCAGGATGCTGCTGGAAACCGTGAGTTTTGAGGTATTTGCTCCGTATGCATCTTTGCCCTGAATCGGCGGCATCCATAAATAGGAGGCGCTGATTGCCGCGCCGAATTTCCGATCAAAATTATAACCGAGCAGTACATTATCCATACGGATATCTTCGTACCATTGGGTATGGTTCAAACTTAAGGAGCCGTTCGAAAGTTCCGCCAAGCCGGCCGGATTAAAAAACAGGGCGTTTTGATCGCCGCCAATCGCGGTAAAAGCGCCGGAAAGCGCCGAACTGCGCGGATTTAAATCCATCCGCAAAAACTGTCCCCCGGCTGTTCCGGCATTTGATGCGGGCTGCTGTGCACCAACTACGCTTGCAAAGATTAAAATGAGCAGACTTATTTTAAATTTCAGAATCATTCAGAATCCATTCCTCTTTCCCGCTCCAAGCGCAAAATATATGCCAAGAACAAAATGGCGAATTATAAGGATTTGAATAAGGGCATCTGTGTTTCTATGTAAAAATCTTACACACCCAGTAAATGCAGCGAAATCTTAGCCATCGATTTAGGGTGCAACAGCATATTGGTGTATCCGGCATTGGCCAAGGGGCAGGCGCACTCTTTCTTTTTTATACTACGCCGGATTTCAGCCGCTTTGGCGCTATTCCAAACCGCGTTAAAATCATAGTCATGTTCGCGCAGATTGCCCATCGAATCCGCCCGTATGCAGCAGGGCCAAACATGGCCGTCCGGTGCAATCTGGGCAGAAACGACACCCGCGTAGCAAGGAATAATCTGCTCGGGACGCGCTAAAAACTGTTTGACCATTTCATAGTATTCCAGACGAAAGGCGCGGGATATTTTTGCCATTCCGCTGGCCTTATTCTTTTTTATTTCTTCCGACAAAAAATCAACCGCCTTGCCATATTGCCCTAATTCCGGCGTAATTCCCGTACCGATAGTTCCCAGTTCCACACGCTCTTCGGCTATTTCCGTAATATACGAATCGGGATTGAGTTTGATCAGCTCTTTATAAATTTCGGGAAAACGCTGTACATTAAATTTTGAAATAACCGTATGAATGCCCAACGTAAAATTCGGATAAGAACGCAGCTCATTCAGCGCTTTATAGGTTTCCATCGCCCGCTGCCAGTTCCCGGGAAAGCCGCGAATTTTATCGTGCTCTTTGCCTATTTCATCCAGAGAAAGATTAATAATTATTTCGGCGCCCGGACTCTGACGAATGATTTGCTCCACCCGTTCGGGAATCACACGGAACAAACTGCCATTGGTGGGAATATTGATGATGCCCGGTTTGGATCGTTCGTAAACCACCCGGCAAATGTCCACAATATCTTTGCGTAAAAACGGTTCCCCGCCGCTTAGAGTAAACCAATAGGGCGCCGTACCGAGACTGGCAAGCGTCTTATCGTATTCATCCACCGTAAAATTGGAGACTCTCTTTTCATAGACATTGCAGGTCTGACAACGGGAATTACAGGAATAGAGCAGACTCAGCGTCAGGTTAACGGGTAAGGGCGTCGTCCCCGTTTGCCTGCGGTAAAATCCGCGGGCTTTGGGAAGTCTTTTGAGCAGGTTCATTTTATTCATCGTAGGCGTGATCATAAGCTCACATCTTATTTATGATTCATATTTTCTAAAACGCTTTTCAGGCTGTCAGGCTTCCCCAGCAGCGGATAAAACAAAATTTTAATCTTATTCCAGCGCGAATATTTTACGCCGAAGGCAATCACCGCCAGGATTTTTATGGCCCAGTGGCGGCCGAATTTCAAACTGGAAACAATAATCCGCGCTATCATAATCTGTTTTTTCAGATCGGCAACAAAGCTCTTTTTAATGATTTGTTCATATTCCAGCAGAGCGGCGCGAGAGAAATCTTCCTTTTCCAACGCCTTAATTAAAACCGGAGCACAGGCTTCGGCGGCGTCCATCGCATAATCGATTCCGGCGCCAAACAGCGGACTCACCATTCCGGCGGCGTCTCCAAGCACAACCTGCGCGTCGTCCGCAAACGTATCAATTAGATACATAGGGATAAACCCGCCCTTTTTATCAATTATTTCACTGCCGCTCAAAAGCTCCGCCGTGCGCTTGTATACATCAATAAAATGGAACAGTTTTTTCTTAATCTGCGGATTACCGATCTTTCCGGCCAATACCGTTCCCACGCCGATATTCGAATCGGACTTATTGGGAAAAATCCAACCATAGCCCCAGGGGAAGAGTTCTTTATCTAAATAAATCTTGATGCTATCGGGTTCAAAGGGAACGCCGGCCGTTTCGTAAGCGTAAGCATAGGCCCAAAAGCGTTTATGTTTATCCGAATTAAAACGCGGATTATTTCGCGCCAGAGACTGCGGGCCATCCGCAAAAGCGATTATCTTTGTTTGTACATCATATTCGGTTTTCTGCTCCAGCTCTTTCACACGAATAGTTACGGCGCCGTTTTCCCGTATCTGATAATCAAGCGCTTTCGAACGGTTTCGTAAAACCGCGCCCTTTTCCTTTGCCTGTTCCGCCAAACCGCGATCAAAGTTACGTCGTTTTACCGTTACCTGATCACAGTCGAAGACAACTTCTCCCCAGGGCATAATGAACACATTTTTTTTTATCTTTTGTTCGATGAGCGCTTCATCTGCAAAATAGCGATCGTAATAGGCTTTATCGAATAATCCGCCGCAGGCGGTTGTCTGCCCCGAAAACGAATCTTTTTCTAATAGCAAAACATTGCGCCCCGCCTCGGCCAGACGGCGGGCCAGTACCGAACCGGCAATTCCGGATCCTATAATAACAACATCGAATTTTTCCATTATGCTCTTTGAATTAACTAAAACAGGGAACGCGGTGGCGTTCCCTGAAGGATACATCGAAACTTTTTTAAAAAATTATTTAACAAACTGTAGCCGTTTTGCCCGGGAAACGTCGTTAACGCTAAGGCGATAAATATAACTGCCCGTACTCACCTGCTGTCCCGCTTCGTTTCTGCCGTCCCAGCGTCCCAGATAGGTTCCGGCCGCTGTTTGCCCGTTAAAAATTTCCCGCACTTTACGACCGTTCATATCAAATATGGCAACCGACACCGACTGAACGGCCTGTTTATTATTTTCCGGTACGGTAAATTCGATAATCGTAAAACCGTTAAACGGATTGGGATAGTTCTGAGCAAGCTGTATGGTTTCGGGTAGTTGCCCGCCGTTAACACGAGTCAGATCTCCCGGAATCGCCTCTGCGGATAGTTTGCGCAGTTCGTTTCGCTGCCCGCCATAGGTTACATCAAACAGTTTATAGTAGTAGGTTCCCCCCGGCAAAATATTGGTATCGGTAAAACGGTATTCCTGTCCGTAATTGGAGCTGCCCAGCCCGCTTAAATTCGGATTGGTTTTATAGGAGCCGATTAACCGGTAAACACTGTCCGTGCTTGCAGAACGCCACAATTCAAATCCGGCATTGTTTAGTTCCGAAGCGGTTTCCCAGAAAAGCTCCATTCCTTCCTGTTTCAGTTTGGCCTTAAAGGAAAGTAACTGAACCGGCAGAGAATTATCGGAGGTTGAAGAACCGAGTGTAAACAGGGAATACTTAAATAGTTCCGCCGTAATTCCGGTTACGGTTATTTTATCCGAAGCAGGGGTAACCGTCTGATTTCCTGATTTTAACAGCTCCCACTGTCCCGCCGTGCCGGCGTCCGGGTCCCAATAACAAATCACCAGATCATTTTCATCGGAAATGGCCGACCATTCGGAAATTCCGGAATAGTAAAAATCAATTGTCGCGTCATAAGTAGAAGCCGCCGTTACTATGGTATAAAATCCTTTTACGGCGATATGATGGATTCCGGCGCCCAACACCGAACGGTTAGCATTTTTATTATGATTGTAAAAAACGGATGTGTTTCCGCCGCTAAAGCCGCTTTGAAAATCAATCAGAACGTTTCCGGATTCAAAAGATTCTGAGGCCGGGTCTCCGGAAGCAATGGATTTTTCTTCCGCCAAATCGCTTTCCCACCAGGCTAATTGTCCGGCAATTCCCGAACCACCATCTTCGTCCTGAGCGGTTGCAACAACATCCATATCTCCGTCTCCATCCATATCCGCGGCAGAAACAAAATAGGCATAGGAAAATGAAGTGTTTATCTGATGCTCGCTAAACGACTCCGAGCCATCGTTTTCGAACCAGGATACCGTATTATCATTATCGGCGCATGCTACAATATCCATATCGGCGTCACCGTCCAAATCGGCGGCTATAGCGCTGCGGCTATGTATAAAGCTGGTTTTAATGGTATGCAAACTGCTTCCAAAACTGCCGGCGCCATCGTTGGCCCACCAATCAATGGTCTGCGCCTTCCAACCGGCGCCAAGAATATCCATATCTTCATCCCCGTCAATATCCGCCGCTATTGCATCGTTTCCGCCATAGGCTGTTTTTATGGTTTCCTGTTCGGTAAATATCATGTTAGCGCCCTGAGCCCACCAGCGCACATCTTCGTCGGTTACGGGTGAAGGATTCGTATAACTCAGCCACGCCATTCCCACAATATCGTTATCCGAGTCACCGTCAAAATCGGCTACGGCAATTCCACTGGGAGAAGCATAATTGATAAGATTATTCACCGTAAAGGTCGGAACGGAACCGCCGTCGCTTTCCAGCCAGCGGATATAATCGCCGCTCACACTGCCCCCTGCCGCGGCGTCTCCGATGCCGTCTACGATATCCATATTGCCATCATCATCCAAATCCACGGCCAAAACAGAGTAGTTAAAAGGCGCCGCCGGACCAATATCCCGTTTGCTCCATTCGCTGTTATAACCGGAAGTCGGATTTTCATACCAGACCAGCGCGCTGTCACTATTTTGGCTGCCCACAATCACATCGGGATAGCCGTCGCCATTCAAATCGGCGCTCGCCAGCCCGCGTGCAGTGCGAAAAGTGGATTCGATTACACTCTCAGTATAGGTTTCGCTGCCATCGTTTAAATACAAGGTTACATTGTCGGCCGCCGCATCCTCTGCGCCGCTTCCTTCCGGGTTGGCCGTACAGATAATATCCAGGTCACCATCCAAATCAATATCAACCACAACATTTTTTTTTGCTTTTTCCAGTTGATCGGAAACCGTATTTTTTGTCCAGGTCACCGGATCCTGCGCAAACACGATGGAAGCTGTAAGTAATACTAATGCTATTTTTATAATCATATTATTCTCGTAAAGCTGTTAAATAAATATGCCGTCTATTCCGCCAAAATCAAACGTTTGCTAAAACTACGGTTTTCAACTTGGAGTCTATAGAAATACACCCCCGAAGCCATAGAACGATTCAAATCATCTTTCCCGTTCCAGCGAAAGAGCTTAATCCCGGCCGGTAGGCTTCCTGAATAAATTGTTTTAATGCTCCTGCCCAGCACATCGTACACTTGCAGACTTGCTTTTTCCGCCCTTTGTGACAGGAAAACAGGAATGATCGTTGTTTGATTAAATGGATTCGGATAATTCTGAGCAAGCGAGAAACGTAACGCATTCGTTTTCCCCCCATCACTTAAGATTGCGCTGGCCGACGTTTTTTTACCCAATGTAAAACAGGAATATTTATGCAGCTCAGCGGCAATTCCCTTGATAGTAATTGTCTTCGACTGCGTATCCACGATTTGATCAGAATCGCCGACAATCACCCAAAAGCCGTTCTCATCCTGCAAACAAATACGCAGGTCGGCTTCACTTTCAATACTCCCTCTCCATTCCGCAAGATCGTAATTAAATTCAATATCGGCCTGGTATGCGGAAGCTTTTGTATAAATTGTATAAAACCCATTCAGGACAACACTCTTTAATCCGGGGCCTACCTGTGTTTGATTAGGATTTAGACCGTGATTGTAGAAAACAGAGGTCTTTCCACCCGAAAAACCGTTTATAAAATCTATGATTACGCTGTCCATATTAAACGAAACGGGAAGCGGATTTCCTGATGCAAGTAAAGTATCTTCGGCCAGATTATTTTCCCACCAGGCAAGCACACCGGCACCCTGCGCTGTTCCAATAATATCCGTATCGCCATCCCCGTCCAAATCCTGCGCCAACGAAAAATAGGCATAATCAAACAAGCTGTCCACTTTATGTTCGGAAAAATTTTGCTGCCCGTCGTTTTCAAACCAGGAAATTTTATTATCCGTATCCGCTGCCGCTGTGATATCCATATCGCCGTCACCGTCCAGATCGGCAGGGCAGACATTCCGGGTATATTTAAAATCCGTTACAACATTTTGTATCGAACCAAACGAGCCGCTGCCATCATTGGAGAACCAGTCAATGCTTTGAACTTTGTACCCGGCTGCAAGTAAATCCACAGTACCGTTTCCATCCATATCCGCTGCCGTTAACCCATTCGCCCCATAGGCTTGCTGTAAAACCGCCTGCTGCAAAAAACTGGTATCCGGATTCATGCTCCACCAACGAATATCTTCGTCTGTGGCGGCAGAAATTGAAGAATAGTTGGTCCAGGCCGCACCTGCCACATCCATTCGCTTATCCCCGTTAAAATCCGCAATAGCAATTCCTGCGGGAGATGAATAGGAGGCTATCAATCCAGCCTGAAATTCTGCGTTCTCGCCGCTTCCAAGATTCCGGAACCAGCGCAGGGAATCTGCAAATATTCCGGAATTTGCGGACCCATTATCGGCGTCGTCGCCAATACCGTCCACAATATCCGGCAGTCCATCCTGATCGAGATCGATAATATGCACGCTATAATCGTTGGGCGCCGGCCCTCCGATTTTCACACGGGGCCACTGGCCAATCGCCGGGGCGCCGTCATTCTTGTACAAAACCAGAGAACTGTCAGCCCGGCGGGAACCGACAAGAATATCGGCATAACCGTTTCCTGTTAAGTCGCCCACCGCTAATCCGCGTGCGCCAACAAAATTCATATCTATATTATATTGTAAAAAATGTTCCTCTCCATCATTCATAAACCAGACAACATTAACGAGAGCTTCATCTTCTTCACCGTTTTCTTCCGGATTTGCCGTAACAACAATGTCCATATTGCGGCCGGAATCGTTATCCAAATTCACAGCAACAATTTTTTTAGCTCCGCTTAATGAATCCGAAATCACATGCTTTGTCCATAAAATCGGGTCAGATTTTGCCAATATCGCCGAAAATGTAAAAAGTATTATAATGGATATTTTTCGCATTCGGATTCTATGCACCTTTGATTAAAAATTTCGAAATTAACGCTAAAATGCAATATAAATGGCAAATCCAGAAGTATCTGTGACTAAGGCTACAATCAACCAAAAAAGACTTTTACCCAAAACAATGGATTCCAAAACACCCGCCTGGGCAGCGGACGGCCGTAAATCATCATAAAGAATGTGGCGGCCGGTTTAAAACGGGAAGCGCTTTTTATAAACCCGTTTACAAAGCCTTCCGAAGCAAACTTCTTCTTAAACCAAGCGGCATAAGTGAATCCCGGCATAAGCGTCTCTTGATACCAATCTTCATAGGCCGCTAAATCTGCTTTACAAACCTTCCCTTTTTGCAGAGCTTGCGATCCGACGCGCGCCGCCGCCCGGGCGCTTTGAAGAGCAAAATAGATGCCGCCGCCGGTAAGCGGATTAATAGAAGCCGCCGCGTAGCCTATCAAAACAATATTATTGCCGGTTCTCTCTCCCGGCATATTTCCCAAAGGAAGAATAGCGCCCCGTATCGGGCTGTCGGGTTCGGCTCCGTTGAGCGCCTCAATAATAACGGGATTTGTACGCAGAATTTCATCAAACACCCGGTGCAGCCCCGTTTTGTTTTTCCGGTTATTCCGGCGCGGCGCCATAATGCCCACGTTGGCTCTGTTTTCGGCTACCGGGAAAACCCAAACATAACCGGGAAGGATCCGCTTGTCATAAAAAATCTGTACGCGGTTATTGAATTTTTTCCCTGAATAGTACAAACGCAATCCTTCAAAACTGTTGCGCGTGTCTACCGGCAGCAATCCGCCTTCTCGGGCGGTAAAGGAGCCAGACCCGTCCGCTCCGATGAGCAGGCCCGTTTCAATCTCCATATAGTTTTTATCAAATCTGTCCTGCAATTTCAGCCGCCATCCGGATTCCGTTTTAATCATTGCGCTTAGCTTATAGCCTTCATACACGGCATCGGCTTTCTGCTTTGCTTTCTGAAAAAGGAGATTGTCAAAATATCTGCGGGGAACGCAGCCGCTTTTCGTCGCGCTGTCCGCGGAAGCCTTGCCAAAATGCGCGGCCGCTCCCGAGGGCGCATAGACCGACATACCGCTGATGCGGAAGCCGCCCGCAAAAAGTTCCTCTTCGTTAAACCCCAGTTCTTCCAGCAGACGGATGGTTTTTAAAGGAATCCCGTCGCCGCAGGATTTCTCTCGCGGAAAAACCGCCTTATCCACCAGAGCAACCGTAATTTCCGCCTGTTTAAAATACAGCGCTGCCGCCGCGCCGGCCGGGCCGCCGCCAATAATAACTACCTGAAACTTTTTCACGATCGAATCAACCCTTTTAGCTTAGCGACAATACTGCGATCCAACAGGACAACCGTAACCATATACAAAACCACCGATACAAATACGGTTAAAATGAGCTGCCAAATGGCGGACAGATGATTGGTTTGCGGCAGCAAAATAAACTGCCGGAACAGTACAAACAGAGTAGTGGCAAACACGGGAATCAGCAGGGTTTTTAAAAAGTGCAAATAGGGTACTTTGACGATTCGAAGCGCATTGTACAAACCAATCTGGTAGAAAATAAAAATAAGGGCAACGACTGCCGCAACAACCGTATTCAAATCAAAGTGAACGACGTACATCAAGACCGGAATAGTTAGTATCGCATAGAAAATATTAATTCTAAGTTCAACGGCCGGCCGGCCTTTGGAAAGAAAGACCAGGCTGTTGATGACCCAGTAGGATCGGATGAGCCCGACAACGCTAAGCAGTTGGATGGGCACAATGGCCGCCTGCCAGCGCGCTCCGTAAAATATTTGAACAAAATAGGGCGCAATGAGGATCAATCCTGTAAAGATGGGAAAAACCAGCAGGGCTAAATAATAAATCACCTTTAAGAGTAAGCGGTTATACTCTTCCGACGAATCCTGCAATTTTGAGAAGGCGGGAAACATCACTTTTAAGATATTTTTGGAAATCCGCTGTACCGGAAATTCCGTAAGCTGGTAAGCAATGGAAAAATAACCCAGTTGCTGCGCGCCCAACCATTTTCCGATAACAAAATTCGGAATATTGTTATTAAAATAGGCGCTGATACGCGTTCCCAAAACCCGGCCGCCAAATCCGGCCAATTCTTTAAATGCATTTTTTTCGAATTTCCATTTAATACGCCAGCGCGAAAATATGTTTAAAAGTAATGTTAGGATGAATTGCTCGCATAGGCTGGCAAATACGATACTCCAAACCCCCCAGCCGGTCAAGGCAAGTGCAATACCCACTGCTCCATAAACAACGGTTGATACGGCCTGCAAACTGCTTAGCCGTTTAAAGCGCAGCGCGCGCATTAAGAGGACACGCGGCACCGAGCTTAAGGCATAGAAGAAAAATATCAGCGTCATTAAACGCAGAATGCTTTTCAGCTGACGGTAGCCGAAGTACGAAGCAATGGTTGAAGAGAGTAAAAAGACCAGAAAAGCAAAAACAACGGCCGAAAAGATATTAACTACAAAAGTAGTGGAAAGGTGTTTTTCATGCACTTCTTTTTTTTGCACCAGCGCCGCGCTGAAGCCTAAATCAAATACGGCAAAAGCCAGCTGCGTAAAAATAAGCGCCACACTAATCAGACCAAAATCTTTGGGCATCAGCAAACGCGCCAGAACAATGGTCACTATGAATTGCAGCAGACGCATAAAAATTTCGGCCATACCCTGCCATTTAATTCCTCTTGCCGACTTGCGCTGAATCTCTTCGAATTTGGTTTCGGCCACTATACTCCGCTTCCTTCCGTAAATGAACGGTAGATCTGTCGCGCTTGTTCAAACCGCGGACTTTTTAGTAGGCGTTGCCGCACCTGCTCTTTTATT
>JAJRSO010000033.1 GCA_024278755.1 Calditrichota bacterium | reverse complement strand
TTGTTTGTTTGGCCAATATAAAGCAGATGGTGTTTTTTCGATTCTATGATATAAGTAAAGAACATATTCTAATAAAAAAAGCTCACAGAAATTCATCCGTGAGCTTTAATGTGGGCGATATAGGATTCGAACCTATGACCCCCTGCTTGTAAGGCAGGTGCTCTAAACCAGCTGAGCTAATCGCCCTAAAAGTTAAGCTTTTTTATTTTCTTTTTTATCCCGCGTCAAAATAGCAACGGGAATAATAATCAAATACGCAACGACCAGAATAATCGGAGCTAATGTACGTGACAAAAAGCCATCTACAGGTGGCTGAGCCATTAAAACAAACGCAACGGTAACGGCTATAAGCCCGAGAATAAAAAGCTGAATATTTTTTTTACCGATAAAGCCCATATCCTGTTTTTTACTGTTCATATTGTTTTATTATCCTACGGCCATCAAATAAATGAGCGCGTAATTTAAGACGATAAAATGGATCACGCAAATAAAATATTATCTTAGGAAAAATGAAAGAGGATTAATTTTGGAAAACGGGACGTAATCCGGCAAATAAAGGCATGCGTTTTGTTGTTTTTTGTGTTTTTGGGGCGGAAACGGTGGTTGGAACATATACTTTCTGAACGAAAAAATATTTGGCTTTAATCTTAATCTTGAGCTTCATTGTTTTACATCCTGTGTTTCTTCGACTGGCTACAAATATAATACCTGTATACTTTCGTCCAGTCATTGACCCCTGTCACGCTGACATTTTCTCATTTATCTTTCATTATGGTCGTTTAAAAGAAGGCCAGCTTTAGAAAAAAAAGTGGAAGCGGCAGGAAATAACCAAAGTGGAGTAAATCATTTGTATCGGTTTAAAAGATTTAATATTGGCTGGCATCAGTCGAAATATGTAGTAAGCAGGAAGTAGAAGGATATTTAGATTGGCCGAGTGACTTAAGGAAGAGGAATGTTGACGCCAATCTCTTTCTTGCTCTTAAAGCGTACGGAAGTGATTCAGGGATGAATCCACCTGCCGCGCCATTGCATCTGTATCTAATGGGATTCCCAAAAAAGACTGAATCTGCAACGCCGATTCGAACGGCCTTTTTATTATGTGTTCATATTTTATTGTAATACACGAGAGGTTTTTTTGCTGTCCCAGCCAGTAGCGGATTTCAGACAAATGTTTACCGTAAATTTCCATTAACTTTAAATCACTGATATTTCCCCTTTGTTTTTGTGTATTTTGCAGCATCTTATTTTGCGACTGAATGATAGCTTCAGAATTGCGTTCCAGAAAAATAATTTTATAATTCATTTCTTTAGGCAGAAACGGTAAAAGATGAGAAATGATTTTAACTGCCTTCCCGCCCGCTCTTAGGAGAAAATGATTTTCCGCTTCTAATTTTTTTACTTTTTCTAACTCAAAATAGCCCTTAGGATTATCTGTATCGGCAACGCGCCGATCATCGGTCAGGGTAGGTATGCCGGCAGCTGCAAGCATCTGCATCATTAAGGATGTTCCCGAGCGCGGCAATCCGGATACAACAATAACTGTAGTTATTTCCACGTAAATCTACCTGTTTTTATTTAAACTTCGTTAGAAGATCATTCCATTTCAAGTATTCTTATCAAACGGAATAAAAATTAAATTAGAGTTATTTAATGTTTTGGGGGAAAAGATAAAAACCTTATATTCCGGTACGCAAAAATCTGGGGAGCATAAATTTATTCTGGATGCGTCTCAGTTAAGTTCCGGACTCTATTTTTACAAACGGTCTTCAAAAAATTATGTAAAGGTAAAAAAATTAATATTACTTAAATAGTTGATTCGTTCTAAAAAGGAAAGCAGAAATGGGGAAAAACAGTTTTGATATTAAAAAATTTCAGGAAGAAAAAGAAATTGAGTTTATTGATCTAAAGGTATCTGATTTAAATGGGCGCCTGCATCATTTAACCCTGCCCTATTCGGAAAAAACACTGGCAACGCTGATGAAAAACGGTGTTGGCTTCGATGGCTCCAGTTACGGTTTTAAGCGGGTCGAAAACAGCGATATGATTATGAAACCGGATTTGGACACGGCTCTGCTCGATCCCTTTCGTGAGGCGGGAACCATCAGTTTTTTTACCCGGGTCTTTAATACCGATAAGGAAAATACGCCCTACCAGTTTGATTTACGTAATATGGCGGAGAATGCGGAAAAATTATTACGGAAATATAAGATTGCGGACCACACCATGTGGGGGCCGGAGTTTGAGTTCTATATTTTATCGGATGTAAAATTCAAATCGTCCGCCAAAGAATCGTTTTTTAGAATTGAATCGGAAGAAGGCTTTGGAACCAACGGCTATCATATTGCCAATCCACTGGACGTGTATGATGATTTCCGTGACGAAGCTTCCCGCCGTCTGATTAAAGCGGGCGTCGAAGTGAAATATCATCATCACGAAGTCGGCAATCTTGGCCAGCAGGAAATCGAAACCTATTTCGACAGCCTGTTACCGACAGCGGATAAAATTATACTTTCAAAATATATTCTGCATAATCTGGCCCGGGAAAAAGGATTGTACATTACTTTTATGCCCAAGCCCATGTACGAACAGGCCGGTTCTGGGATGCATTTGCACCACTATTTAATGAATAAAAAGGGCAATGCGTTTTATAAAAAAGGCGGTTATGCTAATCTGAATCAGACCGCGCTCTATTATATTGGGGGTGTTTTAAAACATGCGCCGGCATTGTCTGCCTTTACAAACCCCACCACCAATTCCTATAAGCGTTTGGTACCGGGCGTGGAAGCGCCCACGGCCATCAATTTCGGTCAGGCCAACCGCGCCTCCTGCGTGCGCATTCCGCGTTATGTGAAAGACGCGGCGCAAACCCGTTTCGAATACCGCCCGCCGGATGCGACGGCGAATCCCTATCTGGCTTTGACGGCAATCATGATGGCCGGGCTGGATGGCGTAATCAATAAAATCGATCCGGTGAAAGAGGGCTTTGGCCCTTATGAAGCCAGCGAGTTTGATCCGAGCATCGAGATGAAATATCTGCCGTTCAGTATTACCCGCGCTCTGGATGCCCTGAGCAATGACTATCAGTTCCTCTTGCGGGATAATATTTTCGACGAAGCCCTAATCAAACATTGGATTAATCTGAAATCGGATGAGTTCAATAAAATTTCCAACTGGCCCAGTCCGGCGGAATACGAATTTTATTTTGATATTTAATTTTGTATTTCATTTTATTCAGAATATCGCCGAAAAAAATACAGCTACAGATAAACACGGATTTGAACGGAATAAATTTATTTGATACGTTTATATCCGTTATTCTCAGTGTCTCTCTGTGGCTGAGTTTTTTTACAACGGTTTATTCCCAAAAAAGGCTTTTAGGATTCCAATGAAAAGAATAAAAAAAATACGTTGGGGCATTATCGGTTGCGGCAATGTAACCGAGGTAAAAAGCGGACCCGGATTTCAGCGTGCTGAACACTCGGAGCTTGTGGCTGTAATGCGCCGTAATGGAAAATTGGCCGCAGATTATGCCCGGCGCCATCGGGTGCCGAAATGGTTTGATAATGCACAAGATTTAATTGATGATGCGGATGTGGACGCGGTTTATATCGCCACGCCGCCGGATGTACATTTGGAATATGCAAAAGCCGTTGCCGCTGCCGGAAAACCGGTTTATGTGGAAAAGCCCATGGCCCGCAGTTTTGCCGAAGCGCGGGAAATGGTAAGCGTTTGCCGGCAAGCCAACGTCCCTCTGTTTGTAGCCCACTACCGGCGCGCGCTGCCCCGCTTTCTTAAAATAAAAGAAATTCTGCAAGAAGGAAGTATTGGCCGGGTACAATTTATAAATATGGTCTATCACAAACCGCCTGCCGCCGTTGATTTGCGGGGAAAGGAAAACTGGCGCGTACAGCCCAAAATTGCCGGCTGTGGCTATTTTTGCGATTTAGCGCCACATATGCTGGATATTTTACAATTCCTTTTTGGTGAAATTAATGCAGCCTCCGGACATACGTCTAATTTTGGGAAACTGTACCCCGCGGAAGATACGGTTAGCGGATATTTTTTATTTGCCGATGGAACGCAGGGAACCGGAATTTGGAATTTTAACAGCATCGTTTACCAGGATCGCACCGAAGTGGTGGGTACAAAGGGGAAATTAACGTTTTCTGTTTTTGGAAATAGTTCGCTTGTTTTGGAAACGGAGTCCGGTAAAGAAACCTTCTCCATTGAAAACCCGCTACATATTCAGCAGCCGCTCATTCAGACCATCGTGAATCAGTTGCTCGGTAGCGGAGTTTGCCCCAGCGCCGGCGAAAGCGCCCTTTCTACCAGTTGGGTGATGGATAAACTGCTCGGACGCATAAAATAAGGGTATATACCTTAGGTCTTTTAATAATATATTTTCCCTTTATTATTTTAAAACAATACTTGTGTAATAGTTACAATATAATTACACTTTAGCCATGATAACTAAAATTATAAAAATTGGAAATTCTCGTGGTATAAGGTTACCCAAAATTATTCTTCGTCAAATGGGCATTGATGCTGAAGTTGATCGAGATCGTATCATTTTAAAACCGATTCATCACCGCGGAAATGGTTGGCGCGAGGCCTTCCGGAAAATGGCTACTGAATCTGATGTTATAAGCTATGCAATAATCAATTCATTTTTTTTATATTATTTGAATAGGCTGTAAATATTTATAAACTAAACGATAAACGAAATACTTCGGAATATACGAAAAGAATTATAACATATTGGCGGCGGCTAAAGTTAGTGACGAAAGAGAAGCCGATAGGCTTTGAAAGGAGTCATTGACGTTAGCCAATGTTCTGAACTGTCGCTTTGCGACAGATTGGAACAGGGCGTAAGCCGCCGCCATTCGTTCGCCGAGCAAAGCGATGGCGAACGAAAGTCCCGATATATACAATAGGTGTATTGGGATGTTGGCGTGCATACAAAAGATAACATTATAGTCTTTTATGAATAAAGAAAAACAAATATTAGTAAAATATGTGCAAGATATTGCTAAAACAATTTTTGGAGATGCTGAACTGCACATTTCTGTTTTAACGTCAGATGAAATTTTAGACTATGGTGAAATAGAGTTTGATTATTTATGCAAAATAAAATTAATAAAAGGTGTTGTCGGGCGTTATCTTAAAGTTAGTTGAAATTTAGAAGAAAAGGTTCCTCCCCAAGAACCAAAAAATTGGTTAAATTCATTTAGCCAAAACAAAAATAGGAGGAACCGATGGCAGCAAAGATAAAGTCAAGTTCAATCAACCGC
>JAJRSO010000032.1 GCA_024278755.1 Calditrichota bacterium | reverse complement strand
TAAAAATAATTGAACAATGTAAAGAGCATGGTTTACCAAATCCGGAATTTGAAAATACAGGAAAAGATTTTTGGGTAGTCTTTAAGAAAGATATCTTTAACAAAAAGCACCTTGAAAACCTTAATCTCAGTGAAAGACAAGTAAAAGCAGTATTATTTGTAAAAGAAAAAGGGGAAATATCAAACAAAGAATATCAAGAATTATGTAAAGTTTCAAAAGGAACAGCCACAAAAGAATTACGAGAATTAATTGAAAAATTTAATATTTTAGAACGAAAAGGGAATGTTGGTGCTGGGACTTTTTATGAGATCAAGTAAAAAAGCGAATTGGATAATAATTGGATAAATTGGATAACAGAACGAAACCCAGCCCATAACAATGTACATGGTTTATGGCGGTAAAGTATTAAATATGAATATTATAGAATTAAGTATAGTTCGGTGTAAGTTGAAAATTTGGTGTTTCAAAAACCGCCACAAACCATATACTCAACGTTATCAGGTAGTGTGAGTTCTTATAAATAAGCGCTTATAACACGCGGTTCAAGTCCTACGCGGGCACGCGCATTTCGACCGCAATCGTTAGAACGCGGTATTCGTCCAGAGCGTTTCCAGTCGAAGAAGATATTAAAAAATTGGAACACAGAGTTAAATCAGAAGAGAAGAATTTTGTAAAACATCTCGTCATGCTAAAAAATAATACACATTAAAGCCGGATAACAATTAATACGGATTTGCTATGAGCCAGCTAAAAACCTTCTTTTCCTACAAAAAATTTGCGCAGAGTCCTTTAAAAATTATTTTTCTGGATAAAACCTATTTTTTACAAAAAGAGACCATTGCCGTACTTAAAAAAATGGGACACACGGTTGTATCGCTACAGGTGCTGGATGATCCTAAACAGATGCTGGACAGCCTGCTTAAAACCTGCCTGCAGGTAAAACCTGACTTTATTATGGGAACCAATCACATCGGCTTTGACCCGGACGGCAAGATTGCCAACGTCCTGAATGAGCTGGATCTGCCGGTGCTGTTCTGGTATCTCGATGATTTTCGTTTTATCATCCCTCGCGGTCGCAATCAGGCGCTGCCCAATATCGCCCTCTTTAGTTTCGAGAAAAACGATCTGCCCGATTTGCGTAAATTTGGATTTGAACACGTTTTTTATATGCCGGCCGGTTCGCCTTTGCAACCCGATGCTGATTTTTTTAATCCGGAGTTTTCCTACCTGCAGGACAGAATCAGCTTTGTAGGTAATACCTTCTTAGACGCTCAGGAACGTTGGTTTCTTCCCCGCTACCCGGAATTATATGAGCAACTGGATTTCGATAAATGGAACGCTCAGAAGCAAACGCTGGTGGATTTCATCATTAAAGCGCAGGTAACCCAGTTTAGTTCCGAAGCCGATTTGTTTCATTATGCCGGATATGTGGCCGGACGCTCCACAATGGAAAACAGAATTGAGCTGTTAAAGCAGATTCCAAATCCCGTAGTGTTTGGCGATCGGCACTGGCCGGAACTGGGTTTGAATGCAGAAATTCATCCCCCGGTGCATCCGGCTGAAACCGCTCCAAAAATTTTTAAAGCCTCACAAATCAATCTGAATATTTCCAGTACCCAGCTGCATACCAGCGTCAATCAGCGTGTGTTTGACGTGCCCCTGGCCGGCGGTTTTTTACTAACCGACTGGCGGGAAAGTTTGGCCGAATTATTTGATCCGGAAAAAGAACTAACGGTTTACCATTCGGTAGATGAATTGCGGGAAAAGATCGATTATTTTCAGAAACACGATTTGGAGCGGAATAAAATCATCACCCGCGCGGCCAGGCGGATTGAAAAAGAGCATTTGTTAGAACACCGCATCCAGAAAATGCTGGAGCAGATGAAGCAAACTTTTCAGCAATAAGACAGCTCTCTTTAATTGCGTAGAAAAAAAATGCCATTACATAAGATCACAGAGACTTTTGAAAACTTCTGCAAGAATCTCATCTTTTACAGAATGGATTCCCGACAAACGCATTTGGGAATGACGCCGAATATCGGTATATCTGTTTAAGACCGCATAGTATCCGGACGTGTCATCTCTTCCGGCCGTACCCATTCCTTAAATTGGCGTTCATTTAGATAGCCCAGTTCCAGCGCCGCTTCTTTTAACGTTTTATCTTCCCGCCAGGCTTTTAGCGCAATTTCCGCCGCTTTGTCATAGCCAATATGTTTATTTAAGGCGGTCACTAACATTAAGGAATCGTCTAAATTGGCTTTGATATTTTTTTCATTGGCCTCGATCCCATGTAACGCCTTTTCGGTAAACGAAGCGCAGGCGTCCGCCAAAAGGGTAATGGATTGCAAAATCGTAAAGGCCAGCAGCGGCTTAAACACATTCAGTTCAAAATTCCCCTGTGAGCCGGCGATTGAAATGGTTGCATCGTTCCCCATTACCTGGCAGCAAACCATCGTAACCATTTCGCTTTGGGTGGGATTTATTTTTCCCGGCATAATGGAGCTGCCCGGTTCATTGGCCGGCAGATTCAGTTCTCCCAGCCCCGAGCGCGGACCGCTGGCCAGCCAGCGCACATCATTGGCGATTTTCATCAAGGCCGCGGCCAGTGTTTTTAAGGCGCCGGACAATTCCACAATGGCGTCGTGCGCGGCCAGGGCGGCAAATTTATTGCGTGAAACCGTAAATTTATGCCCGCTGATTTTGTTTATCTCCTCTACCATCATTTGATCAAAACCGGTTTTTGTGTTTAGTCCGGTTCCCACCGCCGTGCCGCCTATGGCCAACTCGGAGAGATGTTTAAAGGTATGGGCAATCCCTTCGTGGGCCTGTTCTACCTGGGCGGCATATCCCGAAAACTCCTGCCCCAACGTCAGCGGCGTGGCGTCCTGCAAATGGGTGCGGCCGATTTTTACGATCGCTTTAAACGCTTCCGCTTTCTCTTCCAGCGCTTTTTGCAAGTCGGTTAAGGCCGGGTGCAGTTTCTCTTTCAGACTCAAAACCGCCGCAATATGCATTGACGTAGGGATGGTGTCGTTAGTGGACTGCGCCATATTCACGTGATCGTTGGGATGCACCGGTTTCTTGCTGCCG
Source organism: Calditrichota bacterium (assembly GCA_024278755.1). Classification (GTDB taxonomy): domain Bacteria; phylum Calditrichota; class Calditrichia; order Calditrichales; family Calditrichaceae; genus JANTFQ01. The sequence continues at coordinate 2,765 of JAJRSO010000032.1, read as the reverse complement.
ATTTTTCCGCCCAGTATTTCGATGGCCCGGTTGGCAATCACTTCGTTTACATTCATATTAAACTGCGTACCGCTGCCGCTCTGCCAGATAACCAGCGGAAAGTGCGCGTCCAGTTCCCCGGCAATAACTTCATCCGCCGCCTGTTCGATAGCCTGTGCCAAATGCGCATCGAGAGAACCTAATGCGGTATTTACCCGGCAGGCCGCTTTTTTAACAAGAGCGTGGGCGCGGATAAATTCTTTGGGGAAAAATTCCTGTCCGATTTTAAAATTTTCATAGGCCCGCTGGGTTTGCGCGCCAAAATATTTCTCCTCCGGCACCATTACGGTTCCCAGGGCGTCTTTTTCTTTTCGCATTCGGCACTTCCTTCTTTTTCAGTGAACGTATAAACTATAAACCGACCGAAAATACGTTTAATTCCCGCAACTGCCAATAAAAAAAGGTTCTATGTCGATCCAATGGGTAAGAGCAACCATACAAAAAAAGCTTACCCGGCGTTAAATGCCTGATAAGCTTTTATATACAATCGTTTTTGCCTGTACTCCGCGGCCCACAGAAACGTTAGATAATTTCTTTCAGGATCGCTCTTCGTCCGGAACCTTTTCATAGTCCGTTTGAACGATTTCCGGACGTGCGATGACGATGAATAGGATTCTGTTTATCCTCTGTGTTCTCTGTAGCGCTAATTCCAAAAGATCAGCCAATAAGTTCTTCGGCAATTTTGGAGGATTTTTCCAGAATCTCTTTATGGATGCTGCCGCCGTGGGAATCCATGGTTACAACCAGCGGAAAATCTTCCACCTCAATTACCCAAAAGGCTTCCGGAGTGCCGAACTCTTCCAGTTTATGCACGGCCAGTACTTTTTTAACCGCGTTGGCAATGAGCGTTCCGGCGCCGCCAACGGCGTGAAAATACACCGCGCCGTGTTCTTTTAAACCCGCCGCCGTTTTGGGTCCCATTCCACCCTTGCCGATTACGCCGCGCACCTTATATTCGCCGATAACGGACGCCTGGTACGGTTCTTCCCTGGCCGAAGTAGTTGGCCCTGCCGAGACAAAACTCCAGCTGCCATCTTCATTCTTTTTAACCACAGGGCCGCAGTGGTAGATAACCGATTCCTTTAGCGCGTCGCGCACAAAATCCGGTTTTTCTTCAATCATTAATTTATGCGCCGCATCCCGGGCCGTAACAATTACACCGGAAAGCAGAACCGTATCGCCAATATGCAGGTTACGAATATCTTCTTCTGAAATGGGTGTTCTTAGCTTAATCATACTCCACCTCCCCATTTTTAATGGTCATCATTTTTCTTCTAAACGCCCAGCAGTTATATGAAATGGATACATAAAAGGTTGCCGGATGGCGGTGCTGCGAACCGATAAAAACATCCATCACCGTGGTTTTGCCGCCAAACCCCATCGGCCCGATTTGCAGTTTATTTAAATCTTCGTACAATTCTGTTTCCAGTTTCGCCAGTTCCGGGTCGGCGCTGCGCTGCCCCATCTTGCGGAAAAACTGTTCTTTGGAGAGCGTGTAGGACGTATCACGACCGCCGCCGAGACCAACGCCAATGGTGCCCGGCGCACAGCCCAGGCCCTGCGCATTTTTCACCGCGTCAATGATCAACTTACGCACGCCTTTTAAATCACGACCGGCATTAAGCGGCGGATAGGGCAATTTATACTGGGCGCCCACATTCTCACTGCCGCCGCCTTTTAGTAAGAGACGGATGCGCACTTCGTCTTTTTCCCACTGATGAAAATGGATATAGGGCGCATTAATACCCAGATTATTCTGCGTGTTTTTTGACGTAACCGGATCGACGGCATTCGGCCGCAGATATTGCAAATTTGTAGCTTCTACGGCAGCCCAGTCGATTGCTTCACGATAGGTTCGTTCCATTCCGCCTTCGGGATAATCGATATAAAAAACCAGCGAACCGGTGTCCTGGCACATAGGGGTGCTCTGCTCCCGGGCCATTTTGACATTTTCCAGAATAGTGCTAAAAACACTTTTCGCCGGCGTTCCCTCCTCTTCCCGCTCGTACGCTTTTTGAATGGCCTCCTCCACATCGGGCGAAAGATCCGTCGCAGCACGGCGGATGAGCTCCAAAATTGATTTTTTTAATTCCATATGAAAACTCCTAAATGGTTTTTGGGATAGATTTAATTTTAAAATTTACGAAAATAAGCTGCAAAGACAAACGGTCTGAGATGAATAAAACTAATATTTTTGCTAATGGTTTTTTGTTGTCAGTTATCAGGAATTGGGAATTTAACAAATATTCAATATTGAATAAACTCCATTCACGTACCAACTTATTTTAAGCGGGGAGTTTGATTTTTTTTGGCGGGATTAAGAGTGCGAAAGGGGGGATTCGAACCCCCACGTCCGTAAGGACACTAGACCCTGAACCTAGCGCGTCTGCCAGTTTCACCACTTTCGCAATAGAATATTAAATATAAGAAAATCTTTTTTGCAATGCAATCAATAGGTAACCGATCCGTGACATATTTTGATAAATTCTGTCCAACACAATCATATCCGCCTTAAACAAATTAAAGGAATCACGTTGGCGCAAGATATTGCGAAAATAAATTTTTTCCGTGAAAGCGCGCCAATGTGTCAAACGGAAATTAATTTTCCCCAAAAAACGGAATTTAAAATTCCCCACTTAGTTTCCATAGTCAACTAAATATTTCATGTTTTTGCAAACAGTCCCATCTTGCGTTTCATGGCTAAACGGTACGATTGCCCCTGAATT
>JAJRSO010000031.1 GCA_024278755.1 Calditrichota bacterium | reverse complement strand
CGTAACCTTTCTTGTCACTCGTTACCGGTCACGTGTTACTATGCTTTTAAGGCTAGTCAAAAAGTACGGCTCTATAAAGACCGATAATATTCCATCAAAATCTTCCCCACTTCCGGGCGGGTGAATTCCTGAGGGGGCATTTCCCCGTTGCCCAGCATTTCCCTGACCTTGGTGCCGCTAATCAGCACGCGGTCTTCCTTGCCGTGCGGACAGGTGCGCATGGAGGCCATGCCTTCGCATTTATGGCAATAAAAGGTCCAGTCGATATTGAGCGGCTGGATGTGCAGAGCGTCGGCGGGGATTTCATCAAAGATTTTCTGGGCGTCAAAGGGGCCGTAATAGCTGCCCACGCCGGCATGGTCGCGGCCGATAATCAGGTGGCTGCAGCCGAAGTTCTGGCGGAAAATAGCGTGCAGCAGGGCTTCGCGAGGACCGCCGTAACGCATTTCCATCGGATATACTTTGAGAACCACATTTTCTTTGACATAGTATTTATCAATCAATACTTCGTAGCACTTCATCCGTACGTCCGCGGGAATGTCGCCGGCTTTCAGCTTGCCCACCAGCGGATGGATCAGTACGCCGTCGGTAACTTCCATGGCGATTTTTGTAACATATTCATGCGAACGATGGATGGGATTGCGGGTTTGGAAGCCGGCGATGCGCGTCCAGCCCTTTTCCTCAAAAATGGCGCGGGTTTCCGCGGGACGGGCGTAATAACCGGCGAATTCCTGCGGATAATGCAGTTCGCTAAACACCTTGACCGGGCCGCCCAACAGAACATCATGCTGCGCATACACTTTGGCCACGCCCGGATGCGCTTCGTCGTCGGTGCGGAAAACATGTTGGGCTTCCTCTTTTTTATCGTACGTGTATTTTTCTTCTACCGTCATTAAACCCATCAGTTCACCGCTTTCGTCGTCGTACAGAGCCACTTCGCTGCGGTCGGCAATAGTATCGGCTTGTTCCTTGGGTACGGAGAGTGTAATGGGAATCGGCCACATCAGTCCGTTTTCCAGATGCATATTCTTTACCACGTTGGTATAATCGGCCTGGCGCATAAAACCGTCCAGCGGACTAAAAGCGCCCATGGATAGCATGATAAGATCGGAAGTTTCGCGGGAAGTCAGACGAACCTGAGGAAGAGTTTCCGCTTTTTTCATCAGTTCGCCGCGTTCATTGTCGGCAACCATCAGAGGTTTGAGTTCGCCGCCGTGGGGAGGTACCAGCTTGCTTGACATATTTTGCTCCTGTTTTGATTTCCTGTTGTTTAAAAAACTTTCAAATTAGCTTGATAAATATATAAAAAGGTGATTAGCCGCACTAAGCGGCTACTCTTTTTTAAATATAAAACATCTAATGTAAAAGTTTACATGCAAATAATCAAAAAAAGCTATTAGCTGTCGACTCGCTGCTACTTGTTCCGAGCCTTTTTCGGGATCGGGATCGAAGAATGGGTTTGCAATGACGAAAAACCCTTCGCGTCTTACTATGTACTTGCTGTTTTGTACTTTAAGATTCATAATTCTTCATTCTTGATTCTCAATTGAAAACATGTTGCGCTACTTTGATTCTTCTATTTGATAAATCCGGCAATTCTTTGTATTTTCAGCGCTTGTAAACAGGAAAACAAATCTTACGGAAATTCTTATGACAGCGAAAAATTTTGCGCTTATCGGCGCTGCTGGTTATATCGCCCCGCGGCACATGCAGGCCATAAAAGACACAGGTAACAATCTTATTGCCGCCTTTGACCCCTTCGATTCGGTGGGCATACTGGACCGCTATTTTGATGACGTCGATTTTTTTACGGAATTTGAACGATTCGATCGCCATGTAGAATTGCTGCGCCGCCATAACCGGGATAAAAAAGTAAATTATATCAGCATTTGCTCGCCTAATTATTTACATGACGCCCACATTCGCTTTGCTTTGCGGGTAGAGGCCAATCCCATCTGCGAAAAACCGCTGGTGCTCAATCCGTGGAATCTGGATGCTTTGGAAGAGCTGGAACAGGAAACGGGGATACGCATTTACAATATTCTGCAGCTTCGGGTGCATCGGGCTATTATTGACTTAAAGAAAAAAATAGAGGCGCAAAGCAGCGGGCAAAAGCAGGCCATCGATCTAACCTATATTACCTCGCGCGGCAAATGGTATTTTTATTCGTGGAAGGGTGAAATGCAGAAATCGGGCGGCGTGGCCACCAACATCGGCATTCATTTTTTCGATATGCTGATGTGGATTTTCGGTAAAGCCAAGCACAGCGAAGTACATCTGAATGACCCTAAGAAGATGGCAGGTTTTATCGAACTGGAAAATGCCAATGTGCGCTGGTTTCTATCACTGGATAAAAACGATCTCCCTCAGGACATCCGCGCCAAAGGCCAGAGCACTTTTCGCAGCATAACCATTGACGGTGAAGAACTGGAATTTTCCGGCGGCTTTACGGATTTACACACGGTGGTATATCGGGACATTTTACAGGGCGGCGGATACGGTATCGCCGAGGCCCGGCCGTCTATCGAGCTGGTGCATAGTATCCGCCATGCAAAGGTTGTACAGGGCGAGGACGGTACGATTCATCCGCAACTCCAAAACAATAAACGCAATTCCATTAATGGAAAAAAATGAGCTATCGTGATCAAATTGTCGGGATTATACGCCAGGTTATTCCCGAAGCCGATCTGGAAATTATTCTTTACGGCTCCAGAGCACGCGGAGAGGCGCGTCCCAATTCCGATTTCGATATCGCCCTGCGATTACCCGTAAAAATAGCGGAACAAAAAATAGCTCAAATTAAAGACCGGCTGGAGGCGTCGGCCATTCCTTTTAAGATAGAGATTGTTGATCTGGATTCCGTATCGGATGAATTGAGGATAAGAATCCTGGAAGAAGGCCAGTTATGGTAAAAAGACAAAATTTTAACAGCGCATTGAAACGATTAGACGAAGCATTGAACGCGGAGTATTCCATGATCGTAGGGGATGCCGTAATTCAGCGCTTTGAATTTACATTTGAACTGGCCTGGAAATCTCTAAGAGACTATTTAAAAAATGTACACGGATTGATATGTAATTCACCAAAACAGTGTTTCCGTGAGGGTTTTAGCCTGGGGTTGTATGATCAGGAAACAGCGGAGAGGTTATTGCAAATGGTGGATGATCGGAACGAAACGACCCATACGTATGATGAAAATAAGATAGCACAAATATTTGAGAATGTAAAAGACCATTATAGCCAACTTTTGAACAAAATATATCAATTAACGGAGAATTAAATTTGGAAACGAAAAACTACTTCGTGCATGAGTCCTCCTATGTGGATGATGATGTACAAATCGGCGAAGGCAGCAAAATCTGGCATTTTTCGCATATACAAAGCGGTTCGGTTATCGGCAAGGGCTGTGTGTTCGGGCAGAATGTGAATGTGGGTAATAACGT
>JAJRSO010000002.1 GCA_024278755.1 Calditrichota bacterium | reverse complement strand
GCGCCGCCTTTTTTAGCCAGCGCTTGTGTAATCGCTGCGGTTAAGGTTGTTTTACCATGATCCACGTGACCGATGGTACCCACATTCACATGCGGTTTGCTTCTATCAAATTTTTGTTTTGCCATCCTGTTATCCTCCGCTAAAGGTCTAAATTTAATGAAAGGTTAAAACCAACTGAGCTCACGACCGGGATTGAACCGGTGACCTCATCCTTACCAAGGATGTGCTCTACCTACTGAGCTACGTGAGCAATTGCAGTAATTTAAAGGAGATAAACGCTAGAGCGGGAGACGGGATTCGAACCCGCGACCAACAGCTTGGAAGGCTGTGACTCTAGCCAGTTGAGTTACTCCCGCAAAATCTTCAAATTACGCGGTGCCAACATAACCATACCGGCTTAGCTAACACAATATCTGGATGAGCTGGCGGGAGGACTTGAACCCCTAACCTAGTGATTACAAATCACTTGCTCTACCAATTGAGCTACGCCAGCAATTTCTCTTTTAAAAAAGAGTCTGTTAATTTAAGGAATTATTTGCGAATGTCAACACGAAAGCAAAAAAATATTTATATATCTGATTTGACTTCATGGAATGAACTCGCTATATTTAGCGACTCGTGAATTTAAAAACAATTTTTACAGGAGAAAATAATGGCTCATTCCAAGTCAGCTTATAAACGAATCCGTACCGCAGAAAAGGCCCGCCTGGTTAACCGAACCTATATTAAAAATATGAGGCGATCCATCAAAGCGTTGCTTGCTACGGATAAGAAGGATGAAGCTGAGCCGCTTTTAAAAGAGACCTCTTCTTTATTAGACCGTCTGGCACGCAGGAACATTATTCACAAGAATAAAGCTGCCAACCAGAAATCACGGCTCGCGAAACATGTTAACACTTTAAATTAAAATCCGCTTTATGCGGATTTTTTTTTGCCAAATAACCGATCGTAAATCTGATCGTAGCTACTTACAAATTGTAAGTTTAATCCTTCCAAAAGCTTTTTATTCAATTCTTTTATGTCACTTTTATTTTCTGCCGGAAGAATAATATTTTTAACCCCGTACCGTTTAGCCGCCAGTAGCTTCTCGTTCAATCCACCCACCGGAAGCACTTTCCCACGCAGGGTGATTTCGCCGGTCATGGCCAGGCTATCCGGGAATTTTTCTTTTTTTAACGCCGAAAGCACCGCCGTGGTCAGGGTCACGCCCGCAGACGGTCCATCTTTTGGCACTGCTCCCTCCGGTAGATGGATATGTACTTCATATTTATTAATAAAATCGGGATCAATCTTAAAACGGCGGCTTTTGGAACGGATATATGCAAGCGCAATAACGGCCGATTCCTGCATCACTTCCCCCAGTTTGCCGGTTAAGGTCAGCTTGTCTTTGCCCTGTAACAGATTCACTTCCACACGCAAAATATCGCCCCCATACGCTGTCCAGGCCAGGCCGAACGCCGTACCGGTCTCCCCTTTTGTATGCATCTTGCTTAAGGGAAATTTTGCTTCGCCGAGATATTTTTTAATGTTTTTTTTCGAAACCGTTATGGCCTTACTGCGCGACGAGGAAGACAGCGTTATCACCGTCTGACGGCAGATCTTACCGATTTCCCGTTCCAGCGATCGTACACCCGCCTCCAGCGTATAATTGACAATAATATCATTCAGAGCATCTTCTGTCAGCGTTAATTCTTCCTTGCTTAATCCATTGGCAACAAGCTGCTTAGGAATTAAATGTCGTCTGGCAATTTCTATTTTTTCATCATCGATATATCCGGGCAGGTCAATAATTTCCATGCGATCCATCAAGGCCTCCGGAATGCCGCCGGGATTATTGGCAGTCACTATAAAAAGTACATTCGATAAGTCGTATTCTATTTCGAGATAGTGATCGACAAAGGTATTGTTTTGCTCCGGATCTAAAACTTCCAGCAGCGCCGATGCCGGATCGCCGTGATAATCCTGACCCAGCTTATCCACTTCGTCCAATAGAAAAACAGGATTTATGGTTCCTGCCTTTTTAAGCCCCTGAATAATTTTACCGGGCATTGAACCAATGTAGGTACGCCGATGCCCGCGGATTTCCGCCTCATCATGTACGCCGCCGAGAGAGATACGAACAAATTGACGCCCCAAAGCGCGGGCGATGGATTTTCCCAGAGAGGTTTTACCCACTCCGGGAGGACCGGCGAGGCATAAAATAGGTCCGTGTAGTTGTTTTACCCGTTGTAACACGCCAATATATTCCAAGATGCGCTTCTTTGGTTTGTCGAGGCCAAAATGGTCCGCATCCAGTACTTTTTTTGCTTTTTTAACACTCAGCTCATCCTGTGTTTTTGAATTCCAGGGCAGAGAAGCCAGCCACTCGAGATAGGTACGGATGACATTATACTCCGGAGAGAGAGGAGGAATACGATTTAAGCGTGTTAGTTCTTCCGATGCTTTGTCGTATACTTCTTTTGGCAGGCCGGCTTTTGATAATTTCTTTTTCAGAAAAGCAATTTCGCCGCTACTATCCTCATCCTCGCCCAGCTCCTCATGGATCACCCGTAACTGCTCCTGTAAAAAGAAATTGCGTTGTGATTTCATCATCTGGTTGCGTACTTTTACGTCCAGTTCGCTTTTAAAAGAAAGTACCTGGTTTTCTTTATTTATGACAGAAAGCAAAAAATCAGCGCGTTCCACAATTTGCCAGCGCTTGAGAATTTCCTGTTTTTTGGTTATGGGCACATCAAGATAAGTACTGATAAAGTCCGTAATTTTCTCCGGATCATCTAATTGATTTAAGGAAAAGAGAATTTCTTCGGGCACATCGTCATTTAGTTTGATGTAATCTTTAAACAGGGCCAACAAATGCCGTTTTTTTGCTTCCAGACGATCGTTCATTTCAACGGCATCGTACAAAATTCGCACCTTCGCCCTTAAATGTGATTTAAGATAGGAATAGCGCAACACCTTGCCGCGAATAATCCCTTCCACCAGTATCTTTATGAGTCCATTGGGAAGTTTTACCAGTTGTACAATGCGTCCCACAACCCCAAAACGGAAGAGATCCCTCGGAACAATCTTATCCTTGCCCGCTTCTTTCTGTGCGGCAAGAAAAATTATTTTTTCTTCTTCCATGGCCAGTTCGATGGCGGTAATGGATTGCGGACGGCCAACAATTAAGGGTACTACCATATGTGGAAAAAACACTAAATCTTTGAGCGGCAGAACATTAAACTGACTTTCCTGCGATAAATCTATTTCGAAATCCGGCATATTTTGTTTCCCGCTGTATGAGACAAAAACAGCGGAGCAAGCCCCGCTGATTAAAAGCAATTGAATTGAATCTTTAAAGGTTTTTAGGCGCGTTTTTTAGTACGTGCAAATTCGTATACCGGTTCGCTTTTTTTCTCCACCACATCTTTTGTAATGATAATTGATTTTAAAGCGTGCATCGATGGAACGCGGTACATAATATCCAGCATCACATTTTCCATAAGAGCGCGTAATGAACGGGCGCCTGTCTTCCGTTTCATTGCCTTTACGGTTATAGCGCGCAAAGCCTCTTCGTCAAATTTTAAAACGACGTTTTCCATATTCATTAATTTTTTATACTGCTTCACCAGAGCGTTTTTCGGCTCTGTAAGAATAGAATACAATCCATCCTCGTCCAGTTCGCCCAGGGTGCCAATTACCGGAAGGCGACCAATCATTTCGGGAATCAAGCCGTATTTCAATAAATCTTCCGCCGCCGTCATTTTGTACAATTCGCTGGTGCTTAGCGTATTTTTACTTTGAATGGTTTTTTCGAATCCGATATTCTTTTCTCCCACTCTGCGCCGTACAATATCTTCGATGCCTTCAAAGGCGCCGCCACAAATAAACAGGATATTCTTTGTATCGATATTGACCAGATTTTGTTCCGGGTGTTTTCGTCCGCCTTTGGGTGGAATGCTGGATACGGTACCTTCGAGCATTTTTAGAATCGCCTGCTGCACGCCTTCGCCCGAGACATCGCGCGTAATAGACGGATTGCTGGTCTTACGGGCAATTTTATCAATATCATCAATATAAATAATGCCGTGCTGTGCCAAATCGACATTGTAATTGGCGGCCTGATACAGACGCACTAAAATATTTTCCACATCCTCGCCCACGTAACCGGCTTCGGTCAGCACCGTGGCGTCGGCAATGGTAAAAGGAACGTTTAAAATACGAGCCAGAGTCTGTGCCAGCAGCGTTTTCCCTGTCCCGGTGGGGCCGATGAGCAGAATATTGCTTTTTTCAATCTCCACGTCGTCAGTATCTGCAGAAATGCTATTGATGCGTTTATAGTGATTATAAACCGCAACCGATAAAATTTGCTTGGATCGATCCTGACCGATTACGTGTTTGTCCAATTCCTGCTTGATTTCCTGTGGCGAAATTAATTTCTCTTTTCTTCCCAGAGGAGCCTGTTTTTTATGGCGGGAGATGATTTCTACAGCGCTGTTTACACAGTCGTTACAGATATGTACATCCGGGCCGGAAACAAGGCTTTCGACTTCGTCTGCCGAACGGCCGCAGAAGGAACACCTGAATATTTGATTGCGCATATTTCGTTTACTCATTTTACTTTTTCTCTTTTGGGACTATTGAAGATCGTGATTCCAGCACCTTATCAATTATTCCGTATTCCATCGCTTCCTTCGCAGAAAGAAAATAATTACGATCCGTATCAACCTCAATCTGTTTGATAGATTTTCCGGTTGCTTCTGCCAGGATTTTGTTTAATGTTTCGCGGATACGTAAAATTTCATTGGCCGCTATCTGGATATCCGAGGCCTGACCCTCCGCTCCGCCAAGAGGCTGATGAATCATAATGCGGGCATTGGGTAACGCATAACGTTTGCCTTTTGCGCCGGCGGCCAGCAATAACGCGCCCATACTGGCTGCTTGCCCCATACAGGTGGTTACTACATCCGGTTTGATGTACTGAATGGTATCGTAGATCGCCAACCCCGAAGACACAATGCCGCCGGGTGAATTGACATAGATAAAAATATCTTTTTCAGGATCTTCCGCTTCTAAAAAAAGTAACTGAGATATGATTAAACTGGAAACGACGTCGTCGATGGGCGAGCCCAGAAAAATAATACGTTCTTTTAATAAACGTGAATAGATATCGTAGGCGCGTTCGCCTCTGCCGGTCTGTTCAATCACCATAGGTACAAGAGCCATTAAAACCCCTTTCGGTAACTCTGATAAAAATTTATTTGCCTCTTTCCGGAGGCCTACTAATCCGGTAAAACAATTTATTGGGCTGTCTTGTTCCCGGTACAAACCGGAACTAATAGCCCGATGCGTATTACCGGATTTTTGTTAATCTAATTTAATTGCGTTTTCTGTGACTTTGGAATTTTCGATCAGAAAATCAAAAATCTTCTTATTTCGGATGTCCTCTTTAACGCGGCTCATCAATTGCGCATTGGATTTATATACTTCACGAAGTTTATCATCGTTCAATTCTTCGAGGAATTTAGCCTCATCTTCTTCGGTCACATCAATATTTTCTTTTTTACCGATTTCCTCACGCAGATACACCCATTTCATTGTAAACTGAGCTTCCGCTTCATATTGCTTGCGGATCATCTCTTCCTGCAGTTTCGGGTCGCGCTGTTTCACATCTTCCACGATGCGTTCCAGATAATCCTGTACCATCACAGACGGCACGTCAAACGGGTTTTCTTCCACCAACGCCTGGGAGAGATCGGCCGACAAACGGTTTTCCGATTCGTGTTTATACTGGTGCTCCAGGTTTTCCCGGGCGGCTTTGCGCAGTTCTTCCACCGTTTCAAACGACTCACCCAGATCTTTTACAAATTCATCATTCAGTTCCGGCAGTATTTCCTGCTCCACATTTTTAACTTTCACCAGGTAGCGTTCTTTTTTACCGGCATATTCTTTCTGCGGAAAATCATCCGGATAGATCTTGGAAATCTCTTTTTCTTCATCGGCTTTCAGCCCAATTAACTGTTCTTCCAATTCGGGGTCAAATTTCCCTTCACCGATATGAACGGTAATATTTTCATACTTTTTCCCGGCCAGCGGCTTACCATCATCGTCCAGTTCCTGCATGTCGAGGTGTATAATGCAGCCCTTATCTGCCGGACCGTCCAAAACGGTAATTTCGGCTTTTTCTTTGCGGAACCGTTCCATCGTGTCGTCCACCAGCTTATCGGTAATTTCATACACGTCTTTGGTCAGCTCTAAACCTTTATATTTTTTCAGTTCGATTTCCGGATAGGTTTCAACCTCAACCACCATAATCAGATGGCCGTCTTCATTAAAATCCACTTTTTTTGCTTCCGGGGCTCCTACAATGGCCAGTTCGTTTTCTTCAACCGATTTGCGCAATCCCTGATCCACTGCCGCTTCCAGAGTATACGCTTCAATGGCGTCGCCATAGCTTTTTTTAACCAGACCCATCGGAGCCTTGCCTTTTCTAAAACCCGGCAACTGCACTTCTCTGCGCACCTTCTTTGCCTGATCTTCCCGAATGGGTTCTAAAGCTTCCCGTTCCATTGTAATAGTAAGTTCTTTTTTACAACTCGATAATTTTTTTATCTCTGTGGAAATCATCCGTTCCGTTTCCTCCTGGATTATTTGTAATTCAAAGCTGCGTAATATACCAGCTTTCCTGCCATAAATCAATTTTGAATAGGGGCTCCGTGCAGATACAGAAGCGTAAAACGGCTAAACCCAGATAAAATTATTATATCTACAAATTACGGTTACGGTTCACTGTTCATTATTGGTGCTATGTTGATCTGTTTGGGTAAAAACAACTAAAAAAGAACACCTCGGATTGCCATCATGCCAGAGGCGGACAAGCTGAAAAAATATCGATTTAAAAAGACTACCGTTTTTTTCATTTCTATAATTGAGCCCAGTCTAAAAAGGCATAGCCACCGATTTCCACAGAAAGACTCGGCTTGTTTTTATTGAAATTACATTAAATAGAATCGTGTAAATTCGTGGTTTTTTATAGTGAACTCATATTTGCAAATTCCACTCTTTTTTAAATCTTACGACAAAATTGTTTGATATCTGCTTTTAAACAGGCATTGAAAGATTTTGCTAAATACGCGCATCCATTATTAAAGCCGCTAATTTCACGAAGGAAAGCCAGTGCTTTTCAATCCGGTATTAAAAACATTCGTCCTACTTGTGAATCGGTGTAAATTCGCGGTGTTTTTCTAATTCGTGTTACCCACACAAAACGATATAGGATCTCATTGTTTATCAAATGGTTAATTTTTTATTGCGCCTTTTAGGAAAGGAAGGTTAAATTACGCCAAAACCAAAACAGAGGGAAGCTCAAATGCGCCTTATCCTTTTTATTCTGTTTTTTATGGGTTTGTTTTCCTGCAGCAAACAGAATCCCGCCGCAAATGAAGAAAATACTCCGCCGGTCATAAACACAATAATTGCTCTGCCGGATAGCATTGGTTTTAACGAAAGTATTATGATATTCTGCTGCGCCCGGGACGAGGACGGACAATCCCTGACCTACCGGTGGAACAGCCACCTCATTGGCACGTTTCAGTCTCCCGCAACAGACAGCGTTGTCACCTGGACCGCCCCCGAATGTAACTGCCAGCCCTGGATAATTTGTACGGTGAGCGACCCGGACGGCGCTTCGGCCACCGACAGCGTACGGGTGTTTATTATTGACACACCACTTTGATTCAAATGCCCCCTCAGTTTTCTGAAGGCTTGTCAGATTTCTGATAATTTTTTTCTATTCAGCCGCTTAAAAGCCTTGTCTTACGGCTTTCCACTCTCTGGCACATTGTTTGTCTAATGACCTTCCGTAACGTTTGTTTTATTTTTTTGAATGATTTTAATGTTCAGGAAAATCCTATTAACCATAAAAGGACGTCCAATGAAAACTTTATTATTCCTTTTACTGCCGGCAGTCGTTTTTTCCCAATACTGGGGAGAACGGCCCAATGAAAAAAGCTTTGAACAATCTTCGCTCTATTTTAACAGTTTTTATTTAAATCCTTTTGGTATGAACCCCTTTTCGGAAGTAAGTCTGGGACTAATTGACGATCCCTTTTTGCGTACCCAACTTAATCCGGCCTTTATTCCCACCGACTCCCTGGCCGCCAACCAGATTTATCTTGATTTTCGCGGTGACCGCTACGAGGTTGAACTGGCGCGCTATTACCCGGTAACCCCATATTACGATTATGTTTCTTCTCTGTACTACCGTCCTGATCCGCGCTGGTACACGGTTACCCGTAGCGAACCGGAACCACTTTTTTCATTTGGATTAAACAAACGCTTATCCGAAAATCTCTATTTTTCCGGCGGCTACCAGTTTATATTTAAAGAAGAAGGGTATTATCAAACGCCTACCTGGATTTATAACTCCCGTTACGGGATGGATGAAAATGGTTACGCTATGACCGATAATGGTACTGTTCCTATTACGGATCGTTCCGCGGGAGAAGATGAGATGCATACGAAGGGGCATCTGCTTTCTGCAAATCTGGCCTACCGCCTTTCGGACCGGATTCAACTGGGGTTGAATACGAATATAGCGCTGCACAATCGCAGCGGAGCCTATGCCAATTTACACGCCGACCGTTATTCCGAAGCACGCACAGATGATTGGTTTAACCGCTATTCCAAAGAACGTACTAACACCTACCGCCATCTTGATCTCGGTGCCGGGATTCTGTTCCGTGTATCGGACGATTTGAGCGCGGGCGTTAAGCTGAGCTATCTCGACGGAACGGCAGAACAACGTTTCACTAAAAACGATTCCTCAGTTTATTCCTATTCCTGGAAAGATGGAAATTATCAGAGTATGCATAACAGCTACCGCTATGGCACAACTACGCAAACCTGGAACCATCAGGGGCACACATCCACGGGTCTGGTTTTGTTGGATTACCGTCTGTCCCCGAAACGCAGCCTGCATTTTTATTATCAATACACGAAACGTGATCTTGATTTGAAGAACAGCTCCTCCATTATGGATACCTCCTATTATGAGGGGAATTACCAATCCGTCAATTACAATTCGTATTATAATTCCTGGTATGGAATGTTTGACCGGCGCAACGCTGCCGGTACTTCCAAGTTGACGGGCTGGCAGGCGATGCTCAGTTTCCGCTGGTTCGAAACGGAGCGTTCACGGATAAATTTCGGTGTCTTTTTCTCCGATAAATATTTTACAAAACAAACCAGCGAACCGGTTCTTGCGGATAGCCGTTCTTTTTATTACAGTGAGTATACCGATATTGATAGAAATAATACCAACACACGTAACAATCGTTTATTTGAAGACAAACGGCTGGAATGGGTTACCAGCACACAAAAACAGACCCTGCAAATTCCCATAATGCTCGAGTTTGAACTCAGAGAAAACTGGACGCTGATGCTGGCCGTAAACCGCATCTGGAATTACTGGAAGATTAAGGAAAAAACCACCGCTTATTTTAAAAAACGCATTGAACAAAAGAACGGCGATGAGGTTGCGCAGATAACAACAAATTTCGGAGAACGCTGGACGGAGCCGAATCGTATTTTCTCGGAAGATGAAATCGCCTTTTTAAGCGGACTCACGATAGCCGTTTCACCAAAATTCCGGATCACCGTCACCGCCAGCCCATCCTTTGAACCGGTTCTGCATATGGCGCAATGGCAACTGGGGTTTAGGGCGGGACTCTAAGAGATAAACACCAAATAACAAAATACAAATATCAATCTGTTAACAATTAAAAATGTGGATTTACAAAAGTATAATGAAAAGGATTTTCATTCAAAGAGATTCATTCCCTTTTATAAGGGAATTTGGTACCGATGAATCAGGAACATAATTGTCAGGAAAAGGAATATGCTGAAAGTGGTTCTGTCTGATATCGGCCGCCGTAGCATTTGACATTTTACATCTAATATTTGACTTCGTTAATCTGCAATCACTAATCAAAATAATTTCAGATTGAAGATTAACGATTAACAATTTTACGGAGATAATTAAAATGAAACTACAATTGGTATTTCTTCTTTTGCTATTCTCCCTGTTTAACGGCTGCAGCGGAATTATGGATACACCGCAGACAAAAAACTTTCATTTTGGTGATACGGTTAGCGTCGCTTTCGATCAGACGGTTGTCAATGACGATGAAAATATTCGCCTGCGTTTTTCTAAACTAATCAGCGACGGGCGCTGTCCTTTGGATTTAGAATGTTTCTGGGAAGGAAATGCCGAAGTCGAATTTGAATTTTCAGTCAATGGAACGAAGTCTGTTTTTTCGTTAAACACTTATTCCGGTTACACGCGGGACACAACCATTTCCTCTTATCGAATAAATATGATCGGACTAATCCCCTGGCCGCATTCAAATGAATTATTATTCCCGGGAGAATATCGAGCCAAAATAACGATTTCTAATATAGAGGTGATACCTGTACCGCCTTATTAAATCCTTATCCGTATTCCAAACAGACATACATTCCGGCGCTTTGCCGGCATATGTGGTTATGCTCCCACTACCTTGCTTTTACCGACTATTTGAAAGGTCTCACTATGTTAAAGAGATTAGACCGGCATCAGAAAAATCGTTTCAAATATTTAATTTTTTGTCTGTTTTTACCCATTCTTTTTGTAACTTCCTGTACAAAATCGGCAATGGAAGTGGAAGCAACTTCTTTGTATGGAACCTGGATAGAAAACAATTGGGATGAAGGTATTCAGGAATTAGTAAAATCCTCAGTACTGGATACACATAAATATGGTTTTATCATCAAACCGAACGGCCGGTTTATCGAATACGCTAATTCCGGGGACTGCGCCACGCCGCCAATTTCGTATACCAAATATGAGGGCCGATGGAAAGCAATTAGCGCGGATTCTTTGCATATTGATGTTGGTTACTGGAATGGACAAATTAGCTATGACATTAAAATCATTTCGGTGGATTTAAAAAAATTACAGATAAAACGCGTGTATTAAATGCTTATGAGACGCTATGCGTAAACTTTTCGGACAGAGTATTAAAACAAACACTATCCTTATTTTCGGGACTTTAACCCTGCTGTTGGTATTTATAATGGCCCGTCTTTCGTATGTATCCGTGAAAAACATTTACCTGAAGCAACTGCACAAACAGGTCAATCTGAAAAGTTCGCTTGCCGCCGCCGAAATCGATTTGCGTTTTCTGGATTTTATCGACCCTCAGTCCGAAAGCGCGGCGATGCGGCTTTACCGCAAACAGCTTAAGCAAACCGTGAACCGTTTGCTGCTGAGCGATGTTTTCATTTTTGATTCTACCGGAACCATCCTCGTAAACACCGGGCAAAAAGACGCCCGGGCCGGATTACTGCTAAATTTGGCTGATATAAAAAAACTCCCTAAAGAAGGCGCCTTTAATTCTCTGCCCTTTAAAACCGCCGACGGACAATGGTACCTGTGGAATTATCGCCGTTTAAACGAAAAATATTTTTTAGGCCTGCGCGAAAGCAGTGTACGTCTGGCGGAAATCGATGTACTGGCCAACTGGTTTATTGGCATCGGCTTTATCGGCATCGTACTGGTACTCATCGCCGGCTGGTTTGTGGGGCGGCGCATTGCCGGGCCGGTTAACAAATTAGTCGCGTTTAGCGCCGAGATGGGGAAAGGAAACTTACAAGCCGCGCCGCCGCTGGGCGTCCGCGGAGAACTGGCTGTTTTACAAAAGGCCCTGATTCGGATGCGGGATGATTTAGCCGGAAATCAACAGGAAAAAGAGCGGATGCTGGCTCAAATCGCCCACGAACTGCGCAATCCGCTGGGTGGTATTTCCCTGCTCGCCGGGCTGATAAAAGAGGATGCACAGCCGGAAAGCAAAACAATCGAATACGCGCAACGGATTTCAGATGAAACCGAAGGACTCAAAAACCAAATCAGCGCCTATCTGAATTTCAGCAAACCCTTGAAAGCGGATATTAAACCCATTGAGGTGCAGAAATTGTTCGACACCTTGCAAAAAGAATACGCGCCCAAAATGCCACAAGGCGTTCGGTTGCGGTTTAAAGCTAATACAAAAACCATACGTTTTGACCCCCTTCATTTGCGGCAGATACTGACCAATTTAATTGATAACGCAATCCGGGCTGTAGGTGAAAACGGCCTGATTTCTATTTCTGCTGAAAACGGACGCCTTTCGGTCAGCGACGACGGATCCGGTATTGCGCCGGAAAATCTTGCAAACGTATTCGAACCCTTTTATACTACTTCCGCGGACGGCGCAGGACTGGGACTGGCCATCTGCCGCAAACTGTGCCGGGAAAACGGGGCGGACATTTCGGTAGAGAACAATTTTTTAGAGGGTTGTACGTTTACAATAAAATTGAGTTAAACCCACCCCCTTCCCCTCCCTTGTCACTTCAAGGGAGGGGTGCCGAAGGCGGGGAGAGTTAGAAAAATGGGTGCTAAACAAATCGCTATACAGACAGCACGGTGGCTTCGCAAAAACCAAACATTGGCTGAAAAGAAATTTTGGTCGGTGGTGCGAAATAAGCAAATTCTGGGATTTAAATTTTTAAGACAATATCCTGTCTATTTTGAGTGGGAAAATAAAACGCGGTTTTTTATTGCTGATTTTTACTGCGATTCATTAAAACTTGTAGTAGAAATCGATGGAGGAATTCACGAACAACAAAAAGACTACGATATTCTAAGAGAAAAAATAATTCAGTCAAAGAATCTTCGTATTGTCCGAATCAATAATGAAAATGTGCTGCAAAAGACAAATACAGTTGTATTAAATTTAGAAAATATAATTCGCGAAATACAACAAAACCCACCCCCTTCCCCTCCCTTGTCACTTCAAGGGAGGGGTGCCGAAGGCGGGGAGAGTTAAAGCAAGGACACAAATGATACTCATTGTCGAAGATAACGAAACCATGCGCCTGGGTATGCGGGAAAGTCTGAGCCGCGAAGGATATGCGGTACAGGATTTTTCATCCGCCCCGCCGGCGCTGTAATTTCTAAAGCAATCCACGGCTGACCTGATTGTTACCGACCTGCGCATGGAACCGCTGGACGGGCTGCAACTGCTTAAACAGGTCAGGCAAAACCATCCGCAAATCGAGGTGATTCTGGTTTCCGCCTATGGCTCGGTACAGGACGCCGTGCAGGCCATGCGAGACGGCGCGGCGGATTTTTTAACCAAACCTTTTTCACCGGACGAACTGCGCATCCGGGTAGCCAATGTACTGCACAGGCAGGAACGGGAACGCAAAATTAATCGGTTAATGGAACAAAATCGCTTTTTGGCGGAAGAACTTTCAGCTGAATTTTCCACGATGATTGGCCGTTCGGAAGAGATGCGCGACGTGTTGCAAATGATTGAGCGGGTAGCCGGCGAAGACAGCTCGATACTCATCAGCGGCGAAAGCGGCACCGGAAAGGAACTGGCTGCCCGGGCCATTCATAAACACAGCAAACGCAGCGAAAATCCCTTTATCCGCGTCAACTGCGCGGCGCTGAACGACAACCTGTTAGAAAGCGAACTCTTCGGGCACGAGAAAGGCGCGTTTACCGGGGCGGTACGGCAGAAAAAAGGACGCTTTGAACTGGCCGACGGCGGCACTTTGTTTTTGGATGAAATCGGCGATATTTCCCCGACAATGCAGGTAAAACTGCTGCGGGCTTTGCAGGAAAAAGAGTTCGAACGAGTGGGCGGAGAAGAAACCATAAAAGTGGACGTGCGCATCATTGCCGCCAGCAATAAAGAACTGCCCGAACTGATTCGGCGGCAAAAATTTCGCGAAGACCTTTACTATCGCTTAAACGTAATTCCTATTCAACTGCCGCCTCTGCGTCAGCGTAAAGACGATATTCCCCTTTTGGTAAAACACTTTATGGATAAATTACACAGCGCTAAAAAAATAGACGCCGCCGGCATGGAACTGCTGCAAAATTATCCCTGGCCGGGCAATATCCGCGAGCTGGAAAATCTGGTGGAACGGCTGCACGTGATTTCCCCGCAGGATAAAATTCCCGGCGCACTCATCGCCCGTTATCTGACTGGCGTAAACGGCGCGTCGGCTTCCTACGAAAATCTGCCGCTGGAACAGGCCCTGTTCGCCTTTGAGAAAAATCTGGTTCAGGACGCGCTGAAACGGGCCGGTGGCATAAAAACCCGCGCCGCAAAATTATTGGGCATAGGCACCAGCGCCCTGTACTATAAACTGGAAAAATTCGGATTACTAAAATGATAAAACCGATTTTAATTTTATTTATCTTTTTTATTTTAATTCGTTGGGGCGGCTCTCAGAGCCGCCCCAACATTGCCACTCATTCAGAATCCGGCGATGAAATTGAATTATCGGAAATTGATTCCCAAATCCAAAAGCTGCAACGGGAACAAAATATCCTGCAAAACCAGCTCACAATCCGGCTGGCCAAAACAGACAGCTTAAAGGCCGCCGGTGCGTCGGAAAACACGTTGGCCCATTTCACCGCCGCCTCTTTTATTCTGTCACAAAAACTGGAAACTAAGCGTTCCCAATTAAAAGAACTGGACAAACAAAGGCAAAAAAAACGCATCCGGCTTTATCGCTCCTATTCCCATCAAATTGACAGCCTGTCCGGCCTGCCCGGTTCCGCGCAACACGAGCAAAAAATATTTGATTTAATGAGCAAGCGGCTGCTGGTTTCACCGCCGGCTTCCCGGCTGCATTTTAATCCACAGCAATTAAGCGCCATCAGCGAAACCGGAAACGACAGTCTGGCGCAGGTCATTTTCAAAGAATATCTAAAAAAAGCCGCCCGGGAACTGAACCGGGAAATCATAATCCTGCATAAAAAAGAACAGGAAATCGGGGAAATCGCCGCCTTAGAAAGCAAGGCCGAGGAATTTATGCAGGAAATGGAAGAAAGTGCGTTGCTGCCAAACCCCTCCGGCTCGGGTACAAAAACCCAGGAGGTATTGGGAACGGATTATTCCGGCAACAACATTGGAACGCGCAATCTTATCACCGCCAACGAACAGGCGCTTGGATTTTTCCGTATTCGCGACCAGATACAAAACAGCCCGAATCCGCTTTCTTCCGGCCAGCCGTTGCTGAGTTACGCCCAATTGCTGGAACAATTTTCTGAAACCCGCCGACTGCTGGAAAGCTACCGGCAGCAGGTGCTTAAAAAATTAAAACGGCTTACGGATAAGTGATGTGCGGGCGAATCGTATTTTTTCTTTTCTGCGCGCTAACTGCCCAAAACCTGACCGCCGGAAATTTGAATTTAAAGTTGTCTGCCGAAGGCGGCGCGCACCGTTTTGAAAAACAAAGCAACAGTCCGTTACTGCGCTTCAGCGGCGCGCTCGGTTTTAAGCAGAATTTTGGCAGCCGATTCATACGCCTTCAGGCCCGGCTGACCCCGGAAGTTGTCGGCCTGTACGGAAACGCTTCGTCCATGAAATTCAGCGCCACGGTTTCCGGCGGCGCCCGCTACGCCAACGGCGGCTGGGAATCACGGCTGCGCGCAAAAAATTACTACTATCAACTGAGCGCCGGTAACGACGTTTATTTTGCCACGGCCATCTTCGGACTTTCCGGATTCTACCGCAAACGGGGTTCCGTTTTCTATTTTGGCCGCCTGAATTATGCGTACCGCGATTTGGACACGGCGCCGGCAAACCGTCTGGACGCGCTTCAAAGCGCCGCCGGACTGCTATGGAAACGCTGGACAAAAGCCCGCGTACAGGTTTTGTTTAATCTGGAACGCTTTCGCGTTTCTGCGCGCCAGCAAAGCCGGGTAAACAACGGTTGGCGAATCGGCCCCGAAATCAATTTTCATTACCAGGCAAACATATTTATCCGCTCAACCCTACGGTTTTTGTATCAGTATTCCGATGTCATCCGTAAACCGGGAAATGAAATTCAGGCCCAGTTTATCTTTGGCAAATTTCTCAATCCCCGCCTGTCCCTGTTTGCCTTTCTGGATTACCGTCTGGTGCGTCGTCCCCGGACGGACGTCCCGCCGGAACTGCTCTACTCGTCCATTGATAATGAAAACTGGTATTACCTCAAACTTGAATACGAAGCGCTGAAACGTCTGGCCGTTTACGCCAAGGCGGGCTATTTTAGAGATGTGCTGTCCCAAAGTGAGGGCGCCCTTTCGGGGATGCAGGCCTTAATCGGCGTAAGCTGGAAAACGCCGTAAGGAGGCTTATTTTGGCTATCTGTCAAACCGTATAGATAACAACAAACAGAAAAACCACTGATTACCCCCACGCCAGAGGCGGACAAGCCGAAAAAACAGCGATTTTGAAAAACACGAAGGGCTTTCTCGTATTCCTGTAATTGTTTTTTGCTGTTTCCTACTCCTTTGCAGATATATCCGTGAACATCGTGTAAATTTGCGGCAATTTTATTAATCTGTGTTACCCACACAAAACGACATGGTACCCTTATTTTTAAAGCATTTGTACGACCTGCCTGAAATGGAATCCATACACGGCCATCGTAATAGCAACGCCAAATTTCTTTGGATAATGAAGCAGACTGTAAAAAAACAATTTCCAGTAATAGCGCTTACCGGACTCCCTGAAGCCCATTATCCAAATGGATTTTAAAAAAGCCCGCAGATTACCGAAAGAAAGTTGATCCGCTTTTTTCAGGGGCAACGTATATTCCTGGATAAAGAGTTTCACCCGTTCGTAATATTCTTTTTGCGCATAAATGGTTTCCAGTACTTTTTTATAACCGGCCATAAGCTCCTGATAATTCATTTTAGGAATAAAATTAATGGAGCCGTCCATATTGTCGCCGGTCGGGCCCAGCAAAAGACGTTTTTCCTTTTTCAGGCGTTTGAAAAGATTGCTCCCCACCGGCGCATTTAGAAGTCCGACCATCGCCGTAACAATGCCGCTTTTTTGAATGAATTGAATCTGCTGATCAAATATATCATTGGAATCGTGATCAAAACCAATAATAAACCCGCCCGAAACCCGAAGACCGGCATTGTGTAGTTTTTTAACCGAAGAAAGCAGATCGTGTTTTAAGTTTTGTTTTTTACCACATTCCACCAGACTTTCGTTATTTGGCGTTTCGATTCCGATAAAGGTGTGGTCAAATCCGGCAGAAACCATTTGCCTGAGCAGCTGTTCATCCTGAGCTAAATTAATGGACGCTTCGGTGGCAAAACTAAACGGAAATTGATGTTGTTCGGACCATTCCATCAGCGCAGGCAGAAGGTCATTTTTTAGTGTATTCTTCTGCCCAATAAAATTATCGTCCACAATAAACACACTGCCGCGCCAGCCTTGTTGATAAAGCAGCTCTAGTTCAGTTATAAATTGCTGCGCGCCTTTAACACGCGGACGGCGTCCATTTAGTAAAGCAATACTGCAAAATTCACAGTCGTACGGGCAACCCCGCGAATACTGAATGCTCATACTGGCATATTTTTTTATATCCAGCAGGTCCCAGCGCGGCGCCGGAGTTTTGCGAATATCCGGAAATTCTTTAGAGGAATAGAGTGGTTTCGCGCAACCCTTTTCCCAATCATTTAAAAACAGAGGAAGCGTTTCCTCGGCTTCATTGAGAATAAAATGGTCCACTCCTAAAAATTCCTGATAATCGGTTGTAATCATCGGACCACCGGCAACTACTTTTGTACCCAGCTCGTTGCAGCGCCGTAAAACCCGTTTAAACGAATTTTTATGGATATTCATACCGGTTAAAAAAACATAGTCTGCCCGATTAATAGTTTGATCCGTAAGCGGAGTTACATTCATATCCACTAATTTTACATCCCAGCTTTCCGGTAGCATTGCAGCAATTGTCAATAGGCCAAGTGGCGGTTCGGAAGATTTTTTTGAAATAAATCGCAGGGCCCCGCGAAAACTCCAAAAGGTGAATGGCGTTTCAGGGTAGATCAATAAAACATTCATTTTCCCCTCCGGAAAAATTTAACTGGCAATTCTTTCTTTTTTCAATAATAAGTATAGGATAAAAGAGAGGGAAAAACTGTAAAAATAGTGTAAAAAAATAGCGCGTGCAGAAAAAATGAAAAGGATCGCAGAATTAGTTACCAAAAGACGGAAAACGCCGTAAACCGCGCCAGTACATTTTCTTTTTGATGGGCAGGTGTAAATAAGGGACATCCGAATTCAGCGGGAACCAGGCCGAACCGTTCTTCCCTTTTAAAAGATAGAACTGGCAGGCCGGCGTGTCGCCCTGTCCCACAAGCGCCGCTTTTTCGCCGCGCGCGTTTTGCGCCACATCCACAATCAGAACCGCGTGACCTTTGCCTTCTTTGCGTACGATAAAATCGCCGGACCGAATATCCTTTAGCGGAATCTGCGGATAGTAATGGTAAAACGTCTGGCTGCCGCTGTACGAAAAAATTGTGTCCAGATAGCGTCTGAAACTTTTTGTGGAAGAACCGGCGGCGGCGCTTTGGCGCAGTTGAAAATGCAGCCCCTTAAAGTGGGGCCGTAAGCCTGCGCGCCACTGTTGCCAGGAAAGGGTTAAGCCGTCGGGCAGCGGAAAGCAGATGGAATCCTGTTTTCCTGTTTCGATTAAATATTCCGCGTAAAAGCGCAGCAGGACATCCATGCACTGTTCCAGACGCCGGCCTTTGATATTCATATCCGCCACTGCGGCTACGGTGGTATCATTCCCCTGTTTAAAAGTCTTTCCGCGGAAATCCAACACAGGATTGCCGGATTCTTTTAGAGGCAGTTGACGCAGCCAGGCCGCGAAACCGTTGTCCGGCACAACCATCCGGGTAAATCCCGCCGGCGGTTCAAAACGCTGACGGACGGTTTCCCGGGCGAAAATCCGCTCGGTATGGAAAAACAGCAGAAAAATGGCAATGACAAAGAGAGTTGTGCTTTTAACGCTTTTCATTTTTTAGATTCCTGCCACCCGAAATTACCTGGAGCAAGCAATGATTTCAATTAGATGCTTTATCCGGATCGAACCGGATTCTCGATAACCTGTCCGGTTAGCCAGACAGGCATTGAACTATCTTCATTATAACTAAGCTGAGTGCTCATTCAAATCTTGCCAACGCAGAGGATGTCATCATTCACCCGTCATTCTCACAGCTCCTAAGCGGGAATCCATTCTACATTTGTAGATTCCCGATACAAGCATTCGGGAATGACGGTGAATATTCAGATATTCAGATTAATTACTTCATTTTGAATACAAGTCCGCCAGAGCTTTTTCCAGTTCCCGGAATTGGAAAACATACCCGGCATCCTGAATTTTTTGCGCGGAAATCCGGCTGCCTTCGGTAACCAGTACGGCCATCTCGCCCATAATCATTTTTAGTAAAGAAGCCGGAACGGCAGGCATAAAACAGGGCCTGCCCAGGGTTTTGGCCAGAGCGCAAATAAAATGCTTAAAATTATCCGCCGCCGGGGCCACCCCGTTATATACCCCCTTCATCCCTTCGTCTTCGATGGCTTTCAGATAAATCCCCACTATATCGGCAATGTGAATCCAGGATACGATTTGTTCGCCGCTGCCCAGTGCGGAAGCCAAACCCAGTTTTACCGGCAGGGCCATTTTAGGCAAGGCGCCGGATTCCGTACTCAGCACAACACCTGTGCGGATTTTTACGGTGCGTATGCCGGCATTCCGGAAAACTTCCGCTCCCGCTTCCCACAACAGGCAGGTTTGTCCCATAAAGTCAGCGGTTGCTCCCAGCTCTTCGGTCATCGGCTTTTCGCCGCTCAACCCACCGTACCAGCCAATCGCAGAGGATGAAATAAAGGCCTGTGGCTTTTTAGCCGATTCCAGAATCGAAGCGTACAAAAGCGCCATCGATTCCACCCGGCTGTCCAAAATTCTCTGTCTGCGTTTTTTTGTCCAGCGCTTTTCGGCAATCCCCGCCCCGGCCAGATGTACAATCACTGGGGACTCGTTCAGCGCCTCCAAATCCATTTTACACGCAGGCGGATTCCAGTGGAATACACGCACCCCGCTTATCTGCAAATGAGGATTACGGCTCAGCACGGACACCCGGTAATCCCGCTCCCGTAATTTTTGAATAAGGGCGCGGCCGATAAGACCGCTGCCGCCGGTTATTAAAATCGATTTCTTTTCTTTTATGGAGCTTCCTCAACAATGTCTTCCGCGCCGTGGGTGAGCGCTTTCAGTTTTTTAAAGAATACCAAAAGCAGCAATCCAAAGGCCAGGCAGAACAGGAAAATCCCGGTAAATACTTCCAGCTCGCCGGCATGGGTGGCTAATTCGCCCACCATTCCCGCTAATTTATTGCCCAGGCCGGTGGCCGCAAAATAGATTCCCATCATAATGGACGCATAGCGCGCGGGGGCCAACTTGGTAATGAAAGAAAGCGCCACGGGCGAAATGGACAATTCGCCCAGCACCTGCAACAGATACGATAAAATGAGCCAAATCAACATCGCCTTGACACCGGTTGCCGCCTGCAAAGCCGCGCCGGACATCATTAAAAAGCCCGTGCCCATCACGATGGTGCCCACCGCCATTTTAAACAGGGAGGAAGACTCTTTCCCCTTCTTCATCCGTTTATTCCAGAAGGCGGCCACGATAGTGCCGAAGATAATCACAAAAATTGCCGGCACCGATTGAAACAGGCTGGCCGGAATTTCAAAACCAAAAACCATGCGGTTTATTTTTTCTTTGGTGTATAAATTCATCAAACCACCAGCCTGTTCGTACGCCGCCCAGAACACAATAACGATGATAAACGAAATCATTAAAACAATGATGCGGTCTTTTTCGATTTTGGTTAACGGAGTGTGCTCCTTTCGTCCGGCTTCTTTTTTAACCACAATCAGATTTCCCACGTCTTTCAGGAATTTCTGTCCCCAGATGTAAACGACCTGCCCCAGCAGCATTCCGATTCCTGCCAGACCGAATCCGTAATGCCAACCATACACCTCGCCGATATAACCAATCAGCAACGGAGCCGAAGCCGCGCCGATATTGATGCCGATGTAAAAGATAATAAACCCGCTGTCCCGGCGACTGTCGCCTTCTTTATACAAACCGCCCACCATTGTGGAAATATTTGGTTTTAGTAATCCAACGCCGGAAATGATTAAAGCCAATCCGGTGTAAAAAGGAACCATCCCTTCCATTGCCAAGGTGAGCTGACCGATGGCAATCAAAATTCCACCTATAAACACGGTTTTTTTCTGACCCAGAAAACGGTCGGCGATGATACCGCCCGGAATGGCCATCACATACACCAGCATGGTATACCAGCCGTAAAGCACCAGAGCGTCCGAAGCGCTCCAGCCCAAACCCGGATTCTCACCCATCGTTTGTTTGGTTAAATAGAGTACCAAAATCGCGCGCATTCCGTAAAAACTGAAGCGTTCCCACATTTCGGTAAAAAATAAAATCGGTAGTCCTTTGGGGTGCTTGCTGGCCATTTCTCCTCCTTGTTCCGCTTCGGAATTCGTATCCGTTAATCGTTTAAAGTGTTTCAATAACTGACCGGATAATATACATCATCTATGCATTTGTAACCACCCATATACAGGAAATAATCCGTTTATCTTACAAGCTGCCTACGTGGATGGGCCTCTGCACGATGCAGCTATATTAAAGCAATTACTATTTAACCAGAAAGGCGTCGGCATCTTTCCAGACCGGAAAATTTTTGCGAAAATTCTGAAGCAGGGTCAAGGGAAGCGGGTTTGTTATTATTTGTTCATCGCCGAGCGCGCAGAGTTTCTTTCCCAAAAAGTCAACGATTGCCGATTGACCGGTGTGTTCAATTCCGTTGCCATCCTTTCCCACACGATTCACCCCGGCCACATAACATTGGTTTTCCACGGCCCGGGCTTTCAGTAAAATATCCCAGTGGCCGATGCGCCGTTCGGGCCAGTTGGCAATGTACACAATCAGGTCAAATTCATTTTGTTTATTTCTGGACCAAACCGGAAAGCGCAGGTCGTAACAGGTGAGCGGCAGAATCTTCCAGTTCTTTAATTCAACGATAATGCGCTTATTCCCCGCGCTGAACACCTTATCTTCCCCGGCCATCCGGAACAGGTGCCGTTTATCGTAATAAAATATTTGCCCGTCCGGTTTAGCCCAAATAAGTCGATTGAAAAAGTTTTCTTTTTCACGAATAATCACGCTGCCAACCATATCCGCGTTTGTAAGAGCTGCCATTTCTTTTAGCCAGGTTACCGTTGCCCCCTGCATCGTTTCCGCAAATTGTTGCACGTTCATCGTAAATCCGGTGGAAAACATTTCCGGCAAAACAATTAAATCGGTTTGCCCGGACAGCGTTAAAACCTTTTTCTGAAACAGTTCCCGGTTTTTCTGCGGCTGTTCCCAATGGATATTGCTCTGAATCAGGCTGATTTTAAGCTCAGACATTACTGGTGTCCTATCATTTACTAACAAGCAATTTTACAGAGTCGTCCCGTAAGGAACTTTACTCCTTGCACCGGGTATCGCTTCTTGACTCCGCAAACAAAGTTCTTACAGAATGATAAAAATATTAAGTATAGCGCAATTTATTTTTTCACTTCGCCCTGATTGGTTGTACCGGACAAGCCAACCAGAAAACCCAGATTATAAAACAACAGCCAAAACCCTGAAATTACTCTGATTTTTACCGCCGAAACATCCGTATCAAAATAGCCCGGCCCGTTTTCCAACCGTAAACCCAGCAGAGTATTTAAAGCCGCATAAACAGCTATAAAAATAAAAAAATAACGCAGCCGGGACGGCGCACTGACAAATACATCCTTCCAGGGATTTTCCTGTCTTTCCGCAGATTCTTTTAGCAATTTACTTGAAAATAGCCACACCGCCAGCATCCCGATGGTCAAAGCGCCGATAGTAATGTTGGAAACGAGGTAGATGTGGGTCAGCGTTAAAAGATGCACCAGCAGACTGACGATAAATCCGCTAAGTGAAAACGAGGCGAGTTGTTTTGGGGTTATTTGCATTTTTATCCTTTTTTAATATTTGACCACTGATTCCACAGATTAACACGGATTAAAAAAATATCTTTATCCAATAGTGTCCGGTTAAAATAAAATTTCTTTTTTAAAAAAATCCGGGTTGATTAGTTCGTCTTCTGACCCTCCCCGTCCCGATTTTCGGGACTTCCCCTCCCTAATTCGATTAGGGAGGGGCTTGCCAAAGGCAAGAGGTGGGTTAGGATAATATTTTATAACCAAGTCTCTTTTTTTCATAATAAGCAGGAATCTTTGATTTACAAGGCTTCTTTTGGTACCAGTTCTTTTTTAACCGGACACTATTAATCTTTATCCTTAATTAATCTGTTGCATCCGTGCTAATTCGTGGCCATTTTTGTGAACAACCAGATTTCAAAAATGTAGTCACGCCAACAAGGCCAAAACAGAAAACCCATCGATTATCCACAGCATTGGCGGGATTTCTTTCCATTTACCGCGAAACACTTTTAACACCGTCCAGCTTAAAAACCCCCAGATGATGCCCTGGGTAATGGAATAGGTCAAAGGAATCAGCGCCAGCGCCAGAAAGGCCGGGATAGATTCTTCATACAAATCCCAGTGAATTTTCTGCACCGGTTTCATCATAAATACGCCCACCAGCACTAAAGCCGGGGCGGTGGCAATGGCCGGCACCGTAGCTAAAAGCGGCGATAAAAACATAAAGGGAAGAAAAAGAATTCCGGTTACTACGGCGGTAATTCCCGTACGCCCCCCTTCGGCGATGCCTACCGCCGACTCGATATAGCTGGTGCCCGGACTGCTGCCCAGTAATCCGGAAATCGTTGTGGACACCGCATCTACAACCAGGGATTCTTTGATATTGCGCGGTTCGCCGGCGGCGTCTTTTATATTGCCGGCTTCCGCCACACCCACAAAGGTGGACAAGCTATCGAACATATCGGTGAACAGGAAAGCAAAGATTACTGGAAACATCGCCCATTTCAGTGCACCCACACAATCCAGTTGACCAATCAGACTAAAATCAGGCGCGGCAATGAACCCCTGCCAGCCTACAACCGCTTCTGCTCCCCACCAGCGGCCAATGGGAATAGCCATCAGAGTCGTCAAAACGATTCCCGTTATCAAAGCCCCTTTTACCCGTAACGTCAGCAAAACATAAGTAAGCGCCAGACCGGCCACAAAGGTCAGCACTGCCGGGGTCAATGCGCCGCGTTCCACGATGGTTGCTTCGCTGTACACCACAAATCCGGCGTTGCTTAAACCGATTAAAGTGATAAACAGGCCGATACCCGCGGCCACGCCAAAACGAATTGGTTTGGGAATGGCCTGTACAATAAGCGTTCGGATATTAAAAACGGACAGCAGCAAAAAGATAATGCCCGACCAGAACACTGCGCCCAAAGCCGTGGCCCAGGGCACGCCCATTCCCAACACCACCGAATAGGCAAAGAATGCATTCAGACCCATTCCCGGGGCCAGCATTATGGGATTCTTCGCATACAGCCCCATAAAAATACTGCTAAAAGCGCTGACCAAAATGGTGGCGGTCAGCACCGCGCTGAACGGCATCCCCGCGTTTTGCAGAATAGACGGATTGACTACGATGATATACATCGCCGCCAGAAAAGTAGCCGTACCGGCCAGAATTTCGGTACGCAGGTTCGGTTTTGGGTTTGTAATTTCAGATCCTTTTTCCATTGAACATCCCTGAAAAATTTATATCATACGGTTTAATATATGAGTCCAGTCTAAAAAGGCATAGCCACTGATTTCCACAGAAAGACACGGATTGTTTCTATTGAAATCACATTGAATAGATTCGTGTAAATTCGTGGAATTCGTGGTTTTTATAGTGAACTCATATATAAAACGAAATTTCAGGAATATGCAGATTAAAGGCAAGAAGTATTCGCGCCTACCCGTAACCCGAACCATCGGATTGATAAAATTAGCAATCCAGCGGATTACGCCACACGTAACCCGAACCGCTGGTTCGGAAAACTAAAACAATCCGGCCGTAACCCGAACCGCCGGTTCGGTATATTTAACAATCCGGGGTGACTTTCGCTGTAAAATCAAAAAGACATCTTACCACCGCTGGGATAATAAAAACAACAATCCGGCCGCAACCCGAACCGCCGGTTCGGTATATTTAACAATCCGGCGGATTGTTTTACACCTGCTTAACCGGCTTTTGCAAATTTCAGCACATAGTTTTGTTCATACAAATCATATGCGCCGGCAAAGGAAAATCCGGCCGATTCCAAATCACGCGCCACCTGCTCTTTCCTTACCCGGTGGTTTAATGGCGGACCCGATTCCATTTCGCCATACCGCCAATCGATAATGTAAATGCGTCCCGCAGGTTTTAAAATACGTCCCAATTCTTTTAGCACTTCGGCGACAGCCGAAAACTCGTGAAACACATTAACCAGCAGAATCCGGTTAACCGTTTCGGAAGGGATGCCAATCTCTTTCGAATTGGATTGGATAAATTCAATATTGACAAGATTCTCCTCCCGGGCGCGGTTGCGGCAAATGTCAAGCATATCCGTGCTGATATCGGTGGCAAATACTTTTTTTACCCGATCGGCCAACGGCAGCGTAAAATAGCCGGGACCGCAGCCCACATCCGCCCAGATTTCCCGTTCATCTGCGCCGCACAGTTCTAAAAATGTCAACGGATTCATCCGTTGCTGCCGTTCGGGTTGAATCAAACGCTGCCAGTTTTTTGCTGCAAATATTTTTTCGCTCATAGGTTAACTCCTTTAAAACGTCATTCCCGAGTGCTTCGGTCGATTGATTATTGGATAGCCGCCTACACTCCTATGGCCCTTTTTAGGTTAGGCGGCAACCCGTTTTTCTCTTTTTATCGACTCTTCCCAAAATCTGTTAGATACCGGCCGATACAGGAATACCAATTACTTATATTAGGATTAATAATTTTCTTATAGATAAAATACAAATTTTAAAGGCAGTATTCTTCTATAAATAATTTTATTCTGTTCTTGACTCTGTAAAAACCGCTGTTTATGTTAATACCGACCGGTCGGTCAACAATAACTCGTTACACGAAACAAAAGCAAAGCGCGCTATTTGCAAACAAATTCAGGGAAACAAATGAGCCCGAAAATCGTCGATAAAGAAGCAAAGAAACTGGAAATTATGCAGGCCGCCATTCAGGCTTTTTCTCAAAACGGGGTGGCTAACACCAAAATGATTGACATCGCCAAAGCGGCATCCATCGGCAAGGGCACTATTTACGAATATTTTTCCAGTAAAGAAGAAATCTTTGCCAGCGGATTTACATATTTTTTCGATGGTTTCGAACGGGAAATGAAACAAGCTCTGAGTAAAAGCGAAGACCCGGCAGAACAGTTGGAAATTTTAATTCGTCGCAGTTTATCGGCTTTTTTTGAAGACCAGCTCAAGTTTGCCGCAATTATGCTAGATTTCTGGGCCGAAGGGATTCGCAACAAAGACGACGCCATCAACAATGTCATAAATCTAAAGCAGCTTTATCAGGGTTACCGGGCGATGGTGGTCCAGATTATTGAAAACGGTATGCGACGAGGGGTCTTCCGTCAATTAGACCCGGTGCCCTACGCTTCTTTTCTGATTGGCGCCATTGACGGATTGATGCTGCAATGGGTGATGGAACCGGAACTTTTTGATGTGCAGCAGGTGGGCGACGCGCTGTGCGAGGGGATGCTGAGGGGGATTGGGAAGTAAAAGGTAACAAGACTCAAGAAGTAAGACATAAGAGCAAAGAAAGAATTGCCAATTTCCAGGAACCAATTCCCCTCTTGGAAGTGATTAGGGGTGAGGCGTAAATACCTGCGCAAAAGGTATTATGGATAATGAAATGCTCTTTCCCCTTAAAGAAGGGGATTAAAGGGTTGTATTTTTTACAGGCTCAGTGTTTTTAGCTTATTCTCATCCGTGTAATCCGTGGTCTAATTTTCAACTGCTGTACCGGGGCCGCGCCTTTTGTTAAGAGAAAAATTATAAATGAACCTTTGTATAAGATAATGAGGTAAATATGAAATCAACGTTAAAGCTATTTCTATTATTCTTATTGTTCGGCCAAATGCACCTCTTTGCCCGGGACGCCAAAGAAATCGTCCGTAAAGCCAACGATTTAATTCGTTCCAAGGGCAGCTACAGCAAAATCACAATGGAAGTGATTAAGCCGGACTGGGCGCGTAAAATGGAAATGAAGGTCTGGGCGCTGGAACCGGATTACAGTCTGCTGCTGATTACCAAGCCGGCCAAAAACAAAGGATACGTTACCCTGAAACGGAAAAAGGAAGTATGGAACTGGATTCCATCCGTACGCCGGGTGATTAAAATCCCCCCCTCAATGATGCTGCAATCCTGGATGGGTTCCGATTTTACCAACGACGATTTGGTGCGCCAGTCTTCCATTGTGGATGATTATACACACAAAATTATCGGCAGCGAGATTATCGACGGCTACGATTGCTATAAAATTCAGTTAACCCCCAAACCGGACGCCGGCGTGGTGTGGGGTAAAATTTTGGCCTGGATTTCCAAAAAAGGATACCTGCAGCTCAAAGCAGATTATTTTGACGAAGACGACGAA
Source organism: Calditrichota bacterium (assembly GCA_024278755.1). GTDB lineage: Bacteria > Calditrichota > Calditrichia > Calditrichales > Calditrichaceae > JANTFQ01. Next base: position 136,806 of record JAJRSO010000002.1, on the reverse strand, counting down.
CTGATAAAAACAATGGCAGGCAGTAAGGTAAAAAAAATGGGCGGCCGCCTGATTCCCACCCACTGGGAAATGATTCCCGTAAACAAGCCGGGACAAAAAACGGTGATGGAATATCTGGAAATCAAGTTTAATGTCAAACACAAAACATCCTTTTTCTCGCGACAGAATATGAAAAAGGTAAGGTAAATCAAAGAACCAATTTCCAATTGCCAAAGGTCAAGAAAAAACAAACAAAAAAATCGTCATTCCCGCAATCCTTTAGCGGGAATCTATTCTGGATCCCCGATAGACCATTCGGGGATGACAATTAGCTGGCGAGTATACCAATCCCCCTCTCGGGAGGGGTTAGGGGTGGGTTCTTGGAAATTGGTTCTCGGAAATTGGAAATAGTAAAGGATAAAATATGTATTTCTCACTAAGCTGGCGCAATATCTGGCGAAATAAAAAACGCACCGTCATCGTGGCGGCCTCGGTGTTTTTTGCCGTGCTGATGGCCGTGGTGATGCGTTCGATGCAATTGGGTTCCTACGCCTATATGATTCATTCTTCGGCAAAAATGTTTACCGGTTACCTGCAGGTGCAGGGCGTCGGTTACTGGGAAAACCGTTCGCTGGAAAAGAGCTTTACTATCTCTGAGCAACAAATCGAAGCGCTCAGGAAAATCGAACACGCTGAGGCCGTGACCCCGCGCCTCGAAGCCTACGCGTTGGTTTCGCACGACAGCAGCACCAAGGTCAGCCAGGTTATCGGTATCGACCCGCAAGCGGAAAACACCTTTAGCGGATTAAAAAAGCGGCTTGTTTCCGGGGCCTATTTAAACAAACAGTCGCAGGGCGCTCTGCTGGGCGCCGGCCTGGCAAAAATGCTGCAACTACAGGTGGGCGACAGCATCGTGCTGTATGGCCAGGGTTACCACGGGCAGATTGCCGCGGCCGAAATTCCGGTGGTCGGACTGGTAAAAATGCCGCTTAAGATAATGAACAACGGCCTGGTTCTTTTATCCCTGCCCAACGCTCAGCAGATATTCTGGGCTGAAGGACGCATAACTTCTCTGCCCATTTTGATTGATGACATCCGCCATCTCGACGGTGTGGTGAGCGCGGTTAAAAATAGCACCGGCGATAAATACGCGGTAATGACCTGGGATGAAATGCTGCCCGACGTGAAAGAAAACATCGAAGCGGACAATGCCGGCGGTATTATTATGTTAGCTATTTTGTACGTGGTGATTGGTTTCGGCGTTTTCGGCACTATTATGATGATGGTGGCCGAACGGGCGCGGGAATTCAGTATCCTGATTTCGGTGGGGATGCGCCGCTGGAAACTCATTCTGGCCACCACCCTGGAAACGCTGATGGTGGCTTCTCTCGGATTCATTGCCGGGCTGGCGGTTAGCGTGCCCGTTGTCTGGCTGATGGCCCGCTCACCCATTCCCATTACAGGGGACGCCGCTAAAATTTACGACAAAATGGGCATCGAAGCCGTTATCGGTTTCAGCACAGACCCCACTATTTTTTCATCCCAGGCGCTGGTTATTTTAATTATCGCGCTTATAACCGCCGTGTATCCCTGGCTCTACATCCGTAAACTGGACCCGGCCAAAACCATGCACGGATAGGAAGGAAATAAAATGTTACTACAATTAGCGTGGAAAAACATCTGGCGCAATAAAAAACGCAGCGCCATAATCATCCTGGCTCTGGCCTTCGGGTTGTGGGGCGGCCTGTTCTCGGATGCGGTGATGATGGGAATGACCGAATCTTCGGTGGAAACCGCCATTAACGGCGATTTGGGGCATATCCAGATACACAAGCCGGGTTACAGCGACGAATACGATGTGAAAAATTATATCCCGGACGGGCTGCAAATTTTGAATAATCTGCAAAAAAACAGCGCCGTCCAGGCGGCGTCCGGACGAATGCTGATTCAGGGAATCGCTTCGTCGCCCACCTCTTCGTTTGCCATTCAGATAATGGCGCTGGTTCCCGGGGACGAACGCCGGGTCACCAACATCGCAAACAAGATAATTGAAGGCAGCTATTTCGACAGCGATAAGCGAAACCCGGCGGTAATCGGTAAAAAATTAGCCGATCGGCTGGGCCTGAAACTGCATTCCAAATTCGTGCTTAGCTTTCAGGACCTGCGCGGGGATATCAATTACATCGCCTGCCGGGTGGCCGGGATTTTTAAATCCGCTTCCGCCCAATTCGACGAAAGCCGGGTTTTTATCGAACAAACCGATTTAACGCGCATTCTGGGATTAAACGCGCCCCTGCTGCACGAAATTACCATCCGCGTGAAGCACAGCGATATGATTCCCCCTGTGCTGAAAGAATTGAAAGGAAACTATACTAATCTGGAAATTCAGAGCTGGAATGAAATCGCCCCCGAAATGGCCTTTTTAAAAGATACGATGCTGGTGTATTCCTACCTGTTTGTGTTTATTATTTTATTGGCGCTGCTTTTCGGCATCACCAATACGATGCTGATGTCCGTGGTGGACCGGGTGCGTGAATTCGGCGTGCTGATTGCAGTGGGCATGAAAAAAAGCCGTCTGTTCAAACTAATCATTCTGGAAACGGTGCTGCTGTCGCTGACCGGTGGAATCCTCGGAATCATCATCGGATTTTCAACCATCGCCGTCTTTGCCAAAACCGGCATCGATTTATCCATTGTGGCTAAAAGTATGGAAAGCTTCGGCGCGGAAACCTTGCTCTTCCCGACCCTGCCGCCGGAAATGTATCTAATTCTACCGCTGATGATACTCGTGGTGGCCAATATGGCGGCCATTTTCCCGGCGCTCAAAGCCACCCGGTTGTTGCCGTCCGAAGCGATTCGAAGTTTTTAAAAGAGATTAGTAAGTAGCAAGTAGTAAGTATAAAGACTAAAGACAGAATTTCCATTTATCGGGGGATTACGACCTTGGAAATTGACAATCGGAAATAATAAGGAAAATGAAAATGGCCTTAATCGAAATCAGCAACCTGAATAAAACCTACAATACCACAGCGGTGCCGGTGCACGCCTTAAAAGACGTGAATCTCAAAATTGACAAATCCGAGTTTACCGCCATTGTGGGGCCGTCCGGTTCCGGCAAAACCACTTTACTGAATATCATCGGCGGATTAGATAAACCCAGCGGCGGAAGCGTCCATATTGACGGGCAGGATATTGCCGCCCTTTCATCCGGCGCCTTGATTGATTACCGCCTGCATCATATCGGTTTTGTGTTTCAGGCCTATAATTTAATTCCGGTGCTCAGCGCCCGGGAAAATGTGGAATTTATTATGCTTTTGCAGGGGATTTCCAAAAAAGAGCGCGAACAGCGCGCCGCGGAACTGCTGGAATCGGTCGGTCTGGCCGACCGGCTCGATACCCGTCCGGCCATGCTTTCCGGCGGACAGCAGCAGCGGGTGGCCGTGGCCCGCGCTTTGGCTTCCCATCCCAATTTTGTTCTGGCGGACGAACCCACCGCTAACTTAGATTCCGAATCGGCGGAATCTTTACTGGATTTAATGGAAGCGCTGAATAAAAAATACGAAATGACCTTTATCTTTTCCACCCACGACGCCAAGGTGATGAACCGCGCCCGGCGCATTGTTACCCTGGTGGACGGGCGAATCGATAAGGATGAAAAGAGGTAGGATAGCAGTTTGTCCCCTTAAGACAGAGTGTTGCAAAAAGGTTTTTTAGCCACCAAGAATACGGAGATAAAACAAAAAGACTCAAATATTGATTCCCGGCGCTTTTAGTTTGTTTTTATCCGTTTTATACTGTGTAAATCCGCGACTAAAAGGGAAACTGCAACAGTAGAGAACAACATCCTCATTTAAAGGAACGACAGGGGTTGTAACCAATTTTGTCCAATCGTAGTCGTATTTTCACAACCCCCTACCCCCTTTTTTAGGGGGAGTATATATTCGGAATTTTAAGGGTACTTATGAACAAATTTATCATTACCAGTATCTTTTTTGTGTTTCTTACTCATACCCTTCCCGCACAGGAACTGGAATGGGGCGGCTATGTGAAGGATATGCTGTCCTATTCGGACGGGACTTATGAAGGAATGCCGACCCATACCGGGCGGTGGCAAAACACGGTGCAGGGTAGGTTAAATAGTAATGCCTACGCGGGGGATTTTACATTGTCCGTGCAATCGCGCCACTTGTTTATTTATCAGAAGAACCAAAAGGGTGCGCAACAATTTTTAGATGCGTTTACCGTAAACAACAGCTATATTGACCTGGATTGGAATTATTTTTCCAGGCAGGATTTGCGCGCTTCCGGAAACATCGACCGCCTTTATCTGGACTGGTCGCACGGCGACTGGCAAATCACCGCCGGACGGCAGCGCATCGCCTGGGGCAGCGCGCTGGTCTGGAATATCAGCGATTTTTTTAATCCCTTTAATATTTTAGATTTTGATTACGAAGAAAAGCCGGGCAGCGACGCCCTGCGCGTTCAATATTACACGGGCCCCACTTCACAATTTGATGTGGCTTTTGCACCCTCAAAGGACAAGCGCAAACAGATGGTTGCCGCGCGTTACGTGTTTAATGTATGGGAATATGATTTTAATATATTAGCCGCCTGGCAGGAAGAAAAACAGCGCTATGGAATGAACTGGTCGGGCAGTCTGGCCGGGGCCGGATTTCGCGGCGAGCTTGTTTACAGCAAACCGGATATAAGTTTTTACTCATTCATCAATATTGCTCAGCTGGGTGGAACATATTTACCGCCAACCATAATTAATACGCCATTCTGGAATATGGTGCTTTCCTTGGATTATACGTTTGCCAATAGTTTTTATCTGCATACGGAATATCTGTTTAACGAATTGGGAGCTACTCAAAACAGCGCCATACGCAATTTCGATATTTTACACACCGGTGAGCTCAGTCCTTCCCGGCATTCACTGTTTCAGGAATTGGCCTACAATTTAACACCTCTCTTGCGGGTCAACTATTTTATTTTGTTCAATCCCACGGACCGTTCGCAAATCAGCGCGCCGTCGCTGCAATATTCTCTGTCGGATAACTGGGGGTTGTACGCGCTGGCCTTTTTAAGCAGCGGCAAAAGCGCATCTCAATATGGCGGTTACCCGGCGCAGTATTTTTTACGGCTAGAATTTTCTTTCTAATTTGCTATTTTAATAACCCCATTTTGTCTTCGCCAAAATGATTCATAAATCACCCTTAAGTATCTTAGTATTGACTTTTTAATGCAATGTATTACATTACTGCCAAATAAGTAACACAAGAGAGCGTAATGGATACATTAACGTTAAAAATACCCGGCATTATAAAAGAAAAGCTTAAAACCTATTCAAAACGTAAAGGCCTGAGTAAATCAGAGATTGTTAGAAATGCCCTGCTTGATTATTTTGATAAGGACGATTTAGATAAGCAAGGCACATTTTATGATTTGGCTAAAGATCTCGCCGGCAGCGTGAAAGACGCGCCTGACCTTTCAACAAATAAAGAATATCTTTCCGGATATGGGCAATGAAACCTAAAAAAATAATCGTCGATACCGGGCCTTTAGTGGCGTTCCTAAACAAATCGGATTATTATCACGATTGGGCTCTATCCCGGTTTTCTCAACTAAACCCGCCCTTTTTTACTTGTGAATCCGTCATATCTGAAGTTTGTTTTCTTTTAAGAAACACAGAAAATGGCACGGAAAATGTGTTCGAATTATTAGAAAGAGAATTAATTCAAATACCTTTTACACTCGATTCCGAGATTCGTACAATTGTGAGTTTAATGAAAAAATATAGTAATTTGCCTATGTCGTTAGCAGATGCCTGCCTGGTTAGAATGAGTGAACAAATTTCGGAAAGTACAATATGTACTTTGGATAACGATTTCAGAGTTTATCGAAAAGAAAAAAGGAAAGTAATTCCTGTTATAATGCCTGAATAAAAACGGATGGCCGTCTATCGGATTTGTCTGCGGCAGAAAAGAAACTTTTTGACTTTACAACATTTGTCAGGGATTCCGCTACAGGTTCCTTACGCCAAAGGTGTCCCTTCGGGACAGGATAACAGTATTTTATTACATCTCAGCCTATTGTAATAAATATAGAATATCCTTAAAGGGGGATTAATGGAGTGCTAAACAATAGTGCAAAATTGCAATAACACTGTTTTATCAATTTTTACAACTCCTACCCTCTCTTTTAAGGGGAAATAAAATTTTCGCCTTTTTAAAAATTATGTCAGGATGAGCAGAGCCGAGTCGAGTCCCGGACCGTTCTCAATACATTTTTTTCACATCCGGTAGTAACAGGGCGTTAAAAATCAATTTAAATGAAACCTGAGTCGAAGCCCGGAACTGGGGATTGAATCCGTACAGCACAAGTTGCCCTCTGCCCTTTTTGAGCCAGGCCATTACGGTACGATCCGCTAACTTTTCTTCCTTCTCCGCGTAGCCGCTCAGTAAAATATCCGTTTCCGGGAATTTGGCAATCACCCGGCGATCCATATCAAAATTGGGAAATGACGTGGCAAAAATGGGTCGGCCGCGGTAAAACACGCCGATTTCCTTTTCCAGCCCCAGGGTCAACGGGTGATCCTGTTTCAGTTCAATTTTCATAAACGATCCCGGCACATACAGACCGTCTTTAGCTGCCGCCGCGGAGATATCTTCGATGGGCAACTGAAATTCTTCGATATTTTTTTTGGAATGTTTAATTTTCAAGGCGCCCATAAACAGGGCCGTTGAGCGTCCCCAGGAAATAATTTTGCCGCCTTTATCCAAAAAGGTCATCAGCTTTTCGAAACCCTTTTCGCCAATCCCCTTAGTATATTGCGGCGGATAATTGCTCACAAAATAAGCGTCTTTCGATTTCCGTTTCCCGCTCATTAAGATATTTTTATCCGCATCCGGAAAAACGACTATATCAAAATTTTTGGCAAAATTCGTCTTTTCAAAATCACCCGGATGCTTTACCGTATAGGGAATCCTGTACCGGTCGAAGATAAAGCGCGTCCAGCCGGCGTCCATATCGTGAAACCAGGTTTCCACCAATGCGATACGCGGCATTTTTACCGTCGTTGTTTCCATGCTTACCGGTTTGTTTAAATAGAGAGGTGTAAACGATAAATTTTGTAACAGAGCTTTCAGTTCTTTCTTTTTAGAAGCCTGATAAAAAACAACAAAACTTCCATTGGGAATTTTCTGATCGTTATAATCCACAATCTTTTCCAGCCGCTTGACCGTCAGTCCCAGTCCAAGCGCTTTAAAGGCCGTTTTAAAACTCTCATTGTAATTTACATTGAGTACCGTCGCCCAAAACGTTTCGGGGATTTCCGTTTGTACCTCAAAATCATTGGGCAGAGCTTTCAGGGCAGATTCGAGATGACCGGGGTATTCGTCCACCGCTATAGTCCGGACGCCGCGGTGCAGAGGCAGCGACCAACTGGTTATATCATAGGGCTTAATGATTTTCCCGTTGGGCGTATAGTGGCGCAGCGGAAATGTTTGCGCTTCCAGCACCTCTTTAATAAATGAGCGGTAAGGTTGCGCTAACGAAACAATAAAATCCCCCTTTAATCCGTGTAAACTACCAAACGTATAGTTTTCTGTTAAGCGCGAAACGGTTACTCCATGCTCCTGCAATAGTTTGATTAAGGCAAACAGTTCACCGGGATCATGTTGTTTGGCGGGAAACAGATAATAAAACGGCGCCTCTGTTTTTCCTTTTTGAACTTCTCTACGGCAGAGATTATTGCGGAATCGTAATAATTCTTCGCGCTGCAAAGCACAGGTTTTTATCATGGATTTAGTAGATTCAATTTCATACTGCACAATATCACCCAACCGCCACCAGCCCCCCGGCCACGGAAGCGCCATATTGATACTTTTTTTATATTCGGATAATCCTTTTCCGTAACCGCGCAATTCATTGGGTTCCACATAAATAGGCGTGGCGTCTTTCACTCCGGCGGCTTCGGTAAGCAAACTGACGATATTTTTCCACAGAGCGGTTTCGGTAGAGCCCGGCCAGTAATCGTCAAACAGGTTGTGCTGCGAAACGCCTTTTAGACCTTTTTCGGTCATGTCTTTCACCATATTCGAACCGAACACCCAGGTCCAGTTCCAGATTTCCGCGTCGATATTCTCGGCAATGGGATCGTGCATGGGCGGCACAAAATAGCGCGGCCCGTGCGAACCCATCTGATGTTTTTCTACCATCACCTGCGGATACCATTCGGAAGTATAAATACGGGCAATTGTTTTAGTATCCTCCTGACTTAGCGTTACAAAATCACGGTTATTATCGTGGCCGACATATTTATGATAAACACCGGGCAGAGTGGCGCCTTCGTACCTGGTACCTTTGTAGCGCTTGTAATTATTCACTACCATATCCATCCCATCCGGATTATGGTTAGGCACAAACATAAAAACAACGTTATCTAATTGAGAACGCAACTGCGGATCATCCGAAGTTAGTAATTCATACACAATTAGCGGCGCCGCCTGCGAAGGCCCCACTTCACCGGAATGCATCGACAGGGTAGCCAGTAAAAACACTTTGCCATCTTTAAAATAACGGCTGCGCTCTGTTTTTGATAAACTCGGATTAAGGGCCAGCGCTTTATTTATCTTTTTTAGCTTTTCTAAATTGGCAATATTTTCGGCGGATGAAATAAAAGCGAGATACATCGGTTTGCCCAATGGAGTCGTACCGACTTCAATCATTTTCATTTTATCCGAAGCGGCGTCTGCTTTTTTTAAGTACGAAATCAACGCTTCGTAATCAAACAGGTTTTGGTCGCTGCCGGGGACAAAGCCAAAGAAAGAAATCGGTTCCGGTGGCCGTGTTTGCAGTTGGCTGAACCCTTTTATAGAATTGCCTGCAAGAAAGAGAAAAAGGAAAGCAACATAATGTACGAACAGAATATTCATCTTTTGGTTCATCGCAATACTCCCACAGAAGTTTTTTTAAGTAATATAGGAAAGTGGGTACCAAAGAGTAAAGTATCGAAAATGATATTTTTTATTTAAGGATTTTAAGATACATGGTATCGTTTACAGCCGAACCGAACACCCCAATTCCATCGCCGTTTACATGGAATACCGGCTCGTGCAGGTTCCCGTCATTTTCGTAAACCCGTTTATAGGTGAGCAGGTAATCTTTCATATTCTGGTCACCGGCAGAGACAATTATTCTGTAAGAACCGTAAAAACGAAAATGAAACCAGTCCAAAGGATGTATTTCCTCCCCTTCTGTAAGCGGCGTATTAAAGATAAAATCCGCGCTGTAGATATAGTCCAGTAAATTATTCTGAACTTCTTTTGCATCTACATTTTCCAGTAGATAAGGATTTTTTGGGGGATAGATAAACATAGAAGAATCAGCTTCCAGGGCCACAATTGAGAAAGAATAGAAATTTGTTTGCGGCGATCGTTTAAAAACAATATTTGGTTTTACAAGCGCGCCCGTCTCGTCTCGTTGTAGATAGCCAATACTGTCGGTAGAACGCATTTCGTCGATGGACAATCCGGCTGCCGGTACTCGTGTAACGGCCCAGGCGTGCACGTTAACACCATCAATACTTGTATTTACATCGAGGCGATATTTTTTACCGTAGATAATTTCCAAATCTTTTTTATAATAATGGAATCCGGGGACCCGGGGGCTGTATTCAAACAGATAGACGCTGCTGTCATTAAGACAAGTGAGCTTAACCGTTGCCTCTCGTAAAACCAGTTCCGAACGGTCAATGGCGACATTTAACGGAATATTCCGGGTTACTTTTATCTCCTGCACGTCCTGACCGGGAATCAGGTAACCTTCCAAAACAATTTTAGGCTCATAATTTTGTACATCTGTTTCAATAATTCCCTTTCCACAGGACTGAAACAGCAGAAATAAAAACAACAGTACAAAAACTTTCATGGATTTCCCGGATTAGAACTTTATTGTAAGGCCAACGGTCGGTAAAAAAGGCAACATATAGGTTTCGGAAATATTTTGGATAATCTTTGTCTCTGTGTTTTGCTCTTCATATTGAAAGAACCAGATATTTTTCCGGTTAAATACATTAAAAACCTGTATATAGGTGGATAAAGACCAATGTGCAAAAAACTTCTGATAAGTAACGCTTGCATCCATCCGCGCATAATATGGCAGCCGTTGTTTGTTTATTTCGGAAGGATAAACGGCAAAAGTTACTCTTCCGTAGGCATCCGAAGAGGCTCTGTTATAGTTGGGAAGCAGATTGGTGGCATAGGCAGAACCGGGCACCGTAATAGGTTGGCCACTGGAATAAACGGTATTTATTCCCACCAGCCAACGGCTATCCCCTTTTATTTTAGCATGACCCAAAAGGGCACGAAGACTGTTTTTAACGTCCAGGTTGGTTATCAGCTTTAATGAAGATGTCCGATCGTGATGTGGGGTAAAGGCTTTGTTTTGATTGATTCCGTCAAAACGGACACGAGCCTGACTATAGGAATAGGAGAGCCAACCGCTGACAGCTCCACGCTCTTTTTTTACGACGATTTCCCAACCTTTCGAAAAGCCGTTACCATGATTAAACTGGCCCTGGGTATCGGTATACAATGCCCGTCCCTGTCCGTCAAAAGAATTAGCTGCAACGCTGGTCATAAAATTATAGTTAAAGGCATAGATATCATCCAGCTTTTTATAATAAATTTCTGTTTCCAGGCTAAAATTTCCGGGCAGCTCTTTTTCATAGCCCAAAATTACGTGTAGTGCGCGGCTGCCTTTTTGATATTTATCCGAAACCGTCCACAGGCTGCTAATAAATCCCCTGGAGATCCTGTGTAAAAACTGGCTGTACAACCCCATGGCAAATTTAATATTACTTTTAAATGGCAGATGACGTTTGATCTGAAGGCGTGGATTTATATGGCTGTAATTTCTATCGGAGTTAAAATAATTAAAACGAATTCCGGCGGCTATATCCCAAACCGGTTTCGGTTTCCAGTTAACCGTTCCAAAACCGGCATAGTACCGGCTTTTTTGCATCACATTTGCCAGGCTGTTTGCAAAAAGCAGTTTATATGATGTTTTTATATTTTTATATTCAAATCCGGCTTCTACGTTTAACTTATTGGAAAAAGCATATGCGCTGTTTCCTTTAACCGTTAGATCGTTCAGGTTGTTTTTTTCATCAATATCAAGCCCGCTGTTATAATCAAAGTCCGATGAAAAGCTGCTATTTGTAACCCAGAATTTTGTAAAAAGGCGGGGCGTAAGTATCCATGTCCAGTTAAAACTGGCCGTCCTGTTTCCCCAATTATAATTAAATCCCGTTTTAATATCGCTCTTTTTATTGACCACATAATTCATTACATCACGACCGCTAAACATGGAAAAAGAAATTTTGTTGCGGGGATTGACATTTAGAACGGCCTTAATATTGGCATCGTAAAAATAGTACTTGGGAATATCCCTGATAAGTTTTGCGGCCGTCTGATCAAAATAGGTACGTCGGAACGCACCCGAAACAGACCCTTTTTTACCTAAAGGCATATATAAAGAGGTTTTTCCCGACAACAGGTTTAGGGATGCGCTCCCCCCCCATTTATCGCGGTCCCCATCCGAGTATGTTACGTCTAATACCGAAGAAAGACGGCCACCATATGCGGCGCCAAATCCGCCTTTGTACAGTTCCACCTGTTTTACGGCATCTGTGTTAAACGTAGAAAAAAAACCGAAGGCATGTTCCGGGTTATACACATCGGCGCCATCGATTAAATATAGGTTTTGGTCCGGCGTTCCGCCGCGCACATAAAGCGCCGACGAGAAATCCGAAATGGATAAGATTCCCGGAAGATTTTGAAGAGCACGCAAAATATCGGCCTCCAAAACAGGAGGAATTCTTTTTATTTGTAATGAACTGAGATTAATTTTTGAAACGGGCTGACGGAATAAATTATCGGCCAAACCGGAACCTCTTATGTTTGCTTCTATCAGTTCACCAAGGAGCACTTCTTCTTCCATAAAAATATCGAGATGTTTTTGTTCTCCGGAATTTAATTTCAGTTTTTTTTCGATGGGTTTATAACCGACAAACTGACATTTAATGGAATACTCGCCCGCCGGGAGGTCGGAAATGACATAGTATCCGCTTCCGTTACTGCTGCTCCCCAGGCTCTGATCGGGTAAAAACACATTGGCGCCCGGAATAGATTCTCTGCTTACGGCATCCAACACAAATCCACTTAACGAAGACGAGTTTATTGCCATAGCGGAAGTACTAAACAACAGAAATAACAGAATCTTGATTCTTGTCATATTTAAAGTTTTTATTTTAGCTGGTATGTTTTAAATTAGGTCGTCTGATATTATAATTAAAATTTAAACGGAAAACAACTTTGAAACGCGTGAAAATTTATACGGATGGCGCCTGCTCCGGAAATCCCGGGCCGGGTGGCTATGGAACCATTTTAAAATTCGGCAAACATGAAAAAGAGCTTTCGGCCGGATACAAAAAAACCACAAACAATCGTATGGAGCTAATGGCGGTTATCGCCGGACTGGAAGCCCTGAAAGAACGCTGCCAGGCAGACGTCTATTCCGATTCCAAATATATTGTGGATGCTGTGGAGAAAGGCTGGGCAAAACGCTGGGAACAAAAAGGCTGGATGCGCAATAAGAAAGAAGCGGCAAAAAATCCGGATTTATGGGAACGCCTGCTGAATTTATTGGATGCACACGAGGTCAAAATGCACTGGGTGAAAGGACATGCCGGTCATCCGGAAAATGAACGCTGTGACCGTCTCGCGGTAAAGGCGGCCGCCTGCAAACAATTGCTTGAAGATCGGTAGCTTCCGGTTAGTTCGATATGGTAAGACCCAGTTCTTTTAAAATACCTATTAATTCTTCCAGCCGGTAGGGTTTTTTTAGACAGCCCTTAAAACCATACTGTTTAAAATCAGCCATTACCGGATCATTGGAATATCCGCTGGAAACAATTGCAACCGCATCCGCATCTATTTTTAACAGCTCTTCCACTGTTTGCCGGCCACCCATTCCCCCGGGGATAGTTAAATCCATAATTACCGCATTAAACGGAGCCCTTTCATCGCGCGCCTTTTTATATTTTTCCAGGGTTTCCACTCCGTCTTCTGCCGCCACGGCTTCAAAACCAAACCCCTCCAGCATGGTAACGGCGGTTTCCTGAACAAATAACTCATCGTCCATTACCAGTATCCTCCCTTTGCCCCGAATAACGGACAGGTCTTCCTGTTGTGAAGAATGCGAAACTCTTACGCCCCGCGCAACGGGTAAATAAATGGTAAAGACCGTTCCTTTTCCGATTTCCGAAGAAACAGACAACAGACCGCCGTGCTTTTGAATTATCGAATAGGATGTTGCCAGTCCCAGTCCGCTGCCACTCTGTTTGGTCGTAAAAAAGGGATCAAAAATTTTATCCAGATATTCTTTCGAAATTCCTATGCCCTGATCCGCCACATCCACTTGCAGATACACGCCGGGATTTAACCGTTTCCGACCTTTTCTAAATTCACGTAAACTTACGCTTATATCAAGGTCGCCCCCCTGGGGCATGGCCTGATCGGCATTGATTACCAGATTCTGCATCACCTGGCTAATCTGTCCCGCATCAATCTCTACCGGCGGCAAATCCTCTTCAAACTTTAAGCGGCATTTAACATTGGAACCGCTTAAAACAAAGCCAACGGAATCTTTAACGACATCTTCTATGGAGGCCGCCCGTTTTACCGGCGCTCCTCCTTTGGAAAACGTAAGCAGTTGTTGGGTAAGCTCCTGTGCCCGCGCAGAAGCTTTTTCCGCTTTTTCGATACGGTCATAAAGGAGGTCCGAAGGTTCGAGATTAATCTTTGCCAGTGAAAGGTTCCCGATAATGGCCGTTAAAATATTATTAAAATCGTGGGCGATTCCTCCTGCCAACACGCCCACCGATTCCAATTTCTGGCTTTTAAACAGTTCCTGTTCCATTTGACGCTTTTCGGTAATATCCCGCAAAACAAAAACCATACCTATGCGCCTACTGTTTTTATCCTTCAGCGGAGAACTTGCAAACGAAATAAACTTTTGTCCGCCGTCAAGGGTTTTTAATACACAATTAGTATACATGGATTCCTGCCCGTGAATGGCAGACATAACATCCACCGGATTAATTATTTTTTTTCCGGTTTGTTCATCAAAGAGCAATAAAATTTTTTCTAATTTTTCATTGATTGGGTTAGCGGTTTTATAACCGATTACCGCCTTAGCCCGTTCATTGATCAATGTGATTCTTCCCTGAATATCGGTTGTTATTACACCGTCTCCAATGGAACGCAGCGTTACGGCAAGACGTTCTTTTTCGGCAAGCAGCGCTTCTTCGGCACGTTTGCGTTCTGTAATATCAAACACCGTTGCCAGTAAGGCGGGTTTATTATTATACTCTATCAAAAGCCCGGAAAAATCCAGCCAGCCTTCGTCACCGTTCTTTTTGATATATTTAAACTCATACTGGTCCGGAACTTTTTCCCCGGCAGCTCGTTTGGAAAACCGTTTTTTTAGCAGATCTTTGTAATCCGGATGAACAATATCCCAGATATTCATTTGTAATAATTCCTCTGAAGCGTATCCGGATAACTCGCGGCCAGCCTTATTTACATATTGTAATCTATTATCCTGATGGATATAAATACCGGAACTGGTAAGTTCGGTGTAGGTACGAAATTTAGTTTCACTTTCTTTTAATGCGGCAAGTGCGGCTTCTACCGAGTCTTTTTCCTTTTGTAGTTCAGCGGTGCGTTCTTCTACCTTCCTGCCAAGCATCATATTCATTTTTTTCACTTCTGTGGTGCGCCAGTAAATAAAAAGATAGACAAGAAGAATAAAAGCCCCCGCCAGCAGCAGATAAAACCACCAGGTTTGCCAGAAAGGAGCTAAAATAGTAAAGCTGTATTCTGCCGGTTGCGGTGTCCAGATATTATCTCCGTTTCGCGCTTTCACCTGAAACGTGTATGAACCCGGCGATAAATTCGGATACGTGGCCGATGCCAAAGATGTTTCCGGCAGCCAGTCTTCATCTATTCCCAACAGCCGATATTGATAACGCACCGCCTCGGGCAAAGACATATTGATGCCAATAAAATCAAATGTTAAATAGTTTTGCCCGGGCAGGAATTCTGCCTTCGGAGGAAAGGGAATATTTTTTAAAAACAGTTTTAATTTACGGATATGAACTAACGGGGGAATTTTGCTTACGGTTTCCAGATCGGGATGAAAACAGACCGCGCCGTCAATTGTACCGAACCACAGCAGGCCTTCGCTATCTTTAAAAACAGCTCCTTCATTCGCTTCTCCAAACGGGAACCCTTCTTTATTATTAAAAAATTTAAAACCCGTATCATTATATTTACACTGGGCCAAACCACTACTGGTGCCCACCCATACGCTGTTCGAATCGGCCAAGACGGAAAAAAGCGCATTTCCCTCCAACCCATGGTCTTTACCAAATTCGCTGAATTTTCCGTTTTTATAACGAAACAGCTGATCTTTGTCATTTATTATCCAATAGTCATTTTTTGTGCCTTCCACAATATTTGTAATGGTATTCGGCGCATTGGGCACCTTGCCAAAAGCCGTTCCGTCATATTTGTACAAACCGCCGTTTACCAGGCCGAACCAAAGCACGGACTTACTATCTTTAAAGGAAATATTCATTATATTTTTTGTATAATCCGCATTGGGGGCAAGCATACGTTTGTATTTTTTTGTTCTCGGATTGTAACGGAACAAACCCAGCCGCGCTCCGCCCAGCCAGATATTCCCGCTTTTATCAAACTCTACCGTACTGATTATATGCCTGCTTAAAGAGTCCGGCAAACGAAACGGCTGAATTTGTTGAGTACTTTTATTAATCGAATATAAACCGGATAAATTTGAAGTGAACCAGATCTTTCCTTTATCATCCTGCCGAATCTGAAAAATATCATTCAGACGTTTATCGTTGTATTTTTTTAACACCTTCGTTTGGCGGGCATCTTTATCCAGGACCACAACACCGTCTCCGGTGCCGAACCAGTGATTTCCCTTAGAATCGAGAAAGATACTCCAGACACTCCGTTCTTCATCATCCTTTCCGGGCACCCATAGTTCAAAGCGTTTGTCACGCAGTTGCGCAGCTCCCCTTCCCGAAGTCCCGAACCATAAATTATTTTCCCTGTCTTCGGTCACTACATAATTCCCGTCAAAAGGCAGACCGTTAGCAGTTGTTAAATTCTTAAAAATAATTTTTCCGGAGCTTAAACGGACGGAGTAGGCAACGCCCACAAATTCATTGCTCAACCAGATTTTACCACTGTGATCACGAAAAATGGTATTTATTTTTATGTTGGGCAAACCCTCTTTTTCGGTAAAATGGAAAACTTTTTTTGACTCCGGATAATACTGAAAGAGCCCTCTGGAAATAGTGCCAATCCACATAAATCCTTTTTCGTCTGATAAAAAAGAGTTCGCATATATATTTTTTGTCTTTTCTTTAATTCTAATGCTATCAAATTTGCCCTTATCAGGCGAGTAAATGGTAATTAAAGAATCCGTTCCTAACCAGATACGGCCCTCTTTATCTTGTCCGATACCGTTTACATTGTTGGATGTCAGACCGTTTTCCGTACTTAAATGATACAGGCTGTCTTTTTCAAAATAATAAGCGCCCCAGCCTGTGGTGGTCGCCCATACACGTCCTGCATCATCAACAAACAGAGTGTTTACGCTGGTACTGGTAGAATCCTTCAGCATTTGTGAAAGATATATTTTTTCCATTTCTTTTGTTTGCCAGTTATACTTTGTTAGCATTCCGTTGCGGTGGCCGAACCACAAGTTCCCGTCTTTGTCTTTTACGCCCGAAAGGATAAAATTTGCGGCCAAACCGTCTTTGACCGTTAGTGATTGAAACTCACGACCGTCGTAAACCGATATTCCGTTTACGGTTCCAAACCACATATAACCGTCGTTATCCTGTAATATTGTATGTACCTGCGACTGAATGAGGCCTTCTTCCGCACCGAACACACGAAAATTCAGAACCTGAGCGTTTAGGGGATAAACCATGGTTAAAAAGAGAGATAATATGGTTATTCGTTTTAGAAAGATTAAAAAATGCATTGTTGATTCCGCTTAAATAAAATTGAATTTACGCCATAACAGTTCTTTTATCGGACATTAACGGGAAAACTTAATAAATTCAACAGATTAAAGAACCTTGGTCCGGCGAACAGACAGCGGATACAAATGGAGGGCGAAATAGGGTTAAATAATATCCTGAATTCCGGATTCTTTTGCAGCCAGGAAGACGTTAAGATTATCCAGTCCAAGCAGAGGAAAGGCTGCAACAGGTATTGGCACCATTGGGATTTTGGAGAAACTGTTTTTAATCTCTGTAATATTTTCCCGGTCATACTTATTCAGAAACAGTCTGTTTATAGGCAATTCCTTTTCGCTCAACTGCTGTTCAATTAAACGCGATTCGTTTAACGATAGTTGATCGGGATTAAGAACCAGATTAATGCGGGTTTTATGCACATCGGAGAAGATGCGTCGGATGGTTTTATATACTTCTATTTGCGCGCGCAGTCGGGATGTGATTTTGTCGCTCTCGATTTTAGTTTTTCCGATTTTTATCGTTGTGATAATTTCCCGTTTTCTTAATATTTCATTGCGTAAGTCCAAAAGCCGGCTTAGCCAGATTAGAGAAATCTGCGGCAGTTCAAAAAACTTTAACGCCAACGCGGTAGGCGGCATATCGAAGACAATTATATCTTTATCGTTATGTTCTTTCAGGATATGTGAATAGGCCATGAGCAGGGCATATTCTTCAATCCCGGGGGAGAATTTAATCACATCAAAATAGTGTTCCAGATTAAATGCGCTTAAATATGTATACGATTGCTTTACCTGCCTTTTTACCTCAAGCAGATATTTTTGCACCCATTTTTGCTGGTCGATTTCTAAAACCAATAAATTTCCGGTGATCTTTTTTGGTTTTTCGTTAAAACCGGTTTTAAATATATCGGATTGATTATGCGCGGGATCGAGCGAAACCAGTAACACGGAATCTCCTTTTTGGGCGGCGGCTACCGCCGTTAACGCCGAACAGGTTGATTTCCCTACGCCGCCCTTACCCAAAAAAAATAAACTTACCGGTTTTGTTTTCATTTTAACCTACTTCAAAAACAGATGCCAAATCCGAGAGTGGCGACGAAGCAGTATCCACTTTTTCCAGCATACGAATAAGTTCTTTTTCCATAACCGGCATCATATCCAGTGTAATCGCCATGGGTGGCGATGGCATTCCCACAAACGAACCCAAAACAAGCAGGCCGAAAATATTTTCCAGCTCCGCCGCTTCCGTTTCATAAGAGGCTGTAAAGTGTGCTTTTGACTGCTGCTGATAAACAGCCCACACGCCGCCAACGCCTTTCCGGATTCTGTTTAAAACATAACGAATCATTCGTCCGACACCTCGTTTATTCGGAAAATCCGCATTTCATACCGTATCCGCTTTCCCGAAGGAAAATAAAAGTAGCCGGCATATAAGGCCAGCAAAAAAACAGTTGAATAAAAAAATCCATTAAACTGCAAAACGGAAGCCATTGCAAAAAAATAAGGCGTTACCAGCGCGATTTGCAATACCTGTTTTTCGAAACGCCACCAATCGTCCGGGTTTACCATCTTTAGATTTTTCACTTTATTTACGAAAACAAGCCGCCGCATCACCGGCAATGCGGTGGAAAAAAGTGCAGCCAAAATAAATACCGCCACATCTATCTGTCTACTTTTATCCGGCCCAGGTATCTTTAAAATTTCTAATGCTTTAAATATTTCGCTGATGACAATTATTGCCAAAGCCGGCACAAGCAGCCGCCAATAGAGTGTTTTAAGCTCTTTTTTTAACATCATGTCGGTCTTCATTTTTTATTGCCGTTACGTCTTTCTGCAACCATACGGAAGTATAAAAAAAATGCCCAGTAATCCACTGAGCATTTTCCGGCCGCTGGTGTAAAAACAGATTTAACAAATCAATCGACAGTAGTAAACTGGATCTCGCCGGAATCATTCACTTTTATAAAGCGTATAATCCCTTCGGCCACAACCCAGAGTATGGATAAAATAATAATAAAATTTATAGTGGTCAACAATACATTATTCTGCAAAAACCGAATCTGGTTTTCAATAGTAGCCCAAAAGGACATAACGACCATAAAAACGGCCGGAATTCCGGTGACCAGCCATTTAAGCCCGCCTCTGGATTTCAGATAAACCGTGGCAATGATTAATGAAAGTCCGGCCAGCGTTTGGTTTATGGCGCCTAAAAGAGGCCACAGAATCAACGCGCCCTTACCGTTGGCGCCGGTCGAAAAAACCAAAAACGTAGCTAACAACAATGCGGAAGCGGTGGAGATATAACGATTCCCAAATGTTTTGGGAAACGTTTCGGACATGAGATAACGCTGAATACGCGTAGCCGTATCCAGTGTTGTACCGGCAAATGATGCCACAAAAACGCCCATAATGGTGAGGCCGAATTTTAGGGGGATACCAATAGCCGTAAGCATATTGGCCGAGCCTACCACAAAAGCGCTTACTTTGGAACCCAACCCTTTTGCCGCCGCCCACGACGCATAATGTGTTGTCCAGGCCGAAACGCCAAGCAGGGTTTCGCCATTTTCTTTCAGTCCCATTCCTATACCGGCGCTAACGGCAATAATAACAAACAGGGCCAGAACGCTTTCCATAATCATGGAGCCGTAACCCACAAACAGAGAATCGCTCTCTTTGCGCACCTGCTTGGATGTTGTGCCTGAAGATACCAGAGAGTGCCATCCGGATATGGCGCCACAGGCAATGGTAATAAATAAGAAAGGCCACATAGACGGCGCATCCTTTGGAGCGGATTGCACCGCTGGCGCAACCATTTTCAGCTCACCTCCCAAAGAGGCAAAAACAACGCCCAGGGTCAACAAGACCATAGCCACTAACAGTTGATGCGCATTCATATAGTCACGCGGTTGCAGAAGTGTTGTAACGGGAAGAACCGATGCAAAGAAAGCATAGATAAATAAAAGGATGGTCCAAACGCCAATTGCAGAAAGGCCAAAAACCGGCGGCATATTCAGCGGCAGCCAAACGCCGAGGGCTACCGTTATATACATCAGAACCACCGCATACACCGACCACAAAGTTAAATTAACCTGTTTTTTATAAACGGCCCGGCCCAGCGCTATGGCAATGGGAATTTGTACCCAAACCGGAAATACGGAAGACGGATACATTTTAAAAAGCTCTGCTATTACCAATCCAAAGATGGAAACAACAATCCACAATTCAATAAAAATAATAAGGAAAAAGAATATTTTAGTGCGGGAGTTGATATACTTGGCGGTATATTCCGAAATGGACTTGCCCTGATTACGCATCGAAATAATAAGAGAGCCAAAATCATGGACGGCTCCCATAATGATACTGCCGACAAAAACCCATAAAAGCGCCGGCACCCAGCCCCAGATAATGGCAACGGCCGGACCCACAATCGGCCCTGTTCCTGCAATGGATGTAAAATGATGGCCAAAGATGATCTCTTTTTTCGTAGGGACATAATCGGTTCCATCTTCCAACTCGACAGACGGAACCGGATTTGTATCGTTTAACTGAAATATTTTATAGCCGACATATCTGCCATACAGTTTGTACATGAGCAGGTATCCGGCAAAAGACAAGATCATAATTAACAGTGCATCCATACCAAAAATGTTCCGCTCGATTATCGAATTAACAATACTTTTTTTAGATTGAAAACGATTCCTCTAATATATAAAAGTTAAACAAAATTTGCCAGCAGAATAGCGGCATCATTTTTTAGAAATCATTGGTAAAATTAACATTCGCATATTTTGTTTTTAATTCACTTATAATTTCATTTATCTTGTTTTCTTCGGCCTGAAAGCGAATTATTACCTTACGTTTGCCCGCTTCCACTCCTTCGTGCGTCGTTAAGATACTGATACATTTAAAATCATACTTACGCATTCCTTCGCACACATTCTTTATGGAACCGGGTTCGTCCGGAACAATAACCGATACCCGTGTCCCGGCAATGCGGGCGCCGGTTATACTGATTAACGCTTCAAAAATATCCTGTTCCGTTAACATTCCAATCAGTACGCCGGAATCATCAACCACCGGCAGGCCGCCTATTTTTTTATCATGCATTAAAATGGCGGCTTTTTCTATGGTTGTATCAGCCCCAATAGTAAGCGGACGGGGGGTCATTACATCTTTTACCTTTATTTTGGACATGAGGTAATGCACTTCCCAGATATCCAGTGACGTCGCCTTTGAAGGCGCGGCTTCCTTTAAATCGCGGTCGGATACAATCCCTACTAATTTTTCTTTATCAAGCACCGGCAAGCGACGAATTTTGTTTCGTTTTAATGTGTTTATGGCTTCGGAAAGCGTCTCCGAAGCATCAATGGAAATAACTTTTTCGGACATCCATTCTTTAACTAACATAGATTTCTCCCGGGCAGAATCCCTTTTTAAATTCCGAGATAGGCGGTTTTTACATGTTCATTATTCAATAATTCTTTTCCGGTGCCGGAAATACCTATCTTTCCATTTTCCAGTACATAAGCGCGATCGCAAAAAGTTAAGGTCGATTGTACATTCTGTTCGACCAGTAAAACCGTAATTCCCTGTTTGTTAACACTTTTAACGATATCAAAAATATCCTGTACCAGAACCGGAGCCAAACCAAGGCTCGGTTCGTCAAGCATCAATAATTTTGGTTTGGCCATTAAGCCGCGGGCTACGGCCAGCATCTGCTGTTCGCCGCCGCTTAAAGTACCCGCCAATTGTTTTCTGCGTTCAAGCAGGCGCGGAAAAAGCTCGTAACACTCTTCCATGGTCTGGCTGCGCAGTTTCTTTGATTCGCCGTTTAAAGATCCCATAACGAGGTTTTCTTCGACAGTCATTTCGTTAAACAAACGACGGCCTTCCGGTACATGCACAATTCCCCTTGTAATCACTTCTTCGGCGGGCAATTGTGTAATATCTTCCCCGTTAAAAATAATTTTTCCCGAACGAACGCGCTGCAAGCCCGAAATCGTTTTTAAGGTAGAACTTTTCCCTGCGCCGTTTGCGCCAACCAAAACAAGAATTTCGGCTTCTTTAACTTCAAAAGAGACATCCCATAAAACCTGGATATCACCGTAACTCATATTTACATTTTCAAGCTTAAGCATTCAGGAATCTCTCCATATTATAATCTGAACCTAAGTACGCTTCGATAACCGTTGGATTTTTTGCCACTTCGGCCGGCGAACCTTCGGCAATGGTTGCGCCGTGTGCAATGGCATGGATCCGGTCGCTGATACTCATAATAACTTTCATTATATGCTCAACAATAACAATGGTAATACCCAGTTTTGACCGAATGTTTTTAATAATATCTATCGCCTCGTCCAATTCAGAGGGGTTCAGTCCGGCAGCTGTTTCGTCCAGCAGTAAAAGAGAGGGCCTGGTGGCCAGCGCCCGGGCAATTTCCAACCGTTTGCGGCCGGCAATGGGTAATCCGCCTGCTTTTTGATGAGCAACCTCTTCGAGGTGACAAAAGGAAATCATCTCGCGGGCCACATTTCGTGCGCCGTTAAAACTGGACTCTCTGGCAAAGGATGCAGCTACAATATTGTCTTCTACCGTTAAACGTTTTAACGGTTTCACAACCTGAAAGGTACGGCCAACACCAAGCCGGGCAATTTCGAACGTTTTTTTATCGGTAATTTCCTGCCCCTTAAAAATAATTTTTCCGGAAGAAACCTGAAAATAATGATTTATTAAATTAAAGGTTGTTGTCTTCCCGCTGCCATTCGGGCCGATAAGACCAAATATTTCACCCTCCTGCACCTCAAAAGAGACATGGTCAACTGCGGTCAGACCACCGAAATTTTTTGTTACATTATCCAGTGTAATAATACTCATTCTTTAATCTCCGCCCTTTTAAAATGCAATCGTTTTCTGATAATATCCCAATCACCTACCACGCCGCCGGCCAGATAAAGAATTACAAAGATGACCAGCAGGCCAAAAGCCAGTTCGTGCATGCGCGAAACCCAGCTTGGCGCCAAATCAAAGAAAGCGGAACGAAACAGTTCCTGCACCAGCACCATTATTACGGCTCCGACGGTTGGCCCCCAAATGGTTCCGACACCGCCGATAATTCCCACTAAAATTGTAATAATGGAAATATTATGTAAGGCAAACACGACTTCCGGATCGATAAAACCCATATAAATCATGTAAAAGGCACCGGCGGTTCCGGCCCAGAAGGTAGAAATTATTGTGGCAATGTTTTTATACAGCTTTGTATCTATGCCCAAAGCCTCGGCCGCATCTTCATCTTCCCGGATAGAAAGAAAATAGAAACCGGCCTTAGAGCGCATTACAAGTTTAATCGTAAGCACCGATCCCAAGGCGATTGCCAGTCCGACAAAATAATACGGATATTTACTTACCCAGGTCGTGATATATAAAATTCCGTTATGCCCGTTTGTCAGCCATTCTTCCTGTCCGAAAACAATGCGTAAAATTTCGGCTGAGGCGAGCGTTCCCAAAGCAAAATAGGGCCCACGCAAACGAAACACCATAAGGCCCAAAAGGTACCCGAAAAGAACCGCAACCGGTCCGCCTAACAGCAATCCCCACCAAGGCGAAATATGAAAATGAAAATAGAGTAAGCCGCCAACATAGGCGCCCACTCCAAAATATGCCGCATGACCAAAAGAGACCAAACCGGTAAATCCTGCCAATAAGTTCCAGGACGAACCCAACACAGTCCATATCATGATAAAAATAAGCAGCCCCTGAATATAGGGCGAGAAATGAAAAATAAACGGTAATACGACTGCCGCAAGAATGATAAACCATTCATTTTTGGCAATTAACGGATTTTTATTTGTCTGTTCAGTTGTCATTCGAATACCTACACTTTAGTCAAGCTTTTTAACCCACCGGGCATAAAAATTAAAACCAGCAAAAAGATAATCAGTCCAAAAGCGTCCCTGTATCCCATGGAGATATAGGTAGCTCCAAATGTTTCGGCAATGCCCAAAACCAGACCGCCGGCAATGGCGCCTACCGTGGAACCAAGTCCGCCAAGAATTGTAATAACAAATGCTTTCAATGTAAAAATTGGGCCCACATCCGGGTATAAATAATAAATAGGAAGAAAGAGCGTTCCGGCGGCGGCTGTTAAACTACTGCCTAGGGCAAACGTTAAAATAGTAATTTTTTTAGCGCTGACGCCCATCAGGATTGCCGCTTCTTTATCCTGTGCCGTTGCGCGAATGGAACGTCCTATATCGGTTTTTATCAGAAACCAGAACATGGCTCCTGTAAAAGCAATGGCAATAAAAAAATCGATTACAACGGGCACACTTAATGAAATATGCCCTAGTCGCCAAACGATATCCGAATAGCTTGTTTGTACAGAACGGTAGTCACTGGTAAAAATGGTTCTTGCCAGCTCTACCAGTACCATTCCGATGCCAACCGTCATAAGAACCTGGTTTTCCGGCAGGATAGATTCTTTCTCCATTAAAGGATACAAAAGATAGCGGGCCATTAAATCGCCTAAAACATAAACCAGCGGAATAGAGATAAACAGGCTTAATAGGGGGTCAATCCCTAAAAATTGCCATAAAACCCAGGTGATGTACATGGCAATCATCATTATCTGCCCATGGGCCAAATTGATAATGCCCATTACGCCCATAATCAGCGTCATTCCGATACCGATAATCGCGTATAATCCTCCAATCAGCGTCCCGTTTACCAGGGTCTGTAAGAAAAGTTCCATTCATAACCTCAAAATCAGTTTAGATTTAATGCGTTCCAAAAAAGTCAAAGCCATTGCGAATAAACACGAATCAACTAAAATCTGTAATTACAACGCTGAAACAGTTTCACCTCTTTTATCAGACTATGCGTTCGTGTTGTACAAAAAACACAGGAACCGGAAAAATATAATTTGTACATTTTTTCGTTTTTTCAGAGGAAGGCCGATTCCCGTGTTTTTATTACAAAGAGCCGTAGAGTTGATTTATTTGGCCCAAATTTTTGTCCAGTCAATCGGATATTCAAACGGTGCATTGGCTAAATCTTTTGGCCAGATTAGTTTTAATGTTCCGTCAATCCACTGAACAACATAGGTTTCCACTTTGTTCTGATGGATTTTCTTTCCATAGGAAGTAAATTTTACAGGTGCAAAAACGGTCATCATATCGGTGGCATCCAACGCTTTTTTAATAGTTGCCGCATCATAATTACCGTTACAGCGTTTTAACACATCATCCACAACCGTGGCTGCTGCGTACGCTTCGGCGCCGTGGTAATCGGGACCGTCGCCGCCAAATTTAGCAATGTAACCATCAAAGTATTCTTTTGCGCCGGGAATGGGCAGAGACTGATGCCATAAAGTGGCAGAAACCATTCGCCGCGAAGCAACGCCGGCATTTTCTTTAAAAGCCGGCATGGTGTAACCTGCGCCGGCGCCAACAAAAAGTTTTGGTTTCCAGTTAAGTTCGCGCGCTTGTTTCATCAACTGAGCGGCATCCATTACATATGAAATCATATAAGTCATATCCGGATTCAGTTTTTTTGCATTGGAGAGCATCGGTTTAAAATCCACCGTGCCGCCGGAATAAGACTCGTCACCCACCACTTTAATACCTAATTTTTCTGCGGATTTCTGAAAGGCTTCGGCTCCTTTAGTGCCAAATGCGGTATTTTCGTGGATAATAAATACAGATTTCGGTTTTACCACTTCGCGAAGTAAACTTTCCAGACCGGAAGCATATTCCGACACAGGGGGATTTAAGCGGTAGATATAAAACTTATCACCATCGTCGGTTGTCAGGTTAAAGGCTTCCGGTTCGGTAATTTTATCTACGGAACCTGTATTTACCAGAAATGGTATCCGATACTGTTGGGCAACCGCAGCCGCGGCAAATGTAACGGAAGAACTATATCCTCCGGTAACCATAGCCACCTTATTTACATTTACCAGTTTTTCCATGGCCGCACGACCCACGTCCGGCTTACCGGTATCATCTTCGTATACGAATTCAATTTTATTTAAACCGGCTTTAGTGCGGGCTTCGTTAATTTTTTCTTTGGCTAATTCAAAGGAGTTCTTTTCCATTTCGCCAAACTTCGCTTTGGAACCGGTCAAAGGCAACAAAACGCCAACCTTTACCGGACCGTCCGCTTTTTTACCGCAGCCACTAATGCTTAATGCAAATGCAGCCGTCAGAACAAGTATGATAATAACTTTTAGGTATTTCATTAGTACATTTCCTCTCTTGTTAGATCAAACAAGAATAAACGGAGTTTTATTAAAAATTCATGGCTATTGCTTACCCCATCCGCCGTGGGACGCCGATTTTACTTTTCGGTAAAACCTTCTCCCTCCATACCCCTTATCAATCTCAACCAAATTAAACCGTAGCAGAAGCGAGGTAAGCAACTGTTTCTAATAAAAATAAAGAGGCCCACAGGCCTCTTTATCAGAATATCAGCTGGAACATTGCGTACAGTACATTATTATCGATGGAAGGATCTTCCTGCTGTAATACATACGCAACCGTTATTTTAGATGCTTTCCATTTGTTAGGGAACATCGAATAGGTCGCACCTACCGTAATATCGGTTTCTTCATTGTTATCAATATCGGTATTCTGATCCCATTGTTCGTAACGTCCGAGCAGTTCAAGGTTATCGGTCATCCGATAAGCGCCGAATACATAATACCCCAACGAAGTTACAGGATCTTTTGTAATGCTTACCAATTCGGCTTTAATGCGGAATTTTTCCGGCTGATAATAGAGATATGCCGAATAACTGGTATAATCATTATAATTTTTATTTCCGACGCCATAATATCCGCCAACTTCCAAGGCTTTCATTGGTGTTACAGAAGCCATTCCGCTTACCGTCATACCGCTGCCGGTTGCATTTAAAGCATCGTTGTTGGATTTATGGGATGATGTAATATTTTTGGCGCCATTGCCGTTTTGCAGAGTCAGGTTGTATTTAAACATGCTCTTTTTACCAAAAAAAGCAATCCCGTAATCGCGATAATCAGCCCCAATTGTCATGGCTCCCCATTTTTGCGCGGAGACCGGTCTTTCGACGATATCAATACTGGTATGTGAAGTAAGTCCGCCGGCTTTCATTCCCGCTCCGATAAAACGGCCAATGCGAACGTTAAACTGTGGAGAGAAAATATAAGTAATACGAGCATCAAGCACTTTGTTGCTTTTTGCCGAATATTGGATAAAACCTTTTAAGCTTTTTCCAAATGACGCATATGCGCGCAAACGTACGCGACGCAGCCCGACCCCCATAAGAGCATCACCCGAATCGACAGACGCATAACTTACCATGGATTGAACGGAGCCGCCTAAACGAACTTTAAGTTCCGGCGCATCCTGGGCAAACAGAAAAGTTGCCAAACCGAAAACAAACAAAAGCACTAATAGCTTTTTCATAAAACCTCCTCATAAAATAATAGGTTGAAGTGAGTTTAATTAGGGTTGATTGGTAACCGAAGTGCAAAGGATATGCCAGCTTTGTGATTTAAATCAAACGGCGGGAAATGGGGAGTAGAAAAAGGAAGGATAAATTTTGCAACAATAAAACCGGCCAATTTTGGCCGAAAGCGGCTAAGATTCACCGGATTCGATATTATATTTGTGCAGCTTATAGCGCAAGGTTTCTCTGGGAATATTTAAAAGACGGGCAGCCCGGCTTGTATTTTGGCCACTAAGATTATAAGCTCGTTTTAATACGGCAATTTCTGTTTCGCGCAAAACATCTTCCAGCGCCAAATCGCCAGAATTAAACAATTCGTCACAAAGCCCGATGTCTTGTTTTGCGGTTCCGGCGATGAGTTCGTTTGGCAGGTGTGCCGGCCGTATAACCGGCTCTTTTTGTAAAATACAGATACGCTCAATCATATTTTTAAGTTCGCGTACATTGCCCGGCCAGTTATATTGAAGCAATATCAGTTTGGATTCTTCGCTAAAGCCCTTAACATTTTTATTGAACTTGCTATTAAAATGCCGAAAAAAATAATCGGTAAATAGTAAAATGTCTTCGCCACGCTCGCGCAATGGCGGAATCTCTATCGGCAGAACATTCAAACGATAATACAAATCCTGCCTAAACTCTTTAGCCGCTATGGCCTCTTTTAAATTTTTATTGGTAGCGGCAATAATACGCACATTAATTATTTTATCTTCAGTTGCTCCCAGGCGGCGCAGTTTTTTATTTTCCAGCACCCGTAAAAGTTTGGCCTGCAGGGCCATGCTCATTTCGCCGATCTCATCGAGAAACAGAGTGCCCTCGTCTGCTTTTTCCAGCAGGCCTGTTTTTTTGGTTTTGGCGTCGGTAAAAGCCCCCTTTTCATAGCCAAACAATTCGCTTTCCAGCAGCGTCTCCGGAATAGAGGCGCAGTTTATTTCGATAAATTCCTTTTCTTTACGGGAACTTAAGTAGTGCAGAGATCGGGCAACCAATTCTTTGCCGACGCCGCTTTCACCGGAAATAAGCACGGTTTCGGAATCGTATTTCGAAAATTCTTCTATTTGATTTCGTACCTTCGAAATCGCTTCACTTTCACCCAGAATCGGATCGGCATCCATGCCCGGCTGTAGTTCGCGCAGGTTTTTTACGGTTTCTTTAAGGCTTTGCGCCTCCAGCGCCAATCGGGTAATCAGGCGAATAGCGTCGGCCTTAAAGGGCTTTTTTATATAATCGTAGGCACCCAGTTTTAAGGCTTCCACAGCAGATTCTACCGAAGCATAGCCGGTAATCATAATGACCAGCAGCCCGGGTTTTATCTCTTTGATCTGCTTAAGTACATCAATACCGCTCATATCGGGTAAATTCAAATCCAGCAGGGCCAAATCGATATCTTCCTCTTCTGCTGTTTTTAAAGCGGAAGCGCCGCGGTTTTCGAGGAACACCCGGTAGGGTTCCTCACTGTATATACGTTTTAAATTTAAGCGGATAAATTCTTCGTCGTCTACGATCAGTATGTTTTTATACTTCATTTTCCTCCTTTTTTCGCGCAAATATCGGCAGAAGAATAATAAATCCGGCTCCTCCTGAACTACTGCGTACCTGTATTTTGCCGCCATGTTCTTCCACAATACTCTGCGTAGTCGAAAGTCCCAGCCCGGTGCCTTCTTTGTTTTTAGTAAAAAATGGTTCGAAAATCTTTTCCATATCTTCCGTCGGAATGCCCGGCCCGCTATCAGTAACGGTGATATGAATCCAGCCGTTTTTTTCTTTCCCTTTAACGGAAACATCTTTTAAAAAGTGAGTAGCCACCGAAATTTTGCCTCCTTCGGGCATGGCCTGAATAGCGTTGATTAAAATATTCAACAGCGCCTGACGAATTTTATCCGGATTTATCCATACCGTCGGCAGAGTCGGTTCTAATGTGGTTTCTACGGAAATTCCGGCCGGCTGGCATTGTTTTTCGATAAAAGGAAGCGTTGTCTTGATGAGTTCATTTATATCCATTTTTTTATAACTTCCTTTTGTTGGATTTGCATAATCAAGGATTTCGTTTGTTAAATTTTCGAGCCGTTCAATTTCGTTTAAAGCCATGGCCAGCATTTTTGTCACTTCCGGCATGGCAGTAAGTTTATCATGCAAATCGTCCAGCAATAAACTTACACCGGTCAGCGGATTACGTAATTCATGGGCCAGGCCGGCGGCAAAGCGCCCCAGCGATGCCAATCGTTCCACCCGGGCAAAGTTTTCATCCAGCCGTTTGCGCTCGGTAACATCTTCCAAAATGATAATACTCGATTCGCCACCGCCCGTAGTAGAAGCATTAATGTTGATATACTTTTCTACCTCTTTAATTATAAACCGTAAATTATAGCCGTGATAAAATCCGCGACCGGCCAGTTTATCGCGAATCTGATTTACTACGTCTTCATTCGTGCGGAAGACTTCCCGGGCATTTTTCCCGAGAATATCGGCTTTGGATACAGATAAAATGGAAAGCGCCGCCCGGTTAACGCTGGTAATAACACCCTCGGGATTTACCGTAAGCACTCCGTTAATCATATAGCGCAAAACATCTTCCACAAAATTCCGCTGATTGATAATTTCCGAATACAGCCGGGTATTTTCGATAACCCGCGAAGCCTGATTGGCCAGAATCTGTAATGAATTTATATCGGTTTGTGTAATCTCTTCTTCGGTGCGCAATTTATCGGCGCCCAAAATACCGATGATGCGTTCTTTTACTTTTAACGGAATAAAAACAAACGAATTACTCTTGCCGTAACGGCGTATTTTTTTATCCAGTACGGTGGCCTGCGTATAGTTTTTAAAATCTTTAATAAAGATAATACGGCCCTCGCGCGCCACTTTTGTTTCGATGCAGTCGTAATGCCGGATGTGATACTTGGACTGACGCGCCAGCGCATCCTCTTCGTCGCTAAAGCCGTAAGCCTCTTTACATTCCAGATACTCTTCTTTTATATCTAACAGATACAAGAGCGCCCGGTCGAAACCGACACTTTCCACACAGTTTTGCAGAATAATGCGAATAACCGCGTTCATATCCAGCGTAGATCCTAAAATATTACTGATGCGCTGAATACTTTTAAGAATTTTAAGCTGGTACTCCAAATCCTCCGCATAAGAATCGACCTCGGCCTTGGATTGTTTTAATTTATTGTAGGAACGCAACAATTCACTGCGGCTTTTTTGTAGTTCATAGGCCATAAAATTAAAAACGGCTGCCAAAACTCCAATTTCATCATGGCGGTTAACACTGATATTTTTTTCCAATTTACCTTTTGCAAGTTCTCTGGCTCCGCGCATAATGAGAAGAATAGGATTCGTAATTCCCCGCGAAATAAGCCAGGAAAGCCAAACGCTTAGCAATAGCGCAAACACCAAAACAGCTATCAGGTTTTCGCGGACAAGCTGCAATGCCTGTAAAATGCTGTTGCCAATAAAAAACGCGGGTAACTGAAATTTTTTCAGTTCCGCGCCCACCGTAATGCCGCCAAAAATTCCGGTATTTTTATACTCCCCCTTATTAAATAATATCGGCGCATATGCCATAATTTTTGTTACACCACCCACATTTTTTGTAATTACCGAACCGGAAAGATGGTTGCGCACCTGGCGTGAAACAAAAGGGTAGTTTTTATGAATGAAAGCCGCGCTGTCCAAATTAAATGGAATGTTTCCCAGTTCAATATCCCGGCTGGTACTGTGTTCCGTGTAGGCCGGAACCCAACGCCAGTTTGCATCTACTCCGGGAATATCCCAGTATTTCGGATGGGTGATTATCCAGCCCCGGTCATCAAACATAAAGGCATAATTACCGGACATATAACTGGGAAATACGGTGGTCATTTTCTGGTTGGGCAAAATATGCTGCGTAAACTCCATTAAATGGCGGTGGTCCAAACCCAAAACCACAATTCCCTGCAAATAACCTTTTGCGTACACCGGTGCGGCAAAACGAATAACCCCGTCATATTCCTTTCCCTCCACCGCGTCTTCGACACGGGTTGCCCGCCCTAACTGTTCTTGTTTACTCACATGAAATCCGGCCAGGTGTCCCACATACATTTCATTTGCTTTTAAATGGAGGGTCTTTTGGAAATAGGTTTCTGTTTTATAGGTTGTATTTTGAGGGAAACGAACATTTTTAAGTTTTTCCGCCGGGAGCACACGGTTATTTACAATTTTAATTTTTTCCATCCCACGGACATCGACAAAAGAGACCTCTTTGTAGAGGGGAATCAGCAGATGTTTTTCCCCCGGATTTTCGTTGGTACCAATCCGTTTCCAGATTTCTCTGCTATTTTGGCGGGAGAATAACAGAAAATTTTTTGCAGACGGACGCACCTCTTTTAAACGAATCAGATCCTGTTCCCGCTGCTCTAAAAACACGGTAAGTGATTTTGCCGTAAGAACAGCCTGAAGTTCCAGTGCATCCTGAATTTTACGATTTACGCTTGTGGTGGTCTTTTCGACCATGTTCGCGCCCACACCGGTAAGTATATTTAAAAAATAAAAGCCGAGAAGAATAATCGGAGTTAAAGAGATAACTAAAAACGAAATAAGTACTTTACGGAAAATCCCAAATCGGGCGTTGGGGTGGTAACTCCAGATATTTGTAAAATCCTGTGTCGGTTCCTGCTTTTTTTTACGCATAATAAACACTGAAATCCATATTAGAAGTTATCTTTGCGTTATTTTATGGATAATCCGTCGTCGACTCGTCTTAACAACAAATAACCGGTGATAAAAAACAGCAGTACCGATAAAACGGCAAGACGCTGACTACCGGTTAACGTGGATGTAATACCAAAAAACAACGGACCAAGCACAGCGGAAAATTTTCCTGTTAAGGCGTAAAACCCATAGAACTCCGCCTCTCTTCCTTGCGGAATTAACTGCCCCATAAAGGCCCTGCTGGCCGCTTGTGACGAGCCCATTGCAATCCCTGCCGCCAAGCCGACAAAATAAAATGTGAAAGCCGAAAAAGAGAGCGCGCCGCCTACAATGACGCCCATCCAGAGAAACAGTGTAACATTAATGGTTTTTTTTGCCCCCAGTTTATCCGTTAAAAACCCAAATATGTAGGAGCCGGAAATGGCCGAAGCCTGCACAATGGCAAAAAACTGAATGACCTCGGCCATCGAAAAGCCAAGGCTGTCACTGGCATAGATTCCGCTAAAATAAATAACCGTATTTACACCGTCAATATAGATAAAATAGGCCGTTAAGAAACGGGTGATCTGTGGGATTTCCCGGACACGTTTCAACGTGTGCCGGATACGCCGGTAGCCCGCTTTAAGACTGTTGCGTTTATTCTGTTTTACGGATATTGCTTTTTCTTTAACAAAAACATATAACGGAAGCGAAAAAACAAAAAAGAACAACCCGGCCCACACAAAGGCAGGACGCATCAGGGAAAGATCGTTGGCGGCCAAAGCCATATTTGCATAGGGCATGGCCATGAGCAAAGAAATTAATGAACCCACATATCCCATGGCAAAACCGTATCCGGATATCTTTCCGATATTCTGCCGGGTTGTGATTTGCGGAAGAAAACCGTTATAAAAAACAAGCGCTCCCTCGAAACCGACATTAGCCGTTACAAAAAGAAATACGCCCTGCCAGATCATTCCGTTTTTTAAACCGAATAAGGCAATTGTTGCTAAAATACATACCATGGAATACAGAAATAGGAGCGGTTTCTTTTTATTGCTAAAATCTGCCGTAGCTCCCATGATCGGTGACGTAAAGCCCACAATTAACATCGAAAGGGCGCTACCCAGTCCCCAAAATAAGTCGCCCGGATTGCGCTGCAATCCAAAAATATCAATGGTATAACCACCCACAATATACTGCTTAAAATACACGGCGTATACAACCGTTACCACGATAACACTGTAAGAAGTGTTGGCAAAATCGTAAAGTGTCCATGAAAAAATTTCTTTTCTGCGTTGTTTTCCGGGAAGGTCGATTGTTCAGCTCCATTAAGTAAAACCAGCGGCTGTGTTTCCGACTGCCGCTGTTATCGTTTTGTTTATTAAAGAGATTAAATGATAAGCAAAATATTTGAAAATACCAAAGAGGAGTAAAAAAAACCTTCTCCCATTCAAAGAAGGTTTTTAACCGTTGCTTGTTACAATTGAGCCTGTACTTTTTGTACCACCAGGTTGATCACGGATTTGAGTGTATTAAACACACCGTCTCCCCGTACGGCAACACCTTCGAAATGCGGAACATCAAAAAAGTTTAACCGTTTGTTAAGTTCTTCAATTGATTCCGCGCCGGGGAGGTCACGTTTGTTATATTGAATTACCCAGGGGAAATGTTCCAATTCCTGACCATCTACTTTTAAGTTTTTCTACAAATCGAGTAGCGTTTCGATATTTGCTTCCATCCGGTGCGGCTGCGAGTCGGCCACGAAGACAATACCGTCCACTCCGTTTAAAATTACTTTTCTGCTGGAGGCGTAATAGACCTGCCCCGGAACCGTATAAAGATTAAATTTTGGTTTTTTGCCTTTAATCCGACCCACTTCAATTTGCATAAAATCGAAAAAGATGGTACGGTCTTCTTTTGTTTTTAAAGATACCAAATCGCCTTTCAGGGAAGGGTCGAGTTTGGAATGAATATATTCCAGATTGGTCGTTTTTCCACTCATACCCGGACCGTAATACACAATTTTTAGATTTATCTCTTGTAATGCCCAATTAATAAACATCCTGTTCCGTCCCTTAATTTAATGAAAACTATTATTTAAACGAATCGTCCAAAGCATCGCCAAGCAATGTGCTAAAATCAGAATCGAGCATATTACCGACATCGTTGTTTTCACTTTCTTCCTCAAGTGAATTATTAAGATCTTCGATGGCTTTTTTGGTATAAATCCGGATTAAACCAAGCGTAACGCTCACATCAAAAACAACAACCAGAAAAAATTCATCACCCACATTGGAAAGATACACATTACGCTTTTCACCTTCGTGGAACAGCAGTTTAAATTTTGCCTCTTCTCCAACCAGCTTGGCCATTTCGGAAGTTGCGGCAAAATCGCTGGCCGCCAATGCCGAAAGCACCGTGGTGTTCATATCGTCTGTCTTCCCACGCTGGCTGATTAGCTGTCCGCTCATATCGGCAAACAAAATAGCCGATGCTTTTGTTTTAACGGCAAGTTCGGACAGAACTTTGGTAATTGCATCGTACTGCCGGCCGTTTAATACCACTTGTCGGCTTCCATCTTTCAGTTTTTTTGTTTGTACCATAAATCTATCCTCTCTTAAAAACTACATTCTCATTTTCTGATGTTTTTTCAGACGATCCAGCGCTATTTTTACGCTTTCACGCAGTCTTTCCAACGCGTCGGCCAGTAGTTCTATTTCATCTTTAGTTTTTAGGCTGACTTTTTGGTCCAATGTTCCCTGACTAATTTTGTCGGCACTATTGGTCAAATACATTAACGGCTTAATAATATATTTTGAAATCAGAATAATAATTACGAGCCAGGCCAGGATAATTGCCACAGCAATGGTCGAGATAACCCGGACAGCAGTCTTAAAAATTATTTTACGAACATAATCCTGACGGATACCTACCCGAACATATCCCAGGTCACCGTCTTCAACCGGTTGCCAAATATCAAAAACCCGGGTTTCTCCCGGCAAAGTTACCAGAGAAGGCGTTGCTTTTTCATCCGTTTCCGGTATTTTTTGATCGAGTAGTAATTGCGGTACCCGACCGTTATAGGTATCTGCTAAAACAGTCATATCGGCTTTTTGAATTAAAACATATTCCACGCTTTCATATGAAATACTGCCGGAAATCAGTTCATTAAGCCCTGCCTGATCTTCGGAATAAATTTGCTCTACTAAAAAATGCGCTAAATCTTTTGCAATTATCCGGCCCTTTGCAATCAATTCGGTGCCGAGATTTTGCCGCACCTGACTGCTAACAAAAAATATTAAAAAGACCCCTATCAGTAAATTCGTTATCAGCAGAATACCGCTTATTTTCCAGCGTAAACTTATAAATTTCATTGGCTATTTGTTTCCTGCATTAGCAAAAGCATTTTTTGTTGAAAAATCAGTTTTTTATTTTCATCTTCAATTTCATCGCTTATCGACTCAATCAATTCAGCCAGTTTGTTGGTTTTAAACTCACTTCTTTTCACTTCCATATTCCATAAAACATCATCTATCACAAAGGGGGCAACCGGCCCGAGAATTTGCATCAATTCCTTTTCCAGTTTTTCGAATACCACCGGCGATAACGGTTTCTCACCTCCCATATCCGAAGAGACATATTTCAAAAGTCCTTTGTCGAATAGCCAGGTAAAATGGACAACGGCTTCTTCCATAGTCAGTGCTAAAATGGAGGCAATTTCCGCTACTGTTTTATGCCCGTCAATTTGCGTAATAACGGCCCAGTCCGTGGAACGCAGGGTAACTTCTGCCGGTGATTTATCCTGCGCCAGACAAAAAACAACATTTTCATTTACTTCGATCAAATTAACCAATACCTTTTTATAACAGCAAATATAAATGGTGCAACGTTACGTTATATATTCCAGCAACCTTTCTTCGGCAGTATCCAAAGAGCCTTTACGTAACATAAATTCTTTACCCGCAATATGCGATTTAAGCCATTTGGTAAATT
Organism: Calditrichota bacterium; assembly: GCA_024278755.1. Taxonomy (GTDB): domain Bacteria; phylum Calditrichota; class Calditrichia; order Calditrichales; family Calditrichaceae; genus JANTFQ01. The sequence goes on along the minus strand of JAJRSO010000002.1, from coordinate 100,533 downwards.
TTTTATCTTCCAGTAATTTTGCGGTTGTTACGTTTAACGTGATTCGGATAACCGCTAAAATATGCGGTGTATTGCAGAAGACAACCACTAAAAACTGATCCGAACTTTTACATATAATGTATTTATTTTGCCAGTAAAATTCCAGTTCGGTTGTTTTTTTTCCTTTTATATGCAAGGCTGCAATGATTCTTAAAATATAAGTCGAAAGGGCGCTTAACTGCTTATCACTAAATTCCAGGCCGGTTTTACTAATAATTTCTGCACGGTTGGACACAATAAAGACGCCGCTCACGCCGTCGATTTCCGTTATATCTTTTAAAAGCTTTTTAACCATTGCTATTCGATTTCATTTATCGCCAATATTCCGATTAAGTTAAGATATTTTTATTTTTTACTTTAAGGCCTGTTTTATTAACGGCAAAACCATATCCAGTTTCGTTTTATGGTCCATTTCCAGAACGACATTCAGCATATTGTAATCGGTAAATACATATTTTCTTCCCGTAGCCGCCACACTGACAAATTCCGGCCGCTCACTGCCAATGGCTCCGCCTGCTTTTTCGGCCTGCATCTGAATAAAAGCAAACAGGTAGTTTTCCGGTGTACCCTCCGGCGCACTACTCGTTACAACCGTTCCATCTCTGTTTAATATACTGATTGTTTTAACGCCTCGCACGGTCAGTAACCGCTCGATAAGATGGTTGTATTTTCGTTCCGGACTGTCTTCACTGTCGTCCAGTTTATGCAGGCTGTCCAGCAGTAAATTATTCCAATGCTTTTTTATGGTTCTTGCGGGAGGACGGGCAATGCTCTCCACTTTAAATTTGCCGGAATAAAGACCCATCAGCCGCGTTACAGCCGCTTCTCCAATATCCTGACCAAATTCCGCATGAACAACCTGCCCCCCTTCAAAATAAATAAAACCATATTGACTGCCGTGTTCGATAGTCAGCTTGGCTGAATTGCGTTCCATACAATTCAGTTGAATCAGGCTGGGCAGTTTCAGGTCTTTTAAGTTTCCGACTAAGGCCATATTAATCCAATAAATCTATAATTAGTTTTTTAAATTCTTTCATCTCAAAGGGCTTTTCCACATAGTCACAGGCCCCTTCTTTTAAGGCTTTTTCCTTATAAATACTCGATCCGTATGCCGTCATTATAATAACATCCGTTTGCGGATAATCGCGCTTAACGGAATTAAGCAGTTCAAAACCGTCAATGCCGGGCATCATAATATCCGTTACTACCAAATCGAAAGGCGTTTCATGAATCCGTTCAAGCGCTTCTTCGCCGCTGGAAGCGGTCACGACTTCGTAGTCTTTTTTAGAATGTATAAAACTCTGATACAAACTAAAGGTAATGGTTTCTTCATCATCTACTATAAGTAAACGTTTTGCCATTCCGAATCCTATCTGTTAATTTTTGTTGCTATCGGTAATAAGACCGTAAAAACCGAGCCTTTGCCCAATTTTGATTCCACGGTTATCGCCCCACCGTTTTCTTCCAGCAAGCGGGATGAAATCGATAAGCCAAGGCCAACGCCATCGCTTTTTGTTGTATAAAAGGGATTGAAAATCTTTTCCAGTTTCGACTGCGGTATTCCGTTTCCCGAATCGGCAATATCCACAAAGACCATTTGTTCCTGTTCGTGTAGATCCGATTTTTCTGCCGTTTTACGGACCCCGGTAAAAACGGTTAACTTTCCTCCTTCCGGCATGGCGTCCACGGCATTTAAAAACAGATTCAGCACCACCTGTTCCAACTGACTTTCATCCACATATACCTGGGGAAGCGCATCGGCGAATTTTTTTTCGAATTCGATGTTTTTCTTTTTAAAGCGCGGCGCCATCAAAAGATAAACACCGTCGATGATCATCTCTATATTATGAAAATCCTGACGGGCCCGGCTGGGACGGGCAAAATTAAAAAATCGTTTCAGCAGATCGTTACTGCGATCTATTTCTTTGACAATGCGCGAAGCCAACTGAGCTCTGAAATCCCCGGGACTAAAACTCTCCTCGATAACCTGGGCCGATGATTTAATTCCCGCTAACGGATTACGGATTTCGTGCGCAATCCCTGCGGATAATTCCCCCATTGTGGCCAGACGATCCATACGCTCGATTTGACGGCGTAGATTGGTAATATTAGAAATATTACGAAAGATAAAAATCGCACCGGATACGCCTTTTTGTTCGGGCTGCTTTTGCAGGGTTGTGGTTAAACCGGCCGGAAAAATATCTCCGTTTTGCGATCGGAAATGCACTTCGGTACTCTCGCACATTTTTTGTTCGGTAAGGATTTGATTCAGTAAGATTTCCGCTTCATTTTTATCCGCAAACAGAGCATGGATTTGCGTTCCCTGCACTTGCATATAATCGCAATTAAACAGATTCAGAGCAGCGCGGTTCATAAAGGTAATTTCGGCCTGGCTGTTTATGGTGATAATTCCGCTGGAGATGGTTTGAATAATGCCCCGGTGAAAATCAAATACTTGTTCCAGTTCCCGGAAACGTTTGTGCAGCAGATTGTATTTATATTTATAATCCGGTTCTCCCGGTAAGGTGGGCTGTCTACTCCCAGCTTCTAAAGCAGAATGGAATTTGTTAAGGGTTATTGCCGCTTTTTTTTTATTTTCGAACTGCCGGCTCATAGGCACCGTTTAGATGAAGAAAGGTAAGTAATTCTATTGAATTTAGTCTTTAAATTAACCCGAAGTATACTCATTTAACCCCTTGATTGCAAATATTTTGCCTAACTTAAAAGTAACGGATCGATATCGACAGATACCCGTATTTCCTGATTTCTTTTCGATAGATACGGCTCCAGAATCTGTTTTAGAATTAGGCGTGTTTTTTGCCCCGTGGGATCGGTTTTATAATCTATACGCAGGGTGAGCTGCCAGCGAAAAAGATTATTTATCCGAGGAATGATTCCCGGAGCCGGGCCGACAACCTGGCAATGGTTTTTTACACGGCGCTGAATAGAGACCGCCAGTTTTCGGGTTAAAGCGATAGCATCGCTCATTTTTACGGCGCTGACCACTATCTGAATTAATTTATAAAACGGGGGATATTTATAGTCTCGGCGATGTTGCATTTCCTGCATGTAGAAACCTATAAAATCATGTTGCTCTGCAGCCTGTATGGAATGATGGCGGGGCAGATAGCTTTGCACCACAACCTCACCGCCTTTTTTGCCACGGCCGGAACGGCCGGCAACCTGGGTTAATAATTGAAACACGCGCTCGGCCGAACGGAAGTCCGGAATAGCCAGTCCCACGTCCGCCGAGATCACACCGGCTAATGTGACATTTTCAAAATCCAGTCCTTTGGCAATCATCTGCGTGCCCAAAAGAATATCCGCCTTCCCCGCGCCGAAGGCCTGTAAAATCGCTCCATGCCTGTTTTTACCACGGGTCGTGTCCTGATCCATGCGTAAAATACGCACGCCTTCGAAGAGTTTTAATAAATCATCCTGAATACGCTGGGTGCCCATTCCTTTATAATCAATCTGTTTTCCGCCGCAGGCCGGGCACTGGTGATAGGCCGGCTGGCGGTGTCCGCATAAATGACATTTCATTTCTTCGCTGTGTGAATGGTACGTGAGGCTGATATCGCAATTCGCGCACAGGGGGATATAGCCGCATTCCACGCATTGCATAAACGATGAATAACCGCGACGGTTTTGTAGCAGAATTATCTGTTCCTTCCGGGAAAGACGGTCGGCAATTTTTTCGGCTAATATTTGCGAAAAGAGCGTAACAGTCGAACCGATTCGGGCGCGGTTACGCTTCATATCCACAATATGGACAAAGGGCATTTTTATATTTTCTACTCTGTTTCGAATTTCAAGTAACGTATATTTTTTGCGGCGGGCGTTGTAATAAGAATCCAGACTTGGTGTAGCCGATCCTAAAACCACAATGGCGTTGTGCATTTTGGCCCAGACAATGGCCGTGTCTCTCGCGCTGTATCGCGGCGAAGTGTCGGTTTGCTTATAGGTCGTTTCATGTTCCTCATCCACAATTATCAACCCGATATTTTGTAGTGGTGCAAACAGAGCCGACCGTGGCCCGATGACCACCCGTACCCGTCCCTCATAACAGGCATTCCAGGCGTCCAGGCGTTCACCGGCGGACATTTTGCTGTGAAAAACCGCCGTCTTTCCCTGCGACACCTCCATAAAACGCGCGGCTGTTTGCGGCGTTAAGGCAATTTCGGGAATGAGTACAATGCCGTTTTTTCCCTGCTCCAGTATTTTTTTAAGGGTTTCAATATACACCTGTGTTTTTCCGCTTCCTGTTACGCCATGCAACAGAAAAACAGAGAAGGATTCTTTTTGGACCTGCTTGTGCAGACTCCGCAATACCTGTTTCTGCTCCTCCGTTAAATCAAACACCTTATCTGCCTCATGAAAGGCGTTTTCCGGCCTGCGTTCTACCGTTTTATCTACAAGCGTACATAGTTCGTAACCGACCATTTTTTGCAAGGTTGCCGAAGCCATGCTTGTGTGTTTTAAAAAATCGGACAACAACAGTTCTTTGCCGGTATGTTCCTTAAAAAACAGATCAATTTCCGGACGGCGCTTAATATAACTTACATATTTATCATGGTTTTGTTTAATGCTTTCGTATTTTCCCGAAACCTGCACAAACTTACGGGAAAGGGTGCGCACTTTGGCTGTCTGACGATATTTTTCACGACGAATCAACCCCTTTTTTTCCAAAGCGGAGACAAAATAATGAAAAGACTGGTCCCCGAATTTCTTACGGTAGAATTCTTTGGTGTTTCCGGGTTGTTCGCCGATAATCAGATACAGGTCTTTTTGGCGTTCGGTAAGTTTTACGTCCGGATCTTCCACAACGAGGTGCAAACGTTCTTTATCTTCGGTATTAATCCCTTTTGGCAGGGCCAGATAAATGGCCTGTCCCCACGAAGACAAGTAATACGCAGCCAGCCACTTGGTAAGCGCCAGCATTTTGGGCGACAGCAGCGGTTTATCGTCCGGAAGATCAATGATATCACGTGTACTGGAAAGATGAGTTTTTTGTATGATGGAAACGATCACTCCGGTGATGGTACGCTTTCCAAACGGAACAAACGCCCGCATACCCGGCTTGATATTCTGCATATCCTGCGGAATATGATAAGTGTAGCTGTGATCCAGTGGCAGGTTAAATACAATTTCGGCAAACGGCATTTACAAACCTGATAGTTAAAACAAATGGATGCAGACAAAAAAGGCGGGTAAAACCCGCCCTTGTAATTATTATTCTTTTACTACCCAAACCTTAACGGTACCTTCAACTTCGCTGTGAAGTTTAACCGGCACAGAATAAATCCCCAATGATTTAATCGGTTCTTCCAGTAAAATTTTGCGCTTATCAATTTCAAAGCCCTGGGCTAACAGTGATTCGGCAATGTTTAGCGAGGTAACGGAACCGAACAGTTTATCTTCTTCACCAACCTGAACGGTAATGGTGCAGGAGACATTTTTCAGTTTTTCAGCCAGCTCTTCCGCCGCCTTTTTATCGCGGGCCAAACGCATACTCTGCTGTTTTAAATCTGCCTCGTGGCGCTTTTTATTTGCTTCGGTAGCAATGTATGCCACTCCTTTGGGAATTAGATAATTCCGGCCAAAACCGTCTTTTACGGTAACGATTTCACCGGCTGCTCCCAGACCTTCGTAATCTTGACGTAATATTATTTCCATGGGTCTACCTTTATTTTCTATTTAACATTTACCTGGTAAAATCAGTTACAAACGGAATGAGCGCCAAATGTCTGGCGCGTTTTACCGCACGGGCCAACTGGCGCTGATGAATTGCACAAGTGCCGGAGGTATGCCGCGGTATGATTTTCCCCTGTTCAGTTAAATAACGAAATAATTTGCGTTCATCTTTAAAATCGATATACTCAACGTTTTCTTTGCAAAAGTTGCAAACACGTTTTCTTCTCATCTTTATCATTGTGTCAACCCCTATTCTTCAGTTTCTTTGGTTTCTTCAGCAGTGGCTTCGGCCTTAGCCGCCTCTACTGTTTCCGCTGTTTTCACAACCGGTTCCGCTGCGGGTTCGGTTACAGGTTCGGGCGCAGGTGTTACTTCTACTACAGGAGCAGATTCCGTAACGGCTGCCTCTTTTTCTGCCAGCGTTTTAAGGGATTGTAATTTCTGTTTATCATACTTATAGGTCAGATAACGAATTACTTTGTCATTATAATTGTAATCGCTTTCCAGTGTTTTAGTGATGTTGCCCGGGCCTTCAAATTCGATAGCCGCATAAAAACCATATTGTTTTTTGCTGATTTCGTAGGCCATCCGTTTTTTGCCCCACTTATCCACTTTACGGACCGTACCGCCGTTTTCTTTGATTATTCCGGTTACCTGTTCGAGCAAAGCGTCAATTTCTTTTGGCGCCATCAGACTATCCAGAATAACAATTGTTTCGTAGACTGCCATTAAACCTCCTTTGGTCTGTTCGATCCCGCCGAATGGCGGAATAGGATTTAGTTAATCATTTATTTTCCGGTTTCACTTCTGTAAAAGTTGCTTGCCTGAGTAAAACCAAAACCTGTATTTATAACATGGGTGCAATTACTAACGACACCACTGACATCAATTTTATAAGGATGTTCAGAGACGGACCGGCCGTATCTTTAAACGGATCGCCCACCGTATCACCCACAACTGCTGCTTTATGCGCTTCGGAACCTTTTCCGCCCAGTTCCCCGCCTTCGATATATTTTTTAGCGTTGTCCCAGGCGCCACCGGCATTGGCCATAAACAACGCCATCATAACACCGGAAACCGTAACGCCGGCCAGAACGCCGCCCAGCATTTCCACACCGCCAAAAAAGCCAACCACCACCGGAGTAAGAACCGCAAGAAGGCCCGGCGTTATCATCTCTTTAATTGCCGCACTGGTCGAGATATCAACGCATTTCGCATATTCAGCCTTTGCTTTGCCTTCGAGCAGACCGGGGATTTCACGAAACTGGCGTCGCACTTCTTCAATCATTGCAAAGGCAGCGCGGCCAACCGCATCCATTGCAAAAGAAGAAAAAAGGAACGGTAACATACCGCCAATAAACAGACCGGCCATTACAATCGGCTTGGTCAAATCGATGGTATCGATGCCTACCGTCGCTCTGAAAGCGGCAAATAAGGCCAAGGCCGTTAAGGCAGCGGAACCGATAGCAAAACCTTTTCCGATGGCTGCCGTTGTATTACCAACCGCATCCAGTTTATCCGTTCGTTTACGTACTTCCGGTTCAAGCTCGGCCATTTCGGCCAGACCGCCGGCATTATCGGCGATGGGACCATAAGCGTCAACCGCCAGCTGAATACCGGTCGTTGCCAGCATTCCGAGCGCGGCAATGGCAATACCGTATAATCCGGCAAAATGAAAGGCAATCATTATGGCGCCGGCAATAAACAGAACAGGCAGCGCCGTCGACTTCATTCCCGTACCAAGGCCGGCAATAATATTGGTTGCGGCGCCGGTTTCCGAGGCTTTGGCAATGGCCTGTGCCGGTTTTTTATTTTCCGCCGTGTAATATTCGGTAATCATTCCAATGGCAATTCCTGCAATCAAACCGGCAATGGTCGCCCAAAAAATACCAGAGGCAGAATACTGAATACCGGACAAAGTAAACGTTGCCGGAGCAAATTTCATCACAACGGGATAGGTTAATAGCGCCATAATTCCGCCGGCTCCAAAAGTACCGATATTTAAGGCCGTTTGAGGATTAGCGCCTTCTTTTGTTTTAACAAAAAAAGTACCGAGAATGGAAATAACAATTCCTAGCGAAGCCAGAATAAGCGGTAATAGCACCAGGTCTACCGACATTGCGGCTGCGCCAAGAACCATGGAACCGATAATGGAACCCATATACGATTCAAAAAGGTCGGCGCCCATTCCTGCGACATCACCAACATTGTCACCCACATTGTCGGCGATGGTGGCCGGATTACGGGGATCGTCTTCGGGGATGCCAGCTTCTACCTTACCAACCAAATCGGCGCCCACATCGGCTGCTTTGGTGTAAATGCCGCCTCCTACACGAGCAAATAACGCGATGGACGATGCGCCCATGGCAAAACCGTTAATGATAGGCAACACCGTACCCTGAAGCGCATTTATTTCCGTTCCGAGTCCTAATATTTTTGTATAAATAACCAAAAGCAGAGAAATACCGAAGATACCGAGACCAACCACGCTCATACCCATTACCGCGCCGCCTGAGAAGGCAACTTGTAAAGCCGGAGCCAATCCTTGTCGGGCCGCATTAGTCGTACGCATATTGGCATTTGTGGCCACGCGCATTCCAAAATAACCGGCAAGGGAAGAACAAACCGCGCCGACGACAAACGAAAGAGCCACCAGGCGAATATCGGCTTTATTTCCAACAACCAACAAAACGGCAACCGCGGCAACAAAAACGGCAAGTACTTTATACTCACGCGAAAGGAATGCCATTGCGCCTTCACGGACAGCTTGTCCGATTTCCTGCATTTTTTCCGTACCAGGTTCCTGTTTAATAATCCACGAACTGCGCCAGAAGGCAAATAACAGTGCAAGCGCCCCGGACCCCATTCCGATATAAAGAACCATATCGAACATCTTGTACCTCTTTAGTTAGTTTATCTCTGTACTGTCATAGTTTCTGTTATATACATTCATTGCCTGTTCAATACCCTTTTCAATCCAGGTTTCAACACCAAAAAAAGCGGTTTTAAACAAACTTTTTAACCGTTCGGTTTCCGGCTTACTGAAATCGGACAGAACAAAGTCCACAGCATCGGTAAATTCTGCGCCGGTTCCTATTTTAAGTCGGCAGAATTCACTGCTTTCCAGTTCAAAAACAATGGATTTTATCCCGTTGTGCCCGCCGTCGCCTCCTCTGGCTCGAAATCTTAAAACGCCAAAGGGTAAATGAAAATCATCATAAACAACCAGTAATTCTTCCCGTGTTACAGAAAAAGCTTCCATCGCCTGACGCACGGCCAAGCCGCTATTATTGACATAGGTTGTCGGCTTTATCATAACAATTTTCTGCCGCCCGAACACTGCTTCGCTAAAATAATAATCCCCTTTGCCCGGGCGAAAGGGGATGTTTTGTTTATAACTTAAATAATCAAGAAAAAGAAAACCCGCATTATGACGCGTCATTTGATAACGCCGGCCGGGATTTCCCAGGCCAATCAATGCCCGCATCGGTATCGCTCTCGTTATTCGTCAGATTCTTCTTTATCACGGGCTGTAATAACTTCGGGTTCTGCTGTTTCGTCACCTTCAAGCTCGTCTTCCTCGGTTTCTTCCTCTTCCGGACCACGCGGAACCGCCACACGACACAGAACATCGTTCAGTTCATCCATCAGCTCAATATCGTCAGCAGCCAGATCGCTCACACGAATCGCTTCCCCGATATCCAGTTCATCAATATTAACCACAATTTCACCCGGAATATCTTTCGGCAGTACCGAAATACTGATTTCGTGTTTAACGATATCCAGCATACCACCCAACTTAACGCCCTTCGGGGTTCCTTCGAAACGAACCGGCACAGACATAACAATTTTCTGGCCTTTTTTAACTTCCATAAAATCCACATGCAAAACACTGCCGTTTACCGGATGAACCTGCACATCGCGAACAATTACACGATGAACGTCTCCGCTTAAAGATAAATCAATAACGGCATGTTTTTCGCGCAGCAACATTTTTAACTCGTGCGCTTCGATACTCGCTGAGGTCGGCTTATCAATTTCGCCATAAATAATCGCCGGAACCCTGCCCGCCCTGCGTATCCGCCGGGCTTCTGCCTTACCGCTGTTTTCTCGGATTTCTGCATTTAATATCATTTCAGACATGAATAACTCCCTGGTTAAAAATAATGCAAATTATATCTGCATCAATAGTTCTAATACCGTACCGTTTTCCGGCTTACAGTCATAACAAAAGATCCGGCAAACCGTAAGGCCGCTTATTTTGCTGGGGTGGCAGGATTCGAACCTGCGAATGCCGGACCCAAAACCCGGTGCCTTACCGCTTGGCGACACCCCAAATGCAAAATTAATGATAGTCTTGGAATTTAATATGAATCCAAAAGGTTGTCAAGATTTTATTGGATTATGACAAGAAGCAGGGCGGCTGTCGGATTTGCGGATTTTATTGACAACTCGGCGGGCAAGAGTCCTGTTCCGTTTTCAGAAATACAATCCCAGCGTCAAACGATGACTCGTTCCCAAATCAAACGGATCCGGCGCGAAGGCATAATCAAAATAAAAGGCCCGATAATTAAGACCGACACCTGCCGTCCATTGAAAGCGAGCCTCGCCAAAACGGGTACCCAGCCGAAAGACCAGCCCGCCTACCAGAGGGATTTCCCCTCCCAGACGAAAAGAAGTTCTACCGTCCCTGATGTATTCCAGATCGCTGGTCAACAAAGGATTTTGCAGGAATAACCGATACGGCAGACGGTACGCAAAACCGCTGCGTAAAAGAAACGGAAGCGGGGTTGACTGCTCTTTTAACTGTGTCATTTTCCCAATATTCTGGATGGTTAGACCCCAGTCCAGCCCCTTATAAACAGAATGATATTTAACACCCAAGTCAACGGCAAAGCCCCCGGCCGAAGTTAAATAGAGCTTTTCATACAGGTATTTTACATTAATGCCCGCTTGCCATCCCCCCCCAAAAGAACGCGCATATCCAAACGCCGTATAAAAATTTACCGCCTCCACTGTCCCGTCCGGTTCGGCAGCGGGTTCTTCGCCGCGAATTTCGATACCCGGAATAGTAAAAACATTTACGGCCAGCGAAAAATGGTGTCTACCCGCATTAAACTTTACAGCCGCATATTCTTGAGTAATGTCGCTCAGCCAAACAAGATGGGTCAATATAATATTGTTTTTATCCGAATCCGCCAGTCCGGCAGGATTCCAGTAAGCAGCGGAAGCGCCGGAAGCAAGCGCCGTATAGGCGCCGCCCATAGCCGCGGAGCGGCCGTCCACATCCACTTTTAAAAAAGCCAGTCCGTTGCTGCCCGATGCTGCGGCAACGCCGAAGCTACCTAAAAGAAACAGCCAAAGAATTTTTATGCTATTTAAAATCATTACTTCCTCTTAATCTAAAAAAATCTGCCATGAAAAAATATGCGTACTACCTTCGCCGTGACGGGACGGGAGAAAAGCGTAATCAAGCTGTCCCAAATACGAAAGCATACTTTTTTTCATGGCTTTTAAGTTTCGAAAATTGATGCCCGCGCCAAAGGTAAAGCGATCGGCGTCATACCCACCGCGAAGAGCAACGGCATTTTGATAGAGCGCTTCGGCGCCGAAATGGTGTTTGCGGGCTTGTTTATCGCTCATTTCGAAATCATACAAAACGCGCAGCCAGGGATAAAAAGTTTTCCAGCGCAATCCGGCAAGATATGTTTTGGGCAGAGCATCGGTCGTTGTTCCGCCAAACTCGAAGAGTTTATCGGTTGCCGCGCTGAGTTTGGTTGCCAGGTCCCGTGCCACCAGCGCAGCGCTTAGATTATCAGAAATACGATAAAGCAGACCGAACTCCCAGCCCCAGCCGTTCGACAAATAGACATCGCTGCCAAAATCAATGGATTCCCATAAATATTTGATGGAAAGGCCGGCCGAAAGTTTTTCTCCGAAGGGACGGGCAAAATTAAAATAGACAGCATTCAGCGACTGATCGATATCGCCGGTAATCTCGCCGATACCGTTGATCCGGTAAAGATCGCCGATACTGATGCGAATCCATCCGATCGAAAACCCCGCCGCAGGAGGCACTTTCATGGTAAAACCGATAAAATTCAGATTACGGTCAAGCGACATACTGTTGGAAGAGAGTGAAAATATTTTATTTTTCACAAAACCCGTCAGGGCCGGATTATAGTAAAAGGAATAACCGTTTGGCACATCGGCGGTTCCGGTATTTCCCAGCGCGGTGGCGCGCGCGCCAAGACCAATTCGAAACGCCGAACCGGCATAGCCGCCATTCCCATTTGCATACAAAAACAAGGGCAGCAGAAGCAGCGCCGCCAAAATTATTTTTTTCATACGTAACCTTTTATCTGTTTTACAGATCCGTTGATACCTGTTAAATACCTTATTAATTCTATCACGAACAATACCCTGCTTTAATTGATTACCACAACCTTACCCCAGGTTGCCGAACCGCCGATTTCGGCCTTAAAAAAATAGACTCCGCTGGCCACTGTTTTCCCGGCTGAATTTTTACCATTCCATTTTGGATTTAGTTCGCCTGTGGGAATATCCGCCACAAAATCCATGGCAAAATCATAAATTTTTATGGATCCCTCAAATTCTTTGTCTTCGTCAAATTCGAAGCGCACATAGTAGTGCCGTGATGGAGAAAAGGGTGAGTGATAGGCGTACACTTTTGGTTTTGTCCGGCTTTTTACAGAGACAGAAGAACGAGCAATATTCCACGGCGCATTGTTCAGATTATCGTCAACGACGGTATAAGCGAGTCCATCCGAATTACCAAGCCATAAAATCTCCGTACCCGAAACAGACTGTACAGCCGCCGAATAGTATTCTTCCTGAAAAATTTCATTTCCGGAATCGGTGTCCTGCAAGGCGGTAAGTGGTTCTTCCCAGTCTAAACCATTATTATTGGAATAGAACAACCCCTGGTCCGAGGGCACATAGACCCGATTTTCGGCAAAGGCAATATTATGCGCAAAAATCTGTTCGTCCGTCAGCATTCGTTCCCAGGTAGCACCGCCGTCCGACGTTCTGCTAATTGCCCGAACCTCCCCCTGACTTTCCGCCGGAAGCGTTGCCGCCCACAGAGAGTTTGTTTCCTCCTGCCAGGCCAGAGCCACAATAAAATTTCCGGAAATCGTTGCGGGATCATTCACATCTGCCGTAAAGTGTTCCCAGGTGGCCCCGTTGTCCACCGTCTTACTGATGCCTTCCGCCGTGCCTACCCAAAGAGTGTCCTCGACTGTCAGCAGCGAAAAAGCGCGGTGATTCAGATACTGTCCACTGTTAAAAGGTAATCCGTCTGTTGTCACAACCTGCCAGGTGGCGCCCCAATCATCCGAACGACGCAGCCCGCCGCCAAAGCTGGCGATCCAAATTGTTTCACCGACAAAGGCAATGTCGTACGTCAGATTTTGAATTACAGTGGTCGTGGGGGCATAGGCCGTCACGTCTTTTGTATCTACCGGCTGCGGAATATGTATCCAGGTTTCGCCGCCATCTTTTGTATAGCTTAAGCCGCCGCCGGCAGGCAAATCTGTACCCTGTGCCGTTGTATCAAAGGCCGTGGCAATCCACAGCGTACTGCTGTCATCATTCATAATAGCCATGGCCGAAACGCCGCCTTTTCCCAGGTATTCATTATCGGAAAAAGAGCGCCACTCCAGCGGATTGTCCCAGCCGCGATACATGGCTTTGCTCAGACCGTACCCGGTCGCGGCCCACACGATCGAATCCTGCACCAGCAAATCCACAATACCGTTGCCATACAACTGGCCGCTAAAATTTTCTGTTTCATCTGTCAAAGCAAAAGAATTTTTATAAAGCGTCTGGGCCATTAAGGCCGAACATATGCCCAAGATAACCAATATCAAAAGTATTTTTTTCATCTATTCATACACCTTAATTGAATCTGCCACTTCTTCTGCGGAGTTTCCCGCCTTGTCGCGCATATTGAATGTAAAAATATAGGTTCCCAACTGCGCCTGATCATTAATCTGGATACCCAGCGAATAGATGCCGTCACCGGCAATTTCATCCCCAAAAGTTCCATCATCCATCATATCAAACCCGTTTCCGCCATTGGCATATTCCCCGTTCGGTTTAAGCGAATAAAAATAAACGGATTCGACGTCGTCCAGCCCATCCGGGTCTTCCACTTCTGCGCGGATCAGGGCCACGGCAATGGAATCCGGACGCTGCAAACTATCCGGCATATAGATATTTTTAATGACGCCGGCTCCCTTGTTTGCCGGTTCCGAACATGAAACCAGCAGAGCCAGCAGGGCCAGCGTTGTAATTATTCCTGTTTTTTTTATCATTTTTTCCTGCCTGTCGAAAATATCCCAGTTTCACTTTTCCGATAAATATGGTTTATTCCTGCGCGTTTCGAACCCATACCAGCGCCAGCCATTCTCCCAATTGTTCTTTACGCCGCAAATACCAGCCGGCCGCAGCGTATGTTTCGTTTACCCGGTCAAAATCATGTTCCAGTAAGCCGGACAAAATTAATGTCCCCTCGGGCAGGATAAAATGTGTAAACGGTTCTGCCAGAGTAAGCAACACGTTACGGTTAATATTTGCCAGAATCAAATCAAACTCGTTTTTTTCAATCTCATGCAGCGTGGCAACCTGGGCGGCAATACGCGTCTGAAAACCGTTCAGTTTAATATTTTCCAGCGCATTTTCAACCGCATCCGGGTCGGGATCAAAAGCGGTTATCCGTTCCGCGCCCAACTGAGCGGCATAAATGGAAAGAATGGCGCTGCCCGTTCCCGCATCCAGTACGCTTGCCTGAGGATTTAAGTACTCGGGCAGAAGCCTTAAAATTAGCTTTGTCGTTTCATGATGCCCGGTTCCAAAGGCCATTTTAGGGCTGATAATTATTTTATGCGCATCACCCGCATCGTATTCCTTTTCCCAGTCCGGAACAATGATGCAGTTTTTCGTAATGCGAAACGGATGAAAGTTTTTCTTCCAGTTCTCGTTCCAGTTTTCGGCCTGAACCCGTGACTGGAAAAAACGTACATCGGGATAAAGGGCTTTACAGAATGAACGCAGTAAAACATAACTATCGGGAATCCAATTCTCTTCGGGAAAATAAACCGTACAGGCATTGTCTTCTTCCACCAGTCCGCTGCTACCAAGCGCAAAAAGATAAGAAGAGATGGATTCCAGGTATTCAGACGGTAGGGTAATTTTAATTTCAATCCATTGTTTGGACATAGCCACCTGCTTTTATACGGTTTAATTATTCAGAATAAATCAATTCCATCATTACCCGGCCCACCGTTTCGAGGCTTTGGGGGCTGCATTTGTCCGGCGTATCCTGCAAGGTATGCCAATAGCGGTGCGAGCGGTCCGGATATTCAAAATCAATTACATCAATACAGGGGATTCCGTGTTCAATCAAAATCAGATGATCATCGCTTATCTGCAGCCCAACCCGATCTTCAAATTCCGTATAGCCGAGGTCGCGCGCCGTACGCCAGACTTTCTCCACGATTTGCGGTAAATACTGGTTAGACCAGCCCTCTTTGGGAATGTTTAAATTGGCGTCGCCAATCATATCCAGCAAAACACCATATTCCGGATGGTAATCCGAAGCATGTTTGGCAAAATAGCGGGAGCCTAAAAAATAATCTTCGAGATGTCCCTCTTCACCGTAATCCTCCCCGTCAAAAAAGATTAAGTCCACGCCAATCGTTACCGGCGTTAGTTTTAACTGCCGGGCTATTTCCAATAAAACCGCCACACCGCTGGCTCCGTCGTTGGCTCCGGGGATGGGTTTTTCCCGGTTCTCTTTTATGTCATAGTCTGCCCGCGGTCGGGTATCCCAATGCGCTGCAAAAAAGATACGTTTCTTTGCGGTGGGATTAAAAGAAGCGATGACATTCGTCAGAGTAAAATGCTTATTATTGCGCATATCCTGAAATTCAAAACTTTGCAGCCGTACACTGTCTGCCAGTTGACGCAGTTCCGCATCTAAAAATTCCAGACAGAGCCCATGTCCTTTGCTCCCCGGCTCGCGGGTTCCGAAATCCACCTGCTTTTTTAAATAGGAAAAAGCGCGATCCGCGTCAAACTGAGCCGCCGCCGGTTTTTGGGCGGCAAACAGAACTAATAAAATAAACAGTACTCGTATACGCACTTTATGCTCCTTTAAAACAAGCTTAAAAATAAATACTTACGCGCCGTAACACAAAAAAATCGTCAAAACACATTGTTCGGTATTTATTCCGCTTAATCATGTATTGCAATATTCACGGTGATGCCAAATTCATTATAAGTATACTTACCCGAAACTTTGTTTTCCGTAAATCCCCGTTCATAAAACATACTTCCCTGCACACGGGTGCTGAATCGGTAGGTTGCGGAAGGACGCAGTTTCCAGGTTTTATTATTTTGCCGTTCCTGAAACTTCTTTTGCCCAAACTGTCTCTGGTATGTTCGGTTATTGGACGTATCGAAAGTCAGGTTAAAATTAATTTCATTTTTAAACGTTTTTCCTTTAAAAGGCCAAATCGGAATGGGAATTTTAAAACCGGTGGATTTT
This sequence comes from Calditrichota bacterium, assembly GCA_024278755.1. Lineage (GTDB taxonomy): Bacteria > Calditrichota > Calditrichia > Calditrichales > Calditrichaceae > JANTFQ01. The sequence goes on along the minus strand of JAJRSO010000002.1, from coordinate 84,227 downwards.
TTATAAGACATGCTGAATGTAACCTGTTCGGTTTCGCTTTTTGTGGATCCTGCGGCGCGCGCCGCCGAATAGCTGGTGGAATTGGTCATGCGAATTTTAGCATTCACCCCCCATTTTGTACGGATATTGACGCCGACGAGCGGTTGCCAGTTATTGCTGTATGTACTCGAAGCCGCCTCATATTTTTTGTCGATGGGATTTAAAGTTAAACGCTCGGAATACTTGCTTGAATGGCTGTGTTCCAAAGTTATGGATTTTGCAAACGAAGGGAAGAAAAAGAGTTTTTCTATTTTATTAACCGATACGGTCCAATCGGGAATAAAGGCGTTTATGCCCGAAATTCCTTTAATTTCGGTTAATGGATCGTCGCTTAGTGAAAAATAGGAGCTGTTTCTGGTGCCGCTTCGGGTTTGTCCGTAATTGGCGTTTGACTCCTGAGTAGAATAGTCGTGCGACAGCGTTGTTTTTATAAACGAGGTTAAACTTAAGCTGGTGGAAGTGCGCACCGAGTAGGTCTCCTGGTTCGACGGCCCGACCAGCAGGATATTCTCCCGTTCGGCCATTTCGATATCCTGCCCAACGCCCGGATCTTTGGTAAAGCCAAACTGGTATTTCCATTTGGGCATGGAATTCAGATACTGGTGGCGGTTACTTTCATTTTTTGTAATGGTTGTTTTAACGCTGCTCCAGCCCGCAAAGACATCATATATCCACATCAAAGGGGTTGTAATCGAAAAAGACGTACTCTTTTTGGCCTCTGTTTTCTGCTGCTTGGTATTTTTACTCCCCCTGCGGCGCGAACCTCTTCCTCTGGATTTTTTCTTTTGTCCTTTAGGGCTGTATATACTTTTTAACAATTTTCCCGGACTAATCGTAAGCCCCACCCGCTGTGTTGTTTTATTGGCCGTTTGGCGGTATTTGTATCCGTTAGTAAGATTGTAGGAGAAATTGTTGCTATACGAATAACTGGGCTTAAACCAGTCTATAATTTTAGGATTATAATCGCCCTTAAAGGATTGGGAGATATCGGTTTCTTTACCAAAATTTGCTTTGGTTAAAATCTCTTTTAAAATATCTTCGTGTTTCAGTCCCACAAAATCCGCATCCGTTTTATGCGTACGGCCATACGAAAATTTCATACTGGGGAAAAACATATATCCCGTGCTGATAGAACGTGTAGTGCCCGTATTGACGATACGCGTCTTTTCGCTGCCCGCGCGACGAAGCAGTTTTTCGGACTCGGAATCAAAAACATTTAAGGACATTTTTATGCTTTGGGGCGAATAATAGAGCTTTTGATCACTAAGTTTTTTGAGTACCGGAAAATTTTTAAAAATCGTAAACGGCTGAATATAATTGCTTTTACTAAACGGGATACTGTAACGAAATGATTCCTTATACTGTTCCGAACGATTAAATAAGGTTTCCCAGTTGCTGCTGTTCTTTCGGGAATAGTCAAAATCAAACAGCATTTCATCAATTGTATAACGCAAATACCACCGTTTGGATTTAGAACGGGTTTTTATGGTAGTACCCCAACCCAGCACTTCGTTGGCAGATGTCAGTTCTTCCAGGGCGGGATCCAGAGAACGGGTTCCAAACAAAGAACGTAGTTTTTTATCAAACGTATCATTTCCATATCCGGTGAGTTCGTCGGTCTTCGGTTTATACTTGGGAATGCTGCGGCTAAAACTGGCGCTGCCGTCTATGGGAATGGATAAATCCCACGAATCCGGCAAAAATTTATCCAGTACAATTTTACCGCGGTAGTTCTGCCGTTCCTGCGTATCGCCCTTGCCGAACTGCGTGCTGATATTATGAAAATCGGCGTCTTTGCTTTCCCACTGCGCATTAAAGGTAATTACGTCGGCCAAAGCCACACTGGTACTTAAACGCAAGGCAGAAGCTTTATTACGGCGCACATTGGACAGGCGTAATTCATCCAGCCAAAGCTCACCCGTAAAAGGCGTGCCGATGCGTCCCATTTCGTCGCCCCGGTGTTTTACGCCAATAATAAAATAGCGAATATTTTTCAGGTTTGGACGACCGTGGGCCAAATAATACGCTTGTGTATTTCCGGGAAGTTTTTTCCGGAAGATGAGCGTATCAGCCGTACCGATATTCAGTGAATCGATGGATTTAATGGCCGCCAATTCATCCAAATCAATGTCAATTTCATTTCCTTTGTACCAGCCGGCATAAATATCCCTGCCAAACTCGTAATAATTGTTAGCGTCGGAGCCAAAACGCAGATAAAAGCGCAACTGAGAAAAATCGCCCACCGTGTCCCCGGGTGAAATTTCCACCGGCGGCTCGGAAGGCAACAGTTTATCGCCATGAACAAACATGCGCAGCTTTTTATAATTAAGCAGATCCATGGCGCTGAACATGGTCTTTTTAGCTTCGGCATATTCACCGGGCATTAAATCGGTCAGCGACATTACCAGCGACTGCTCTTTGGACAGCGCTTTTGTAATCCTGTCGCGTACGCCGGTAACGCCCGGAGGCGATTCATACGATTGCGGCGGGTCGGCATTTTCTTCGGTATTGTAGGTGGCCAGGGTAAACAGCGAATCGTTTTTAACAAAGGCGGAATCTTTATGCACGGCAATGCCGCGTTCCTCCCACTCGTTACCCACAAAATCGAACGTGGCAATTTTAATACGTCTGCGCTCCACCGGTAAATCGCTAAACCATAAACGCACAAAGAAAATTTGCTGAAAATTAGGATCCGGATTTCCCACAACTTTCGTATATTTATTAAGCGGTATTCTAAACAGACGCCATTTTTTCTCGGTGGACCCTTTAATCCACTCCCGGGCATTGGTTTCCGTATCCAGAGAATCCAGTGAAAACGAATATTCAAAATATTCGTTTATTGTTGATATATCGCCGTCACCGTCTAAGTCTTCCGTATCCGGATAACGGGCGTCCCGTGAATTATGGTTTCCTTCGGTACCGTTTATTCCGTCGTATAAATAGCCATCGTACATATTCAGGGCGCCTGCTTTAGGCTCACTCCAGTTATCAAAGGGATCGTCACCGGGCTGCCCGTCGGGAACGCCGTCAATTCCGATATCTTCTTCCAGTTCCAAAAGACCGTTTGAATTTTTATCTTCCGTATTCAGGTTGCCCCTGCTGTCTTCGAGACTCAGGTTCTTGCCTTTTAGATACCAGTCCTCCGAAATACGGCCAATATCGATATTTACGGTTCCGTCGTAACCCTGAATCCACATTTCGATGTATTTGGTTTTCTGCTGATCGGAAAAATTAATGGTGGAACGCATAATGCCAGCCCAGGCGCTGTCGGGGTCTGAATCTTCGGGCCGCATTATATCGATACCCAACACATCCGTCGTCTGTCCGGTTTGAGCGTTTACATCCCGGTTGGGCCAAATATCTTTAATCAACGTTTGATTGTAGGGATTAAACCAGACAATGGTGCCCCGTTTCGAATCCACTTCCACTTCGTCCAAATCTTCACCTTCCCCGATCGTCGCCATATATTTTGGCGCCGAAGCCATGCTCCAGGTTCGGTATCGGATACCTAAAGTAGTGGTACGTTTACTGGATTCGAAATCATCCACATAGGCGACACCGTCATTATCCCCGGTTTTACTATTGTTCAGCGAATTGGGATTGGGAAGCACCTGGGCAAATTCACCTTCGATATTGATATGCGATTCTGCGTTCGTTTCTAAAAAAGGGAGGGCATTCATGGCTTTGGTTATAAAACGCGGCTTAAACTTAAAGGCCGCATTGACATCCCATACAAAGTTGCTGAACGGTTCCTGCCCTACGCGAACACGCCTGTCCAGCGTGGTTTTGTTCAGATACAGCGCGGTCAGCCCCACAAAGGAATTGTCCAGGAAACGGTATTCCAGGCGACCGCCGAAAATGGTTTTTTTATCGAGCTGAAAAAGATTGGCCCGTTCGTATTTGATATGCAACTGCGCGCTGGAACGTTTGGCTTCGGCAGAAATCAGAGTGAGCTGTCCGCTAAAATAATCAATCGTATAATCTTTATCACGTACCAGGGTTTGGCCTCCGGCAGTAACTACTTCGCTGTTTTCAAGCACATAAAACCCAAGGTCAAACGTAGAGCGGGTACTCTTGGAAGTTACCAGCATTTCAAACTGACTACGTTCGGCAAGGGTCGTCTGATTGGGCGTTACATCATACATATCCACCAGGTTCTCTTCCGGCAGGCGGCCTTCAAAACGGCTTCCTTTTTGCGGATTGAAAGGCCGTAAAGCGGGAAACATCAGCGTACCGTCATTTAGATTAACAATATACCGGTTATTGTCTATCTGCTCATCGCCACCTTCCACCACAGCGCCATTTACATCCAGCACATCCAGCCCAAGCAAATTTAAATAGGATTTATTACCGCCCTCCGGATAGATCTCGTGATTACCGTTTACATTATTTTCCAGACGCAGTTCAAACCCTTCCCGTTCTATTTTTGTACCGCCGAGCGAATACACATTGCGCATCATAAGCGGCCATGTGTTTTTATTATCCGGCTGCATTGCTTTGGGTTTAATTAACCGCAGCACAACCGGCTGCAGGCTATCGCTAAGTAAAGCGCTCATCGTACCGGTCGTAGGGATGGAGGGGTTGGCGGCCTGACCTTCGGTTACAAACGAAACAGCAAGGGCCGACTGCTCGTCGGCTGTTTGGCTGAGCGTAAAAAACCCCCGGTACTCATCATAAGTGTAATCTTTCCCCTCATCCAGACGCTTAAAATATCCATAATAATATTCTAATGTATCCGCGGCAAGCGTCGTGTTAAGCGCATCAATATCCACTCCCTTGTATCCGGTAGCGGAATTCCAGTATTGCGCAGGGTCTAAAACGGCAATACCCTTGCGCTTCTTCCTATCGGTAATTCCTGTAGACTGCCAGACTTCCAGTTGTAAAATCTTTCGGTCGGCCGGAACCACAAACTGCGTGGGGTTGTCTTTAAATCCCACCTCAAAATTATCGTGGTACCACGTGTCCGCAAAAAAATACCGGTTACGGATAAAATTATAATCCTTAATTTTAGAGCTTGACTTCTTGGAGCCGCCGCTTACAGAGAGCTCCTGCTGCTGCCCTTTTTCCAGTGATGCAATGGCGGTAAAATATAAATCGCCCAACTGCATCTGGGTTTTTAATCCAAACAAACCCTGATTGGAACCGCCGAAAATTACATATTTTGTAGAAGGCAGTGAAAGGGAAATATTTCCCGCTTCAATTTTTTGAACAATCTCATCTTCCCCGCCGTCGTACCGCAATTTTAGCGTATTATCGATATCCACGGTCGCTTCGGAATTCTGCTCCACCGACACCGTAACCTTATCGCCGATTTTCCCTTCGACGGTAAACTGCTGCGTCTGTCTGAAACGCGGACTGAAGGTGTTCTGGTTTTCGATGGCAGAAATTGCCGAGCCGGATCGCTTTTCCGTTCGTCCGGATAAATCAAATGAAATATTTCCGGTTACACGCAAACCGATTCGGTCGGAACCGAAAATGCGGGTAAAGGCTTTACTTTTGATACGAAACGGAATGTCCAGTTCAATGGCGCCGGAGGACTTTTGTACTTTCCCGCTAAGTGCGGTGAGGGTATTTTTTTTCCACAATTCCCGGGTGTCAAAGGCGGTACGCAGTTTAATATATGTATCGATATCCACAACGGCCGGTAACTGAAACTGGGTATGGTCGATCCCTTCGCTTACCGAAATAAAAGACGCGGTGGAATCCAGCCGAATCTGACGTTTATATATGGAAGGCGGTTTTTGAAAAAAAGTGGAATCCTGCTGATAAAATTCCAGACCGTAAATATGAGGCTGAAACAGATGCACAACACGCGGCGGCTCCGGTACACGGAGACCGATCTGGGCTGCAACCGGCTTAGGATACAGAACAGCAAAAAGGACGATGAAGACGAAAAGACGCACTGCCCCTGCTACTTTTTTTAAGAAAGCATTCAACTGATAATAAGTACTTTAGTTTTGTTATTCCAACATTTAGGGTAGCAGTTTAAACAGGTGCTTCCTCCATCTATCTGATGTGTCTAATTAAAGAAGCAGGAAAAGGTTCCCGCATTTTACCAAATACTGCGTGGCGAATTTAATTAGAATCTGTAGCATGGTCAAGAGCTAATTCCCGCCCCGCTTATGCAAATCAGGGATAATTGCGATTTATCACAAGTTTTTCCCGACAATCTCTAAAACAGATTGTCTTCCCCGGTTTTCTTTCGGGTTCTATATCGATCCGTACGGGTAAAAGAAAATACAAAAAAATTAAGACCGCTAATTGTACGAATTAAGGCGAATGATTTTAACCTGGCCTTAAAAAAACAATCGTCCTATCCGTGAATCCGTGTAAATTCGCGGTATTCCCCCCCGTGTTATCCACACTAAACGGTATAGAGCCTTCTTCCGCTTCCCGCACGAAATTCATTTACAAACGGAAATCAATAACAAAGAGGCATTTGCTCCCCATTCTGTATTTTTATAGAACTTTTTACCCAATTTACGTATATTTGGCGAATGAAAATACTGACCCGCTATATCGTTAAAGAACATATCGGTCCCTTTATCTTCGGCCTGTCTGTGATTATGTTTATTTTACTGATGAATTTTCTGGTAAAATACATCGGCAAGATATTTGGGAAAGGGCTGGAACTAAGTACAATCTTTAAGCTCATCTATCTCAACCTTTCCTGGATGCTGGCCCTTGCAGTGCCGATGGCAGTGCTTATTGCCGTTTTAATGGCCTACGGGCGTTTTTCGGCCGATAATGAAATTACCATTTTGAAATCAAGCGGAATCAGTATTTATCGGATCATCCGTCCTTCACTAATGCTGGGTATTTTTGTAACCGTAGTAATGATTTATTTTAACGACCAGATTCTTCCGGAGTCTAACCACCAGGCAAAAATTCTGTTTCGCGCCATCAACCAAAAGAAGCCAACTCTGCAATTAGAAGAACACATTCTCTACAAAATCGGCCGCTACACCTTTTCTGTTTCCCAAATTGAAAAACCGCTGCCCGACGAATGGCTGGATATGAGCAATTTACTTGGCCCGGAATACCGCACGGCAACTAATATTGACCGGCTGAGCGATCTGGTAATTTTCGACCGTAGTGATCCGCGGGTGGACATCACCATAACCGCCAAGCAAGGCTGGATGGTTTTTTCAGAAAAACGTAAATCGATTTTATTTACACTGTTTGATGGGGAATACCACAAATGGGATCATTTAAAACCGGATCAGTACCAGCGATCATTTTTTGACAAACAACTGGTGGTGATTCCGGCAAAAGAATTTGTGTTTGAAGAACAGGAAATTTCGCACCGCAGCGACCGTGAAATGAATATTAAAATGATGCGGGCCAAAGTAAACGGCTTCGAAAAACAGATCCAAACCCGGCTCGATCGTATCGGCTCTCTCGTTGGGAAAAATATGGCCCCTTACCAGCATCGGCTTAAAAGCGTCGGGAATGATTTAAAAAATACGGTTAATGACAGTGTTTCGCTTTCTTCTCTTCCAGCAAAAAAATGGCGGGCCGCCCTGCGTAAAGCGCGCAATAACAGCGCCCGGCTTTATCAGCAGATGCGTATGCACCAGAGTTTTATCGAAAGTCAGGAGAAAAATATCAACCGTTTTCTGGTAGAAATATATAAGAAAATTTCCATCCCCTTCGCCTGTATCGTTTTTGTTCTGGTTGGCGCGCCGCTGGGCGTAATGGCCCGAAAAGGGAACATGGGCATGGCCATTAGTATGAGTATCGGATTTTTTATGCTCTACTGGATATTTCTTATTGGAGGAGAAGAACTGGCTGACCGCCGTTTTTTACCACCGTTTGCCGCCATGTGGGCCGCTAACTTTATTGTGGGAACCGCCGGGCTTTATTTAACCTGGCGGGCCGTTAAAGAGAGTTCCTTTATCAACTGGGATAAACTGGCCCGCATATTTAAGCGGGGGAAAAAGGAACAGGATGCGTATGTTTAAACTTCTGGACGTCTATCTGCTAAAGCGTTTTTTACTCAATCTTACTATCGCCATTGCTGCCTGGGTAGCTATTTTTTTAATTGTGGATATTATCGAAAACGTATCTACCTTTATCGACCACGGCTCTTCTTTTAGAGAATTCGCCTTATATTACATTTACTATATTCCCTATATCATCAGCCTCACACTGCCCATTGCCGTTTTATTAAGTACGCTGTTTACATTAAGCGCCATGGCTCAGCATAATGAAATTGCAGCCCAGCTTTCATCGGGTATAAGTTTATACCGTTTATTAGCGCCCATATTTTTAATTGCGTTTTTTATCAGCATTGGCGCTGGATTTTTTAACGAGCTGATTGTACCGCCCGCCAATCAGAACCGGCTGGACATTTTACGTTACGATGTGCAGAAAAAGACCCGGCCTTCGCAAAAATCCCGTTCCGATATTTATGTTCAGGACACGGGCGACCGCACCATCAGCCTGCGTTTTTTTAACGGACGGACAAATCAGGGACGAAATATAAGCATTAAAACATACAAAAAGTCGACTATCGTGGAACGTATCGATGCAGAGACGATCGTCTGGCAGGATAGTGTCTGGCTGCTTAAGAAGGGGAAGGTTCGCCATTTTACGGCGGAGACCGAACAGTTCCATTATTTTAAAGACAGTACGCTTACCGATTTACGCATCGAACCGAAAGAATTGATTTTGATGCAGAAAAAACCCGAAGAGATGAGCTACGCAGAATTAAACAAGTTCATCGGTGAGTTGCAGGCCATTGGCGCCAATGTGCGCAAATGGATTGTGGAACGCTATTTAAAACTATCCATGCCGGCCGCATGCTTAATTGTTGTCCTGCTGGGAGCGCCGCTGGCCTCGCGCAAACGCCGCGGCGGGATGGGCTTTAATTTCGGCGTAAGCCTGCTAATCAGCTTCAGCTATTTTATCCTCATTCGTGTGGGCCAGGTTTTGGGGCACCAGGGAACCCTGCAACCGCTATTGGCCGCCTGGCTGGGAAATCTCATTTTTATCGCCATCGGTTTATATACGCTGCTGGCCGTGCGCAAATAAATAACTCCTACGCCCGATTCCGTTCCGAATAATTGTATTTGAATATTCTACCGCTTTCGCTTAATTTTCAACAATCCAACGGGCAAAAATCTTAAGGATTTTTTATGACTAAATTTATATTTTTAATAACGACTCTATTCCTTTCCCTCTCAGCACTTTTTGCCGAAGAAGGCATGTATCCGCTCAGCGAACTGCATACTATCGATCTACAAAAAGCCGGCTTTAAAATTTCGGCTGCCGATATTTTTAACCAGGAAGCGCCTTCTCTGTCGGACGCCATCGTTAAATTAGGCGGATGCACCGGTTCTTTTATTTCACCACAGGGGTTAATTTTAACCAATCATCATTGCGCTTTCCGGGCGGTGCAAACAGCCAGCAATGCCGAGCACGATTATCTGAAAAACGGTTTTATGGCCGCCGGCCGGGAACAGGAGATCGAAGCTAAAGGCTACACGGTGCGCATCACCCAGTCGTTTAAAGACGTCTCTGCGGAAGTATTAAAAGACCTTGATGCGATTAGCGATTTTGCCGAACGCAATAAAACAATCAAGCGGCGCCGCAAAGAAATTACCGCCCGGGCCGAAAAAGAAAACCCCGGCATGCGGGCCGAGGTGGCCGAGATGTTCAAAGGCCAAACCTATGTTTTGTTTCTTTACACCTACCTCAAAGACGTACGCCTGGTTTATGTGCCGCCCATCTCTATTGGCAACTTTGGCGGCGAAACAGACAACTGGGAGTGGCCGCGCCATACGGGTGATTTTTCCATTCTGCGCGCTTACAGTGCGCCGGATGGCAGTCCCGCCGAATACGCCGCGGACAATGTTCCCTATCAACCAAAAAAATATTTAAACGTTACCCCCCGCGGAGTAGATGAAAACGATTTTGTTTTTCTGTTGGGCTATCCGGGACGTACCTACCGCCACCGCACCTCCTATTTTACTGCTTACGAAGAACACGTACACATGCCCTTTGTGGCCGACTGGTACCAGTGGCAGATTCATTTACTGGAAGATTTGGGTAAAGAGGATCGTGCGACCGCTCTCCGTTTCAGTGCCACCATTAAAAGCCTGGCAAACACCGAGAAAAATTACCGTGGTAAATTACGAGGTCTCGGCCGTTTGCAAATGGTTCGAAAAAAACGCGGACAGGAAGCGCAGATTCAGGCCTTTTTACAAAAGGACGAAGCATTGCAACGGCGTTATGGGGCGGTCTTAAATGCTATAAAAAATATTTATGACGAAAAAACAAATTCAGCCGAACGGGATTATATTCTCTCTTATTTAACCCGCAGCGTCTCGGCCCTCTCTTTTGCCAATACGGTGTATAAAGCCGCCGAAGAACGGGAAAAAGAAGATCTGGAACGGGAATCGGCTTTCATGAACCGCAATTTCGAGCGCACCAAAAAGCGTCTTTTTATACGTTTACAAAATTTTGATCTACAGGCAGACGAACTTATTTTAACCGAATTACTGCGCAAGGCGGCGCAGTTGCCAAAAGGTCAGCGTATCAAAAGCATGGATCGGCTTTTTTCGTTGAACAACCCCGAACGGGACTGGCAGAAGGCAATTAAACAGGCATACGACGACGCAAAAATCACCCAAAAAGATTTCCTTAGCAAAGCCTTTCAGCAGTCTTTCGAACAGATACAAAAAACCAACGATCCCTTCCTGCAATGGATACAGGCGTTACAGCCGGATATCAAAGCGCTGAAAGAAAAAAACGAGCGGCAGTCCGGAGAACTCTCCAAACTTTCGGCACAGTGGGCCGAAGTGAAACGTTTATATGAAAAGAACACCTTCATTCCCGACGCCAATAGCACCTTCCGGCTCACCTACGGGCATATTCGCGGATATGCGCCGGCCGATGCCGTTTACAATTTTCCCATTACCACCGTGGCCGGCATTCTGGAAAAGCACACGGGGCAGGCGCCTTTTAACGCCCCGGATAAATTGCGACAACTCATTAAGGCCAAAGCGTTTGGATTTTTGCAAAGTGCAACACTGCACACCATGCCGGTTGGAATTTTATACGATTGCGATACCACCGGCGGTAATTCCGGCAGTCCGGTGCTAAATGCCAAAGGAGAACTGGTAGGCTTAAATTTTGATCGCGCCTTTGGCGCTACCATCAATGATTTTGCCTGGGACGAATCATACAGCCGTTCCATCGGTGTGGATATCCGCTATATTTTATGGCTTCTGCAAAAATATGCCGGCGCCGGATATCTGCTTGACGAAATGGGTATTGATCATAATTAGACGGAGAATTTTTTATGTTTCACTGGAATGTAAATCCGGAAATATTCCGAATCGGTTTTTTTGCCGTGCGCTGGTACAGCCTGCTTTTTATGTTGTCTTTTATCGCGGGCGTTTACCTGTTTAACCGTTTTTTTAAAATAGAAGGCAAACCCGCCGAAGATGTGGACCACCTACTCATGTATATGCTTTTCAGCACCATCATCGGCGCCCGGCTGGGACACTGTCTTTTTTATGACCCGGCCTATTATTTAAGTCATCCCGTTAAAATTTTAATGGTCTGGGAAGGCGGACTGGCCAGCCATGGGGCGGCCATCGGCATTCCCGTCGGCGCCTGGCTCTATTCGCGGAAGCGTCCCGAACAACCATTCTTATGGCTTATCGACCGTATTGTTATTGGCGTGGCCATTTCCGGATTTTTTATTCGCCTCGGGAATTTTTTTAATTCCGAAATCGTCGGTGCAAAAACGGATGTTCCCTGGGCTATTATTTTTGATCGTGTGGATCCGCTTCCGCGGCATCCGTCGCAGCTCTACGAATCCTTTGCCTACCTCGCTATATTTATTATCATGCTAAGCATTTATAATAAAAAACGCGCCAAAACCGAACATGGGCTTTTACTGGGATTATTTCTGGTGCTGACTTTTACATTCCGCTTTTTTGTTGAGTTCGTCAAAGCCGATCAATCCGCCTTTGAGGCGGGCATGGTTCTGAATATGGGGCAAATTCTCAGCATTCCGGCTGTTTTAATTGGCGCCGTACTTCTGTTTTGGGTATATAAACGAAAAAAACAGCAGCCAGAAAGCAAATAAACGGTTTATTGCTGGGCTAGGTTAGTAGAAAAAAGAACGTGCCGCATATTCCTGTGAATATACATGAATTCTAAAAGAATGAATCTTTATGAAAGAATCTAATTTGCAATGATGAGTCCAGTCTAAAAAGGCATAGCCACCGATTTCCACAGAAAGACACGGATTGTTTTTATTGAAATTACATTGAATAGATTCGTGGAATTCGTGGTTATAGTGAACTCAATGATGGTTGGTTAGTAAGCGAATACGCGTTTTGTATTTTACCGATCTTCAAACATCTTATGGTCCGGTTACTTTATATTCTATGGCCTGCTTTTGCATTGCTTTTTAAACTAATTTTATTCAGAATTTAAAGGTTTAATTAATTTTTTTCGCTTTCCTTTGGCCGGATTTTAAGTATATTGTTTCTGAGTCACCACCATTCGAGAGGAGGAACAAGATGCTAACCGACGTAACCTTAACCATCCTTGCCGAAAACAGAGTGACCAACGCCCGCCTTTTGGCCGAACAGGGTCTTTCTGTCTTCGTGGAATCATCTGCTGGAAATATACTTTTTGATACGGGACAGACCGACGCCTTTATTCACAATGCGCGGGAGCTGAATATCGATCTTGCAAATATTAAGGCCATCGTTTTGAGCCACGGCCACTACGACCACACCGGGGGACTGCCGCACTATCTGCGTGAAATTAAACCGGCCGACGTCTATTGTCATCCTTCCATTTCCAATAAGAAATTCAAAGTATATCCGGGAGGAATGCTGAACATCGGTGTGCCCTGGGATGAAGCCAAGATAAAAGCAGCGGGCGCCCGGTTCATTTATAAATCACATCCTTACGAAATCCTGCCCGATATCTGGCTTTCCGGCGAAATTCCCCGCAATACCAAATATGAATTTATTGATGAAATTTATCAGCAGCGGGTTCTGGAAAGTTATATTCACGATGAGTTACATGATGACATGAGCCTTGTCCTCAATACAAAAAAAGGGCTGGTTATTTTACTGGGCTGCGGACACTCCGGCCCCATAAATTCCATTAAACACAGTATGCGCCTTACCGAAAACCAGCATGTGCACGCGGTTATCGGCGGAATGCATCTGGCTCATACTCCGGAAGAACGTATTAAAAAAATTATTCACAACCTGGAAAAGATAAATCCCGATTTTATCATTCCCCTTCACTGCACCGGTTTTCCGGCCGTGCACCATATGTACGATCGTTTTAAAAACCGAATTCTGCTGTTAAATGCCGGCGACCGGTTTACGATCCGTTAATTTTTATTCGACCCCGAGCGGTCTATTTATTAACTTTGTTTTGATACGGAGCAGATTTTTTTGAAAGGAACGGATGTGAGTGAAACAAAGAAGCGCCCCAGCTGGGATGAGTATTTCATCAGTATGGTGGACGAAGCGGCCAAACGGGCCACCTGCGACCGCGGGAAAAGCGGGGCGGTTATTGTTAAGGAAAAACGTATTTTATGTACCGGCTATGTGGGTTCTCCTCCCGGGTTTCCCCATTGCGACGAAGTGGGACATCTTTTAAAAAAAGTAATTGATGAAGACGGCACCGTACGTCAGCACTGTGTGCGCACCATCCATGCCGAGCAGAACGCCATCAGTCAAGCCGCCCGCTACGGCATACCGCTGGACGGGGCAACCCTTTACTGCACCATGGAACCCTGCCGGGTTTGCGCCATGCTGATTATCAGCGTTGGTATAAAAAAAGTAATTGTTAAAAGGCGCTACCATGCCGGGCAGGACACCCGGGAGCTTTTTAAGGAAGCGGGAATCGAGCTGATCGTCATGGAAAACGAAGTGCAGGAATATTCCAACCAATAAAAAAGTCCGGCAAAAGCCGGACTCATTTTTTGTTTCCAATCAAATTAAGCGCTTTGATTTCAACCACAGGGCGCACAACGTTTTCAATATTCCCCGAAGAACAAGAAATCGGTTTTTTAGCGCAGTAAAATCATCTTGCGGGTTTGAATTGTATTATTCCCGGCTGATAATTTATAATAGTAAACACCGCTTGCCAATCCTGCGGCATTAAAAGTAACCGTATGCGGTCCGGCCTCCTGTTTGCTGTTTACCAGCGTCCGGATTTTCTGCCCTAAAGCATTATAAACCGTTAATTGTACATCGCTGATAGCCGATAGTTGATAGCTGATAGCCGTACTTGGATTAAACGGATTGGGATAATTTTGTTCCAGAGCATAGCCCGCCGGGACAGAAACATCCGGGTCGTCAATGGCCTGCGGAGCAAACGCATCCGTCACATCCACCGCTCCCCAGCCAAATACCTGGTCCCAACTATTGGGATTCGTTTTTACCTCCACTTGCGCACTGGCCAACCCCTGGGGATTGTATGTACCCTGAGCATGGGTCTTTAAATAGCTTAATAAATCGGCCGGCGTCCAGGTCGGATTTTTTTCAAGCAGCAATGCGATGGCCCCCGCCGCCACCGGAGACGCCATCGAAGTGCCTTGCATATAGGCAAAATCATCTGTATACGGCGCCTGTGGAATATAATAGTCCGAATACGTGGCGTCCGAACTGCGCGCCGAAAGAATCATTGTACCTCCGGCAATGATATCCGGTTTTTGTAATCCGTTTGCCGTGGGCCCGATGGAACTGAAATCAGCGATTCCACCGGCAGCGCCAGCGCCGGGAATATGCCAGGCTTGGCCCGGTTCATTATTTACAGCTGTCCATGATTCACGGCTTATAAAAGCGCCCACCGTAATTACTTTTGGCGCACAAGCGCCATTGGCCAGTGTATACGGATAGTGGCTATAATCATATTCCGAACCCTGCGTAAAAGCGCCATAGGGAGCATTCATCACATCCGTCTCCGCCCATACATGACGTTCGATAGTATTGTTACCGCTATCATCGGATAACCCATTTAGGGTCAGGGTAAAGGTTTCCGAGTTTAAATTTTCATTCTCCATCACCACATAAGCGGCTATCTTTTGATTTTCCGGATCCGGTGGATAGAGATAGAGCTTAATACCATTATTTTCTTTATATGCGTTTTTTGTAACGTTAGAAATAGAACCGCCGTTCCAGCTCAATGAAACACTCTGAATATTATCATAGGCTTCCAGCCACATATTTACAAGCGAAGAATAGCCGAATTGAATAGCATCCGACGACACTTCATTTTTTGCATAATAGTGTACCTTATCGCCGCCATTGTTTCCGGCTGCGCGCACAACAATTTTTCCCGCTCCGGTATAACCATCAATCAACTCGCTGTTCACGTCGGTACCGTCGTGGGGACCGTACTGGCTGCCAAGGCTCAAATTGATTACGCACGGTTTGCTAAGAGCGGCTGCCTTGTCAAAAATATATTTTACACCATTGGAAATATCGGCGCCCAAAAGCGTTGTTTTTACAATAATCAGATTGGCGTCCATCGCCCCGCCATGCAGAGTATCGGCCGGCGAAGCCGTTAGATGACGTCCGGCTGCGGAACCGGCCACATGCGTGCCGTGTCCTTCGGTATCTCTCTGTGGAACAACAGAGTGAGGCGAACCGGATGCAAGATCCTGGTTAATTTGTGCCTGGGAATATTCGACTCCGTTAGAAAAATCGGTTCCGGAGGGCCCGCTTCCGGAAGCGGTTTGATCCCACAGATATAAAATCCGGGTATTGCCGGAAGCATCCCGAAACATGGGGTTATAAAAATCAATGCCTGTATCCACAACACCTATTATAACTCCGGAACCGGTGTATCCCTTGCTGTAAGCGACACCCACATTCTGGAAAATTACCGCATTGGAATTATAGAGTTTTCTTTTGGGCCCCAATTCGATCGTTTGAATTTCTTTTATGGAAGATAATTCCTCTAATCGATCCCGCGGTACAATGACCGTGGCAATGTTTCCATTGGACGCCTGTACCGCAAAACCCGATTTTGTTAACGCATCAACAAAACGACCTTCACCGCGAATGGTTAAAGGATAATCCTCAGCCGAAGATTTTAACAAAGACTTTGACGCCTCATGCTTTAGAAAAGGCCCTATTATTTGTGCCTGAAGAAGACCGGCCAAAACTAAAAATAAAAAGACAAAACGCATATTCTTCTCCAACATTATTTAAGAAGTTTCTCTCTGCCTGTGTAGATACGCAGGACTTTGACATCTTTTTGTAACCGTTGCAAATCCATATAAGAAGCCTGCCCACCGTAAAAGTTTTTTTTAAGCATTTTTAAAAAGCCGTATCCTTCCAGAGCTTCTTTTGATTGAATAATAACCGGAAGTTTTTCAGCGCTTTTTGCATCATGCTTATGCATCCATTCCTGCACCAGAACATCCACCAGAGGTTGGTTCTCTTCGGAAACCGCTTTGGTGGAAACACAGGCAGCGGCTAAAAACAGAAACAAAAACAGCAAAAGAATTTTTGTCATATGAACTCCATTTTATTTATTGCTTAAAACGTAATATACTTTTACTTTTACTTTTACTTTTATTGCAATCGGCAAAATTTACAAATTCCTAAGATTTTAACCCATTATAGTTAATTTAGAAAAAAATGAGCGGGAGAATGTGATCGTGAACGAAAATGCGGGCGTAAGCAGCAGTAAAATAAAATTCTGTGATCTGCGCTGCGAATTTGCCGAATTTCCATCCGAAACAGCCCTTGACGGTTCCGGTACCTGCCGTACATTTATGGCGCTTTACTGCAAAAAGCTAAACAAATACGTTACAAAAAATGCCCCCTGCGAAGCTGAGTACGGCGCACGGCGGCCGACAACATCGTTTTAGTGAACCTGTTCCAATAACTTTATATATTTTAGCAGTCCCGATGTGTCTCCATTTAATTCATAATAATTATTTATATAGATCTGAGCATTCGTAAATTCTTTTTTTATTTGCATTGCCAGAATAATAATCTGCTTAAGCGATGAAAAATCTTTGATATACAGATTATCCGCAGAGGCCACATAATAAGTATCCATCAAATGTTCAGCGTCATTTCCCCAGCGGGTGAAATCCGCCTCGGCAATGCGAAGGCCTTTTTGCCGGCGCAAACGTGTTAATATTTCAAAACCATCGCTGCTTTCCAGCGTTTGCCACGATCCGTTTTTATATTTGGAAATTACATTAAAAAGTATTGTTACCGATTGTAATCCGTTTATCAGTAAAAAATCATTCAAATCCGAATACATATATTTCCTTCTTTAGCTTCCTGCTTACACTGTTATCGAAATAGAAAAAACAAAACTAAATTTTCCGGTTTTATCTGTTCATCTTCTGAACAAGGTCTTTTACCGAGAAAAACAGGCTGTTCGCCGAAAAAACCTAAACATTCTGGGGTTTTTTTTGTACATACTGCTAAAACAAATCGTTTTAAGGAGAAGGAAATGGGACACTACCAAAACAGCCCTTTTAATACACGCTCCATTTTATCCCTGGCCATTATTATAGCGGGCATCGTCTTGTTAGCCGAAAATCTTGGTATGGATATTCATATAAATATCTGGGAATGGTGGCCGCTTATTATCATTTTCATCGGAATCAGCCAGCTTATACGTCCGTCTGTTCACCGGCAGCCCCTGTCCGGAATTATATTAATTTTTGTAGGACTTGTATTTATGGGCAACACGCTTGATCTTTTTTATTTTGATTTTGGCGATCTATGGCCTGTATTTTTGATTCTTATTGGGGCTTCAATGCTTCGGCAGCACTCGAGAAGCAAAAGCAACGAAATTTCCGGCCAGAATATGGTAAACCTCTCCATGATACTCGGAGGTGGAGAATACCGTTTTAATTCAAAAAATTTTACGGGAGGTAAAATAACCGCCGTAATGGGAGGCGGAACCCTCGATTTAACCGATGCGGAAATGGAAGGTAATGAAACCGTGCTTGATGTATTTGCCCTGATGGGCGGCCTCGAAGTACGAATTCCAAAACACTGGCACCTATATGTATCGGCAACGCCTATTTTAGGCGGAGTGGAAGATAAGACCTATAATGCGCATACGGCAAACAACGGAGAGGATTTCCCATCGGCCGGAAAACGACTGACCATAACAGGTTCTTTGATAATGGGCGGCTTAGAGGTGCGTAATTAATGCATCCGCTGTTTTCTTCTCCAAGAATATTCTTGCTGGCCCTTACCGGCTGGCTAACGATAGTTGCAGGCTTTCTTTTCTTTCAGCATTCCATAACCGAAGACGCCTGGCTTTTTTTAATAATCCTGTCTGTCCCGCCATTGATCGTTTTATTTTTTATTTTACTTTCTAATTTTTTTATTGCAAAATCCATCCCGCTTACCGAGGCAAATTTATATCTTCCGTTAATAAAGCATCTCGCTATTGCCGTTTTGATTACCGGTTTTTGGCTGCAGTTAACCATGATGTACAGCGAAGGACTGGTTATCGCCACAAAAGCCATACACTGGCGGGAACTGTTTAACCAGTCCACAGGCATCTATACCGTTTTCTGTCTGTTATTTTATTTCATTGCCGTCTTACTGCACTATCTGTATCTGGAGTCCGAACGCGTGCACCAAATCGAGCAGACCTTGTTAGAAAACCGACTGGCCGCCGCCAAAGCCGAATTAAATGCCTTGCGTCTCAGTGTGCATCCCCATTTTTTGTTTAACAGCCTAACCGCACTTAATACTTTAATTCGAACCGAATCAGAAAAAGCTTCCGAACTCACACTGATGCTGGCCGATTTCCTGCGCTTTAGCCTGCATTACGCCGAAAAAGAATGGGCAACCATTAAAGATGAAATCAACCATATTTCAAATTATCTGAGTATCGAGCAAACCCGTCTCGGCAAACGTCTTTCACTTGACTTTAAAATTGATGATGATGCGCAAAACTGTTTAATTCCTCCCTTCAGCCTGTTGCCGCTTATTGAAAACGCCATCAAGCATGGCATAGAAACACAATCTGCAGGCGGAACGATAAAAATGATTATTCGAAATGATGCCCATTCCATTTTTATTCTTGTTGGCAATCCGTATAATCCGGCATCATGTTCAGGTAAAAACAGTGGTTTCGGTCTGAAAACGCTGCACAAACGATTAAAAACAGCATTTAACGAAACGGTTACATTTAACAAACAAAAAAACAACACCTCCTATTCGCTCTCCTTGCGCCTACCGGTACTTCCGCAGACGCCTTAAAAAAAAAAGCTCCCTTTACCCGGTATTGCCGTCAACTTCGATTTTAAGTATATTGGTTGTTTATTTTCAGACACCTAACTCAATAAAGGAGCATATATGTTAAAGAATCACCCCAAAGGACTGATGACTCTTTTCTTTACAGAAATGTGGGAACGTTTCGGTTTTTACACAATGCTGGCGGTTTTTACGCTCTATATGGATGAAACCCTTGGCTGGACCGACGCACATAAAGGTCAGGTTTACGGACTATATCTTGGTTTCGTATATTTTACTCCCATTGCCGGCGGATGGATTGCCGATAAGTATCTTGGGTACCGCAAATCCATTTTACTCGGCGCTGTAATTATGGGAATCGGCTATATCCTTTTATCCTTTTCCGGTCCCAATGCCGTGGCCTTGTTCTACGTTGCCCTCATTGTAATGATTCTCGGTAATGGACTTTTTAAAGCGAATATCTCGGTTCTCGTGGGCAATTTATACGAACCGGGCAGTCCGTATAAAGATGTAGGCTACAATATTTTTTATATGGGAATCAATCTCGGCGCTTTTATCGCTCCTTTAGCGGCTACTTTTTTACATGATTATTTTGGAACTTACAACTCCGCTTTTGCCGCAGCGGGCGTTGGAATGGCTCTTTCCATCGTTGTTTTTGAAATTTGGAAGAAAAATTATATTCACGCCGATAATAAGCATGAAGCCGGGAAAGAAAATCAGAAGGCTCAGGAAGATACCAATATCACAAAGGAACAGGAAAAAGAACGTATCGTTGCTTTGGGGATTATCTTTGCAATCGTGATTTTCTTTTGGATGTCCTTCCATCAGAATGGTTTTGCCTTAACCCTGTTTGCCCAACGTTCCACCGTAATGCTTGATTGGCTTAAACCGGAAACCTACGCAACATTTAATCCGCTTTTTATCCTTATTCTAACGCCACTCATCGTACCTTTCTTTAACTGGCTCCGCAAACGGGATAAAGAACCGTCCAGCCCGGCGAAAATCGGTATTGGAATGTTTATTTCCGGACTGGCAATGGTTATAATGGTAGTAGCTTCCAGTATGGGTGGAAACGCAGACGCCAACAATATGTCGCCAAACTGGCTGATTTCATCCTATTTTGTGGTAACCATCGGTGAATTGTTTTTAAGCCCTATGGGGCTTTCATTTGTCTCCAAAGTAGCGCCGGCTCGCATGCGCGGCTTGATGATGGGCGGCTGGTTTGGCGCAACGGCGATCGGTAATTATCTTTCCGGTTTTATCGGAGGATTTTATAATACCTTATCGCATACGATGTTTTTTACCATCCTTACCGTTCTGCTATTTCTGTCTGCGTTAATGGTGCGAATCGTACTAAATAAACTAAAACACGCCACAGAAGGCGCTTAACACATTATTTGTCCGCAGGGAATGCACGTATGCATTCCCTGCTTTTTGATATTCTATGTTAGAATTTGCCTTACTTACTTTTACTTCTCTCTTCACCATGATGAACCCGCTGGGGGTCATCCCGGTTTATATTGCCCTTACCGAGGATCTGCCGGTTAAAGAGGCGCGTTTTATTGCTTTTAAAGCCACAATCACCGCTTTTATCATTCTCATTATTTTTGCTTTCAGCGGAAAGTTTATTTTCGATTTCTTTGCTATTTCCGTAAATAGCTTAAAGATTGTCGGCGGTATTATCTTTTTTATTATGGGCTACGATATGCTGCTGGCCCGGATCAGTAAAACCAAAACCGCCAGCACCGAGGAGGTGACCGATCACGATGTGGCCATTACGCCGTTGGCCATCCCTGTTATTTGCGGACCTGGCGCCATTACCGCCGTTATCGTGTTTATGCAGGAAAGCGCCAACTGGGAACAAAAAGGAATTTTACTGCTTTCCATTTTATTCGTTATCCTGCTTACATGGATTGTACTGTTAAGCGCCCGACGCATTTTCGACTTTCTCGGCGATAACGGCAATAAAGTACTAATGCGCATCATGGGATTAATTGTAATGGTAATCGCCGTGGAATTTTTCTTCGGCGGTTTAACGCCCATTTTACGCGGCATCTTAAAAATTACTTAGCCTATACGGAATCCTTAGAAGATTCGTAAAGTTCATTCCTGCAATCAATTAGTACAAATTCTTAAGCGGTTTGTAACGCTTTCCGAATCCCATCGTTACTTTTTCACCAAGAAGGTAAACCGCATGGGGATTTTTTCCCATTTAAAACCCAAAACCTACCATTTAAATTTTTCCGCAGGTTGTTGCTTCCCTTCTTAAAAATCAATATACTGCGGTTTCGTATAATTAAAAGATAAAGAACCTTATGAACATTCTCATCGGAATTACCTCATCCATCGCCGCCTACCGTTTGCCGAATCTAATTTCGCAGCTCAGCAAGCAGGGACACGAAATTAATACCATTGTCACTGAACACGCCAGAGCCTTTGTTGCCCCGCAGGCGCTGGCCGTAATGAGTAAAAACACCTGTTACACGGATGCGCAAGAATGGGGCAACACAAAACAAGTACCGCATATCGAACTGGCCAAATGGTGCGATATACTTTTAATCGCTCCGCTTACGGCCAACACCCTGGCAAAAATCGCTAACGGTCTTTGCGATAATCTGCTCACATCCACCGTACGGGCTTTGGACAACAAACCGCTTCTATTAGCGCCGGCCATGAATACGGCCATGTGGGAGAATCCCTTAACAGCTCGGCATATCCGGCAGGTCGCCGAAATATACGATGTGACTCTCATTCAGCCGGTGTCTAAAAAATTAGCCGACGGCGACGAAGGTATGGGCGGTTTGGCCGATGATGAAACGATTATACACACCATAGGCATGTTGGCAGATAAATAAAAAGACAAATGACAAAAGACGCAAGATACAAGATTTTCAAAAAACATTGCCTTTATTGAAGTCCGTCTTGTTTCTTATGTCTTTTTATGGAAAGGAAATATATGCGTCCTGTTGCTTTAATTATTCGCGATGGCTGGGGCTATAATGAAAACCCCAAATACAACGCCGTGGCCGCCGCCAAAACACCAAATATCGATTCCTATAAACAACGCTATCCATGGACTTTAATAAAAACCTCCGGAGAAGCCGTAGGTTTGCCGGAAGGCTTTCAGGGTTCCAGTGAAGTGGGGCACCTCAACATGGGCGCCGGACGCGTGGTTGTTCAGGAACTAAAACGCATTGACGAAGGCTTTAAAAACGGCGCATTATTTGAATCGGATAAATGGAAAAACTTAGTTTTGCAGTGGAAGCAAAAACATTCCACCCTACACCTGCTGGGTCTGTTGCAGGATGAAGGCGTTCACGCCCATATGGATCATCTGTTTAAAATTATTCGCCGCGCCCGGCGGGAAAACCCGCAGGGAAGAATAATTATTCATCCCTTTCTCGATGGACGGGACACGCCGCCGCGCAGCACGCTGGAATATATTGCAAAACTGAAAAAAGTAATGGAAGAAGCCGGAGGCTGCCGCATCGGTTCGGTAATGGGACGTTATTACGCCATGGACCGTTCAAAGGACTGGGCGCTTACCGACATCGCATTCGATTGTTTGGTGAGCGCAAAGGGCCGAAAATCCGATTGCGCCGAAGATGCCGTTTCCGAATCCTATTTGAACGATAAAACGCCGGATGGTACAGAGATGGTGGACGAATACATCCCGCCCTATTGCATTGGAGATTACGACGGCATTAAAGACAGCGACTGTGTCTTTCATACCAACTATCGCCAGGATCGGGCTATTCAGCTTTCCATGGCCTTTGTAGAAAAAGAATATCCGGGAAAACCCTTACGGCGACCCTCCGTCACCTACCTCGGTTTTACCCAGTATTACGATGAGTTCAACGATTTTTTAATGAGTTCCATGAGCGCCGGCGGCAGTATGAACCGCCTGCTTGGTGAGATAGTTTCCAACGCCGGTCTACGTCAGCTGCGTCTTTCGGAAACGCAAAAATTCCGCCATGTAACCAGCTTCTTTAACGGGAAATCCACCACACCCTACCCGCTGGAAGACCAGGTCGAAATAAAAAGCGACATCGATCCCTCGGCCTTTGCCAGCCACCCGGAAATGGAGGCTTTTGCTATTACCGATGAATTGCTAAAACGCATGGAAGATAATCCCTATGCGCTGATTATTATGAATTATCCGAATGGCGATATGGTGGGCCATACCGGAGATTTTGACGCGGCGGTGAAAGCAGTGGAAATTGTGGATGAAAATATCGGCCGGGTCGTAAACCGTATGCTGGATTTAGACGCTCATATTTTAATCACCGCCGATCACGGTAATTCGGAACAGATGAGGGATTATGAAACCGGACTTGTGAAGACAAGCCATACGACTTTTCCGGTGGAACTGATATATATCGCCCGGGACGCAGAAGACAAGAAATTGGCAGAGGGAGGAAAACTAGCCGACATTGCGCCGACCATTTTAAATTTGATGGGATTAGAAATTCCCAAAGAAATGACCGCCGATGTGTTAATTGAGAAGAAGTAAAATATAAAAGAAAGGCTTCCAAAATTTAAATGTATGGAAGCCCTGAATAATTTCCCGCCATTGTTTAACCCTTCTAAACTTTAAAAGTTTAGAAGGGCCATTTATTAGCTGTTTGCTTTTTCGAATTTTTCCATAAAGGAAACCAGCGCTTCCACGGCCTGCAAGGGAACCGCGTTGTAAATAGACGCGCGGCAGCCGCCCACCGAACGATGGCCCTTTAAGCCGATCATATTATTTTCGATGGCCTCGGCCACAAATTTCTTTTCCAAATCTTCATTGGGCAAACGGAAGGTAACGTTCATAATCGAACGGCTGTCTTCGGCTGCCGTACCGTTATAGAAACTGCTTTTGTCCAACGCTCCATACAGAAGATCCGCTTTTTGCTGATTGATTTTTTCAATGCCTGCCACGCCGCCGTTTTCCTGCATCCATTCCAGTACCAGTTTAATCATATAAATACTGAAAGTGGGCGGTGTATTCAATAAGGAATCCTTCCCGCCAATAATTTTATAACTGGTCATGGTGGGAATATTATCCGGACTCTTTTCCATCAGCGCTTCGCGCATTATCACTACCGTTACCCCGGCAGGGCCCATATTTTTCTGCGCCCCGGCATAGATCATATCAAAATTATTAATATCCAGTTTACGGCAGTTAATATCCGAGGACATATCGCAGATAATCGGGACGCTGCCCCGTTTCGGAAAGGTATGAAACTGGGTGCCGGCAATGGTATTATTGGAAGTAAAATGCAGGTAAGCCGCATCCGGATTTGCCGTATACTCTTTGGGAATATAGGTAAAATTTTTATCCTCCGAGCTAGCGATTACGTTAACGTTTTTGCCCAGTTTTTTAGCCTCGGCGATGGCCTTTTTAGACCAGGTGCCCGTATTAATGTAATCGGCTGATTTTCCGTCCGGAAGCAGATTCAGCGGAATGGCCGCAAAATGCAGTGTGGCGCCGCCCTGCATAAAGATAACTTTATACCCGTCGGGGATACCCATTACTTCTTTCATCAACCGTTCGGCGTCTTTTATAATCCCGTCGAAGGTTTTGGAACGGTGGCTCATTTCCATTACGGAAAGGCCTTCGTCGTTATAATTAACAAAATCTTTCTGCGCTTTTTCCAGAACAGCCAGCGGCAAGGCAGACGGCCCTGCATTGAAATTATAAATACGATTGCTCATTTAAATGTATCCTCCCTTTTTCAATTTCAAAAATGTTTTGAAATATACAAATTAATAAAAATAAATTGAACTAAAATTTTAATTTTTTTTAATACCTTCATTAAATATGTGCCCGCTTAATGAAAAAAAGAAACTCTCCCCCTGATATAAATTAATATAGCGCTAACATTTCTTAACAAGCAGGTCGTTACCGTTTCTATTCAAACCGTAAAGGGCGCAAAGATCGTTAAAAAATAAGAGCTTTTGCATTTTCCGGGTTTCGTTCTTTATCCTGTAGCAGCCTGCGAGATAAATTATTCCTGGGAATATTAAAAATTCCGATGCTCATTATACGTTGATTAGTGGATATTCTCTGCCGGATATTGAGTGGTCATTTTGGGTTTAATCAACTTTTATATCCAATACTCAACGATATTTCATATTCAAAACATATTAGCGTAAATAAGAACTGCGGGCCGGATGGCGGGTCAATTTAATATCCTGCAGGGCGCTGGATTTAATATTGATTCTGAAATCATAGTAATCGCGAGTGGGCTGCCAGCCAAAAGACATTTCCCAGCAGTGCAGATCGCGGTAGATATTAAAACTCTGATAGGCAACATCCATTTCCTTTAAATCAATCCGCGCGTTCCAGCTTATCTTCCAGTTTCGGGTAAGCTGAAAATTGGCCCGGGCCGAAAGGTCGATATTTTGCGGTTCAATACGCTCGCGATTGTAAGAATAGGTTAAACTGAAATTAGTAGACCAGGGAATGGAAATATTTTTAGTCTCCTCGTTCAAATCCCGGCGCTGCACCCGAAAAGAATTGTCTTTTAAAATTCCTTCCGTCTCATCCGGATTTTTTTGTTCTTTAGGTTTTTCCTTTTCCCGGGAAAATGTTTTATTGTTTATGGTAAAGCCAAAGGACGTATTTAAGGACAGCAGTTCCGGATACGGTTTAAACTTATTTATTTTATGATTTTCGGCGTCTGTCTGATAAATATCGTGTACCATACGCACACTGATATTTTTCCCAAAGAGTTTCGTACGGAAATTAGTGGTAATATTGGACCAGCCCAGACTGTCGGCCATAAAATCATACGCCGATGCAAAATTGATCGTCATTAAATCCCGCTTCGTTTCTTTGCCATTTTCATCGATAAATTTTCCCTGAAAAATATTACCGAGGCGCAGACTCATACGTCTCGATTCGCGGCTTCCTGTGCCGCCATAGGGCGAATAGGCAAATTTATCCTTTTTTTGAACCACTCCGTTGCTGTCCCGAACCGAATCGAAATAGCCGTAAAAAGGCGAAGAAAAATCCGGTGTGTACGAAAAGCTAACCGAAGGATCCATCTTATGGCGCAGATATTTAAAAGAGCCCATATTCGGTTCGAACAATCCGTACACGGTTGTTTTGGCATTTACGCTGGCGCTAAAGGTATGGCTGGCGGCAAACTGTTTTATTTTTTTCGTTTCGATTAATTGAGTCTCTTCATTGTAAGAGGCCTTTTGAATTTCATCCACCCAGTCCTCTTTAAAAGACAGTGAAGGATTTAATGAAATATATTTAAAAAGTTTTTGCGGAGATGAAAACGACATACGGTGCTGGATGCCCTGGGTCAGTGATTCCGTAAATGTGCTGTCGGTTGCGGGTATTTTTGCGCCCTTACGAATGAGACTGGAATTATATGAGAAGAAAATATTTTGATACCAATTTCGTTTACCGCTCAGACGTTCGCCGGTGAGCGTTTCGTAAATGGTGCTGCTGCCGCGGTTAAAGGAAACGCTGGGCAGTGTGTAACTGACCCGCCCAGTTTGCAGGTTTTCATTTCGGCTGACGCTGGCGCTTAAACTGTTTTTTGATCCCTTCCAGCGTTTAC
Organism: Calditrichota bacterium; assembly: GCA_024278755.1. Lineage (GTDB taxonomy): Bacteria > Calditrichota > Calditrichia > Calditrichales > Calditrichaceae > JANTFQ01. Next base: position 57,385 of record JAJRSO010000002.1, on the reverse strand, counting down.
TGAAATTCATACTGGAAGTAATATTCTGATTCAGGCGGTCGTCCACATTGGGTGAGAGCTCCCGCGAAAAACGGCGATCGCTAACAAAGCTGCCGCTTCCGGAAAGCGACATAGTAGGATCAATAATCTGCCGGTGGTTAAAGCGGAATTGCCAGCGTTCGCTGTTGCCACCGCTGCGCGGATCCCGTGGATAGTATTCGGCGGAAACCGAACCGTTTAAACTATAACGTTTGATATACCGCGCGCTGGCCCGGTAGGCAAAGTCCAGTTTATCATAATAATCTACAAGCATTGTGGCGTCAAAATAATCATTGGGCGCCCAGTAGTAACCCATGCCGCGCAGGAAGCGACCGCCCGTGCGATTCTGTCCGTAACTCGGCGTAATGATGCCCGAATGGCGCCCGCGTTTATTGGGAAAGACGCCAAAGGGCATCCAGGCCAGCGGTACGTCGGCAATATAAAACACGATGGGTTCGGCGATTACCTTGTCTTTTACTTTTAAACGGATTTTATTGCTCTGAAAATAGTAATGGGGATGATCGATATTTTCGCAAGAGGTAAAAATGCCGTCTTTCACCAACATGGTGCTATCGGCAATGCGGTAGATTTTTTTGCCGCGGTAGTAGCCCGGTTCCATTTCGGTCTTGCCCATGGTTATCTTACCGCGCTCGGTTTCGAAATTATATTCAATGGAATCGCCCCGCAGCGGTTCCTGTCCCTTTTCATCAAACACCGGTTTGGCGCGCACCACCCAATTACTGTCGGCGTCGAGAGAATCCCTCAGACCCCAGGCATACAGTTTTTTCTCATTCTGATTAATCTTAATATGCCCGGCCGTAAGCGTCATCGTTTCGTAAATAATTTTCGCATTGTTCTTTAACGTGATCACGTGTCCATGATCGCTTAACAGAATATCATCTGCCCAATACTGAACCTTACTGCTTAGGGCGCTTTTTTTCTTTTTAGTAAATGTGCTGTCTAAGCGGCTACTAACGGTAAGCGAATCCGAATCCGCTGCCCATATAGAAGCGGAATTGCAAATTAGAAACAACGCAACAATTGTCCGTCCACATTGTTTCCGCGTAAAATTTTTTATTTTTTCAATTCGTTCCACTACCGCTTCCAGGACATTATTGATTTTTTATAGAAACTCGTAACCCGAACCACCGGTTCGGACATCAAATAACACTCCGGCAAGATTGCCTAAAAACGACGCATCTCTGTATTCAAATCGCCGGACCAGCCGTTACGGATAATCGGGCGATTGTGTAAGAAATCATCCCTGTTTCCCGAACTGCCGGTTCGGAATACTCATCTGCCTGTCCGACGGATGGGCTTACAGTGATTATCTTTTTTTGCGCCGCGGTTTGCGTTTGGTTTTTGTCTGACGAAGCGGCTCGTCGCTAAAATTCCGCAGCAAAGAAAACTCGGCCTGCTTCTTTTCCATATCCACCGCTTCCACCCGTACTTCCACTTCATCCGCCAGGCGGATACTCTGCTCCGTATCGCGGCCAATCAGCGAATAAGCGGCTTCATCATAGATATAAAAATCATCGGTTAAATCGGCAATGCGAATCAAACCTTCCACAATGATATCTTTTAATTCCACAAAAACACCAAAGGCGGTTACGCCGGAAACGATGCCAGTAAAGGTCTCGCCCACATAGCGGCTGATGTACTCGGCCTGTTTCAGCTTAATCGATTCCCGTTCCGCCTCCACGGCAAGCCGTTCCATCTTAGTGGTCTGCGCCGCAATCTTCTTTAATTTATTTCGCAAATCCTTTGGCGGTGTCATTTCATCCTTTGCATACATTTTTAACAAACGGTGTACCACCAGATCGGGATAGCGCCGGATAGGCGAAGTAAAATGCGAATAATCCCGGAATCCCAACCCGAAATGCCCCACATTTTTCTCTGAATAAACCGCCCGCATCATGGAACGCAGAGCTACTTCCTCGATAATCTGCTCTTCTTTACTGCCTTTAATAGATTCGAGAATGCTCTGAAAGTATTTTGAGGTCATCTTTTTTACCGGTTTAAAGGGTACCTCGAGAGCCGATAGAAAATTATAAAAATTATCCATTTTCTTTTCATCGGGTGTCTCATGAATGCGGTATAAAAAGGGCAGCAAATTCTTTTTATCCTTGCTGATATTACGAATATGCCGCGCCGTGGTTTGATTGGCCATAAGCATAAATTCTTCCACGAGACGGTGCGCATTTAAACGTGGCTTGGGAACAATTTCGACCGGATGTCCCTTTTCATCCAAGACAAAGCGTACCTCCGGCGTATCAAAATCAATCCCTCCGTTTTCGAAGCGTTTTTTCATCAGTTGCGCCCGTAAGGCGTCCATCTCTTTTAAAACCGGCAGAAGTGCATCATCAACAATTCCATCTAAAATATCCTGTACTTCCTGGTAGTTAAAACGGCGTTTGCTACGAATGACCGACGGTTTAATACGGTAATTCACAATTTCCAAATCCGGATTAAATTCCATAAAACAGGAAAAGGCCAGGCGGTCTTCATCCGGTTTTAAACTGCATAAATTATTGGAAAGATGCTCCGGCAGCATAGGAATGACCTGATCGACGAGATAGACGCTCACACTTCTTTTATAGGCCTCCTTGTCCAGCTCCGAACCGTCGCGCACAAAATGGCTCACATCGGCGATATGTACGCCCAGCTCCCGGTTGCCGTTTTTAAGCGTCGTCAATGAAACGGCATCGTCAAAATCACGCGCGTCCACCGGGTCGATGGTAAAACAGACCAAATCGCGCAGATCTTCCCGGTCCTTTGCTATTTTTGCCGTGGCTTCCAGTTGAATTTTTTGCGCTTCCTTTTCCAGCTTGTCCGAAAACTTCATCGCCAAATTATAAGAATAAGCCACTGAGGCGATATCGACGCCTTTGTCGCCGGGATTACCAAGCACTTCGATAATGGCGCCCTCGGGATTGTGCTGATCACGTTCCCATCGTTCAAAAGAGACCAATACCTTTTGGCCATCCTTTGCCTGCAGGTTATCATCCTTACGAACGATAATATCACGATAAATTTTCGGATCGTCCGGAACCACATAACTGTAATACTCGGTCAGGTGATAGGTACCCACAATCTGTTTGCGGAAGCGTTCCACCACTTTTGTAACAAAGCCTTCCAGCCGTCGTCCGCGCGAAGAAGCATAGAGCTGTATCTCCACAATATCGCGGTCGAAGGCTGTATTTAAATTGGGTTGGGCCACAAAGACATCCACCTCACGCCCCTCGATGATAACAAAACCGTATCCGGCGCGGGTGGTGCGCAGCTCGCCGATCATCTGTTCGTTTTTCTGCGGCCAGGCATACATAAATTTACGCACGTGGGTAATTTTACCGGACTTCGCCAGGGCCACAAGGCTATTCATAAAAATCTTATATTCATGTTTTCCGATTTTCAGGGTGTGGCTCATCTGCTTGCGGTTAACCGGAACGCCCGGCGTTTCTTTAAGAAGATTGATAATTCTTTGTTGAATTTTTACTGAGATTTTTCTATTCATTTTTTCCTTTTCACTTTCAGCACCCTGGGGATGCCGTTTAAATCATTAATATTTTCGATTTTATTAAATTTATACCGGCCGGCCAGTTCGGTAATGCGTTCCGGCTGACTACCGCTCATTTCCACAAACAGATAATCGCAAAGCGGCGCACTCTCCGAGGCGGCCATTTCGAACAACCGTCTGTAAAAACGCAGTCCGTCTCCATCGTCGCTTAAGGCGATGCGCGGCTCATAATCTCGGACTTCCGGTTGTAGCTCCTGCATCTCCTCCGCCGAAATATATGGCGGATTGGAAATCAGAATCTGAATTTTATCCGGGAAATGGCCCTTCCATTCGGTAAAAATATCATGCGCCACAAATTCTGTCTGTTCTTCAAGCTGATTCAGCCGCGCATTTTTTCGCGCTGTTTTTAAAGCCTCTTCCGAAATATCCAACCCAATACATTTTGCCTCTTTCCAGAAATGGGCCAGACTCAGCGGAATGCAGCCGCTGCCCGTACCGACGTCTACAATTAACGGCGGAATAGCGCTAAATGTTTCTTTTAATTTCAGTACCTCCTCCACCAGCGCCTCCGTTTCCGGCCGGGGAATCAGTACGGAGGGATTGACATTAAAGGGAAGCCCCATAAATTCGCTTTCGCCGAGGATATACTGTAACGGCTCTCTTTGGCTGCGTCGGCGCACATATTCACGAAATATATCGAGTTCGGATACGGATAAAGGACGCTCGAACGAAAGATACAGGTCTACACGGTTCATATTGAGCGTTTTTCCCAGTAGTTGTTCCGTATTCAGGCGGGGATTTTCGATGCCTTTTTGTTCGAAAAAAGCAGTGGTGGTATTGAGTAGATCCAGAATTTTCCAGGTTTTATTTTGAGACATATTTTTTTTACAGGTTTTATATTCGTTGGGAATGTACGGTAAAAACGCTACTCTCCAAAATAAATCGAATTTAGGAAGCAATGAAAATATTTTTTACTAAAAACATCCGTATCGGTTTAGACAATAAATGTAGAATATTTGAAATTGTAGTTCAATAGCTATACGCAACGACCTGTTCCAAAAACAGGCCGTTTTTTCATCTCTTTTATGTAAAAGTATATTTCCCCTTTATTCCGGAACCGACCGTTTCAATTTTTACCGAATAAGTGTCATTTTTTTTGTCTGTGAAAATCCGCTGGCGGTTGTTAATTTGTAAATATACACGCCGCCGGCCAAACCGGAAGCATTAAATGTTACTGAATGTTTTCCGGCTTCCTTTCTCCCGTTTTCCAGCGTCCGCACTCTCTGCCCCAGTATATTATAAACAGCCAGTTTCACTTCATTCGTAATTGGTAATTCGTAATTAATAGTTGTACTCGGATTAAACGGGTTGGGATAATTCTGTTCCAAACAAAACTCCGATGGCAACAGGTTTGAGCCTGTAATCGCCGTAGGATCAATAAAGGAATCCATCACTTTTTTCATTACGGCATTGCGGGCGCTCTCGGTATTTATGGATTCCAGGGGGAAACTCATATACACCAGTTTTCCAGTTTGCATGGCGCTGCCAAAATATCCGGCATAACTGACCGCCGCGCCTCCATTGCTAACGGGAACACCTGCAAAGCTTAAAGCAAGCGTACTGCCGCCGTCGGCCCCAATAGCATCCGGCCAGGCAATGTTGTATGTACCATGAGAGCCGTCGTCAAAGCTAAACGAGGCAATGCCATCAAAAATGGCTCCGTTCTCAGGAACTACCGTATAGTATTCACTGGAACGGTTATTCGGAGCGTCGGCAATATAATGTGCCTTAAAATAGTTCTTATAAAATGCTTTGTCATCGTCTGAACCTTTTTCTACCAAGTCCCAGCCAATTTCTGCGCCGGAAACAAATAGCCAACCGCCTGTTTCCAGATAATCCCGCACACTGTTTTTTTCTGCGGTGCTAAACGTAACATCTGCCGTACTTTCATTGCCAAGGTACCAGTCCACCGCTTTGAAATCATGCAGCGCCACCCGACCGTCGGTGACCGCTTCATTTTGTGCTGTGGCCACGGCATACCCTGCGGCTTGCAGCGCTTTGGCGTGACGAATGGCGTAATTAAACTGATTGTATCCTTTATCGTTACGATCAAAGCCGTCCACAATCAATACGGGAAGAGAATCGCCCACGCTGGAGGCCAACACCGCCGAGTAAGCGCTCAGACCGCGTTCATTTTTTGCGCGCAGTTTAAAAAAATAGATCAGGCTGTCTGCCAAACCGCTAATCGTACCCGAATTGCCATCCATATAAACGGAATCCGGATAGGTTTGTCCATCTATCCCCCAGTATGCCATAAAGCCATCCGTAAATGTTGCCGAACGCATGACGATATGAACCGAATTTTCTCCCCTGACCGGCGTCACGGCAACACCTTCCGGTTTCTCAGGCATGGGCTGTGTACCGGGCAGATAACGCTGGCGCAGTTCATTCCACAGTTCCACACGCCCATCGTCATAACCAAGGGCCCACATACCCACGCCCAGCAGATTTTTAGAATCCGCCAGGTCGTATTTACGGCTTAAACTCTCCACATTGTCGTACCAGACCTGGTACCATTTAGAACCGTCTTTATACGAAAACCAGGGCGTCTGACTTTGCGAATCCCAGCTTGCTCCGTTATAATTGGCTTCCTGTATCGCCGCTTTATAAGAAACCGAGCCGATATAATCGACCGCTTCGGACCGGGCGTCACCGGATTTTGTCTGCCAGCGATTACCGTAATAGGGCACACCAAGAATTAGTTTTTCCGGATGGCTTCCGGTTACACTGGCATACTGAACCTCCACCGTATTGGTTATATTATAACTGCCGCCGGTCAATGGCGCGCAGGGTCCGCTGGTACTGCTCCAACTTCCGTAAAACGAATATCCCATGATAAAAATATAATCACACGAAGCGGCCAGCCCCGCTAAATCCCAACCGCCCCAGTTAACGGAAGGTCCGGCAAAGGAGACTTCCGAACCCGGAATTTCGCTGTGCATATAAGCGGTTAACTCCGACATAAATCCATTGAGCAGTGAACCGCGGTCGTCCGAATGCAGTCCTTCAAAATCGATATTAATACCGTCGAGATTATATGTTAAAATTTTATTTTTAGCATTGCTAAAAAAACTTGTTTTGGCAGTTGTGAGTATTGTATGGATTTCATCGGCGTCAAAATTTACGGCTGTCAAAATCACTTTTACACTGCTGTCGTGGGCGGCGTTTATTACGTCGGTCCAGGGCCAGTAAGCCGGATTACTGATGCTGCCGTTTGCACTTACCGCAAAATCAAAGGCGGCAATGTGGGTAAGTAGATCATACTGCATATAATCCCGGGCGCCTTTATACAACCAGTCCGGTAAATAACCGAATACTTTGGCTAACAGAGAATCACTGCCTGTTGTTCGTTTTTCCATCGGGCGGATACCTCGGCCCGACGGATCGAATTCCGAGGGCACTTTGGTTAAATTCCGGTGTTCAAGCCATTGCCGATAGTGAATGGAACGAGGCTCGTTTTGGCCAAATACCAGTATAACAGTAAATAATACAATACTTACAATACTTATCAAGAATCTTTTATTTTTCATTAATTCTTTTACCTTCCCGATTAATTTTTCGGCTACTATTATAATTAAGAATAGCAATATAAAAAAGACTCTCCGGCAAAGTAGCGACCCGGCGCACATACCCGCTATTCAACTTCGAAATAAATAGTAACCAAGTTACCGTTAAAATTCCTTTTTGTCTAAAAAAAACCCGGAGAGTCCGGGTTTAATTTTTTTTCTGTTTATTTTATCAAAATCATCTTTTTGACCTGCTGTATATTGTCCACTGTTAAATTATACCAGTAGAGGCCCCCCGGTAAATCCGATGCGTTAAAGACCTTGGAATACCTTCCCGGACCCTGTTTTTCATTGACCAGGGTGCGCACTTTTTGCCCCAATACATTATATACCGTCAATCGAACTCTGCTCCGTGACGAAAGCTGATAGCCGATAGTTGTGCCGGGATTAAACGGATTCGGATAGTTTTGTTCCAGTTTAAAATGTTCCGGAGGCGCTGTTCTGCCATCTATCAGACTGGTTCCTTCATCCCATCCGTCTAATTTGGCCATCATCCACCAAACAGCCTTTCCTTTTTGCTCACAACTCTCGTAGGTTGTATGCCCCGATTCGTCTCCGTTGTACTGCGTATGCTCAATGGGAAAGGTCTCTGTGCCATAAGTTGTGGTATTCTGCTCCCAAAGCCCTGTATCCGGATTGAACCACCAGGCATCGATATCTGCAAAATCAAACAGCACTTTGTTATTATCTCGACAAAATTGACGGATTTGTTCATTTCTCCGGAAACGGTTCAGTCCTTCACTACCGTCCGCCTGCGCGTTTCCGGTCATGTAAATAAACGTCACTCCCGGAAACTCCGCTTCTAAAACCTGCATAGAATCCAGATAGGCGGTTACTTCGCTTTCCGAATAACCGTTAAGCTGCGTGCACCATGCCCATTGTGAATAGGCAATATTTGGATTATGATTCAATACATTCCGCGTCTGCCCCATACCGTCATTTCGTTCCCAATAACGTTCCGGCGTTATATAGGTGTGGCTTTCCTGCCCGTCAAAAACGCAGAAAGCGCCCGTTTCTGCAGGAAGCGTACTTGAACCGATTGCAACGCTGTAAGTGGAGTCGTTGTCTTCAATTCTTTGTAGTCCCGTTGTTAACTGACCGCCGTGTGATGTATGCGCATAATGCCATTTTACATCCTTCTGGATATTTTCAATCCAGATTGTCGGGATTTCTGCAATATTTAAGCAGGTGTGATCGATAATCAGCGGTTCCGTCCGGCTTATTGAAAAAGCTGAAACAAAAAAGATAAAACTTACAAAACTAACCGTTATCATTGTTTTCATTGTATTCTCCTTTTTTTTACTCGTTTTCCATGGCAAAAACAGTACCAATGCCATTTGATGCGTGGAAAACAAAAAAAACAGATGAAATCTGTGTAACAATGTAACAGTCGTCATAAAATGAAAAAATTTAAACAAAAAAAGGCAAGCCCTAAAATAGCCCGCCTTCCTGCTTCCGAAATTAACGGAAGGTGGGATTAGTTGATAGCAAAGCTGACGCCGGCATAAATACTGTACCAGGTCAAGGCCAAAGTATAGCTGTCTGTTATAAATGAAGCAAAGCGGTATTTACCTTCACCCAAAACGGCTAATTTATCGGTAAAATAATATCGGGTTCCCACTCCGCTACCAAAGGCAATACTGGATGAAGTTTCTTCTTTAGAGCTACCGCTTTTTGCACCGAAAGCGACCCAGGAAATACCGGCCTGGCCTCCGGCTATCATTTTATCTGCAGAATCTGAAAACTAAATAATTGCCTCTTTTTTTAATTTGCTATTGTTTTATACGGTTCAGTTTTTAAACTTTTAAAAAAAACAAGGAAATACAATGCGTCCTATTCTTCTGTTTCTATCCTTATTCGCCTTAAACGCCTGTCAGCAGGCGCCGGAAACTATCAGCGGACGAACCATGGGTACAACCTACCATGTTGTTTTGGCCGCTCCTCAGCCCAGGGGAAATACGGTTGGAACGGTTAAGCAAAAAATCGATTCCCTCCTGCAAACGGTCAATCTGCAAATGTCCACCTATATTCCGGAAAGCGAGATTGCGCGCTTTAACCGTTTAAACACCAGCGAACCGTTTCGGGTATCTGCGGCTTTTACCCGGGTGCTGAAACTCGCTTTACAAATTTATTCCGAATCCGGAGGCCTGTTTGATGTGACCGTTGGCCCGCTGGTCAATCTGTGGGGCTTTGGCACTAAAGGACAGCGCACAACGCCGCCCGACCCGGAACAAATCCGCGAAATACTTCAGCGAGTAGGCAGCCGGTTTATGGAAGTTGTGGATGATACGACTATCCGTAAAATAAATCCTGAACTCCAACTGGATTTCAGCGCAATCGCCAAAGGTTATGGGGTGGATGCCGTGGCAGAACTGCTGGAAAAAATCGGATATTCGAATTTTCTGGTGGAAATCGGCGGCGAGGTGGTAACCCGGGGCAGAAAAAACGGAAACCCATGGAGAATCGGCATTGACCGGCCACTGCCCGGGGCTCTGCCGGGGACCAATTTGGAAAAGGTTCTGAAACTACGCAATGCCGCCATGGCCACCAGCGGGGATTACCGCAATTTCTTTACCAGCGGAGATTCATCTTATTCCCATGAAATTGACCCGCGAAACGGAAGGCCGGTGCGCAACAATATGGCTTCCGTAACGATTATCGCCCCGTCGTGCATGCTGGCAGACGCCATGGCCACAGCCATCATGGTGATGGGCGCCGAAAAGGGAATGGCCTGGGTAGAATCAAAAACGGAGGTGGAGGCTCTTATTATTACCCACAATGGAAACGCATTTGGCGAAAGGAGCAGTTCGGGTTTTGAATCACTTATTTCATCGAAATAAAAAAAATTTGCATTCCCTATTCCTATGCTCTATATTCAAATCATTATTAAATAATAAATATTATCAATTAGAAAAATATCAATGAGCGATCAGGAAAAAATTAAGCGGTTTATGCAGAAATGTCGGGACAAAGGACTAAGCGTCACACCGCAGCGCCTTTCGATTTTTAAGGCGATGATGAATGACGACAGCCATCCGAATCCCGAAACCATTTATAAGCGGATTAAGGAAGAAAACCCTACCGTTTCGTTTGCCACCGTTTATAAAGCGTTGGAAACTTTTGAACGGAACGGCATAATAAAAGTGGTTACTTCCCTGCATAATACGGTGCGTTACGACCCGATGCTGCAACAGCACCACCATATCGTTTGCATCAAATGTAAAAAAGTAATTGATCTGGTGGACGAGGAACTGAATCAGATAAAAATTCCCGAAAGCATCGCCAAAGAAAACCAGTTTTTGGATTTTTCCATCCAGTTTAATGTTATTTGCAGCACGTGCCGGGCAAAGCAATAATTTTTTTGCCTATTTATAATAATTTTTATTATCTAATAATAATTAAACAGATAAAACCATTAAGGAGAAACAAAATGGAAGAACAAGTAAGAAGTTTACCACGCATCAACGAACCCGCACCGGATTTTACGGCCAAAACCACACACGGCGATCGGACGCTGAGTGATTTCAAAGGCAAATGGGTTGTGCTCTTTTCACATCCGGCGGATTTTACCCCGGTCTGTACCACGGAGTTTATCGCCTTTGCCAAACGAAATCCGCAGTTTGAAAAATTAAACACCAAGGTCATTGGCCTGAGTATCGACAGTGTTTATTCTCACCTGGCCTGGGTGCGTAACATCAAGGATAATTTTGATGTGGAAATCCCCTTTCCGGTAATTGCCGATTTGGATATGAACGTGGCTAACCTGTATGGAATGATTCATCCCGGCGCCGCGGATACATCTGCCGTACGCGCGGTGTTCGTCATCGACGACAAAGGAATTTTACGGGCCATGATTTACTATCCACTCAGCAACGGCCGCAGTATTGACGAAGTATTGCGTCTCGTGGAAGCGCTTCAGACCTCCGATAAAAATGGCGTCGCCACTCCGGAAAACTGGCAGCCGGGTGACAAAGTAATCGTTCCGCCGCCGGCAACGCAGGAAGCCGCCGCCAAGCGGAAAAGCGAAGGATACGAATACACCGATTGGTATTTCAGCAAAAAAGAACTGTAACGGAAAAACCGGCGTCTTTGAGCGTCGGTTTTTTTAACCTGATAAAGAATAATATTTATTATCTAATAGAAAATCAACATTGAGGAGAGGTAGAATGAAGAACAATCTTATCAACCATTTAAATCAAAACATTGCCGACCTGCAAATTTTATATGTTAAACTACATAACTATCACTGGAATGTGAAAGGCATGCAGTTCTTTCCCATCCACAACATGACCGAAGAGTATTACGAATATGTGGCGGAATTGTACGATACCATTGCCGAGCGTGTGCTGCAACTGGGTGCAAAACCGCTGAGTTCGGTAAAAGAATATATCAAACGGGCTCAGATTCAGGAAGAAGATAACAATGCTTTCAGTGCAGAAGAAGTGCTGAGCGGTGTAATCGCCGACTTTAAATATCTTCTTTCGGCATACAGCGAGATGCTCAGCCTGGCGGAAGCCATGCAGGATAGCGCCACTGCCAATATTGCTTCCGATACAATCCAATGGCTGGAAAAAGCGCTTTGGATGTTAAAAGCCAGCAGCCAAAAATAGTGCGTTTTACGAGTTGTCTGCCAAACGGAAATCTTTTTCTCTGGCAGGCAGCTCTTTTCATTCTATTTGTGACAGCTTTATTAATTAACACCTTGAAAAGCCAATTTAAAGAGATATATTACTATTTAGAAAGCGTTCGTAAATGGATTTAATCCAAAAGGAGAACCAAAATGAAAAAAAAGAAACTAACGACCAATGCCGGGGCACCCGTGTCTGACAATCAAAATATTGTAACAGCAGGCCCCCGTGGCCCGCAGTTGCTTCAGGATACCTGGTTCCTGGAAAAACTGGCGCATTTCGACCGTGAAGTAATTCCCGAACGCCGCATGCACGCCAAAGGTTCGGGCGCCTATGGCTCTTTTACTGTGACCCACGATATCAGCCAGTTCACCAAGGCCAAAATCTTTTCCGAAGTGGGTAAAACAACCGAACTCTTTGTCCGTTTTTCCACCGTGGCAGGCGAGCGCGGCGCAGCCGACGCCGAACGCGACATCCGCGGCTTTGCCATAAAGTTTTACACCGAAGAAGGAAACTGGGATCTTGTGGGTAATAACACGCCGGTATTTTTTTTAAGAGACCCGTTAAAATTTCCCGACCTGAACCACGCCGTTAAACGCGATCCCAAAACCAACCTGCGCAGCGCGCGAAACAATTGGGATTTCTGGACTCTTTTACCCGAAGCCCTACACCAGGTTACTATCACCATGAGCGACCGGGGCATCCCTTTTTCATACCGTCATATGAACGGATATGGCAGCCATACATACAGTCTGATTAACGCTGATAACGAACGGTTTTGGGTTAAATTCCATTTTAAAACCCGGCAGGGTATCAAAAATCTTACCGACCAGGAAGCCGAAGCGATTATTGCGAAAGACCGCGAAAGCCATCAGCGGGACCTTTTTGAAAATATCGAACAAAACATGTATCCTAAATGGGATCTTAAGATTCAGGTTGTGCCGGAAGCCGAGGCGGCTAATTTTCCCTTTAACCCATTCGATCTTACCAAGGTCTGGCCTCACAAAGACTATCCCTTAATGGATGTGGGCGTACTGGAACTCAACAAGAATCCCGAAAACTATTTTGCAGAGGTTGAGCAGGCCGCCTTTAATCCGGCCAATATCGTACCCGGTATTGGCTTTTCTCCGGATAAGATGTTGCAAGGTCGGCTCTTTTCTTATGGCGACGCTCAACGCTACCGTCTCGGCGTAAACCACCACCTCATTCCGGTTAATCAAGCACGCTGCCCGGTACATGGATTTCACCGTGACGGTGCCATGCGTGTTGACGATAACCAGGGTGCAACGCCCGGCTACGAGCCCAACAGTTATAATGAATGGAAAGAACAGCCGGAATTTGGCGAACCTCCCCTCGCCGTCTATGGCGCTGCCGACCGCTGGAACCATCGTGAAGATGATGACGACTACTATTCCCAGCCCGGCGCCCTGTTCCGTATGATGAGCGATGCGCAGAAGAATGTACTATTTGAAAATACGGCCAGAGCGATGGGAGACGCTCCCGTACACATTAAAATCAGACATATTTCGAACTGCTTGAAAGCCGATAACACCTATGGAGAGGGAATTGCCAAGGCAGTGGGAATTTCGATGGAAGACGTTAACAAATAAAAATAATTAATATTCCGTTCGCGGGAGGAGCAAGCCGCTCCTCCCTCTCCGGTATTACGGCCCGATAAAAAACCGTTTGCCTGTTTTTGCCAGGGGCGAACCCATTGGCTACCCGATTTTTAACGCACTGCCGTTTACCACAAAAAGAACCTTCTGTTTTCTTTTTTCAGGGGGGAACTAAGACTCGCAGCTAATCGACTTAACGTCGTTCTGCGCATCTTGATAGCTGAGCACCAACTCACGGTACTGATCCGTATTCTGCAGCTGGTCCAGCCGTTCGAAAACGGGTTCCAGCGCATCAAATTGCATCAGGCTCAAACGGAACTTAGCGATATGCGGCAATCCTTTTAAATAGCCGCTAAGATGTTTACGCATCTCCAGCACTCCCACACGCTCGCCTTTGGACGCCACATTATACCGATAATGCTTTTTAAGCAGCGCAATGCGCTCTTCCAGCGTCGGCACCTCGGCGATTTGCCCGTTTTCCATAAACCGTTTTGCATCGCGGAAAAGCCAGGGATTGTGAATGGCTCCGCGGCCGATCATCACCGCGTCACAACCGGTTTGTTCAAACATCTCTTTGGCATGCTGCGGTTCGGTTACATCGCCGTTGCCGATAACCGGAATGGTAACCGCCTCTTTTACTTTTGCAATCCACTCCCAGTCGGCCTGCCCTTTGTACCCTTGCGCCCGGGTGCGTCCGTGAATGGCCAGCGCTTCGATACCCACCTCTTCCAACCGACGGGCCACATCTACAATTTCGATAGAATCGGCGTCCCAGCCCAGGCGGGTTTTGGCCGTTACGGGCAGTTCCACCGAACGCGCTACCGCTTTGCTGATTGCTACCATCTGCGGCACATCTTTCAACAATCCGGCGCCGGCGCCTTTCAAGGCCACTTTTTTCACCGGACAGCCGAAATTTATATCGATAAAATCCGGCCCCTTTTCCTCGGCCATCTGCGCGGCCAGTACCATGGCTTCCACGCGGCTGCCGTAAATTTGAATGCCGATGGGATGCTCCTGCGGCTGGATGGTCATCTTTTTAAAGGCCCGGTCCGCATCGCGGATCAGCGCCTCGGAACTGATAAATTCCGAATAAACCACGTCCGCTCCCAGCTCTTTGCAGATCATGCGAAAGGGGTAATCCGTCACCGCTTCCATGGGCGCCAGAAACAATCCCTTTTCAATACTATAGGTTCCGTATTCTATTTTCATTGGTTATTGGTTATTGGTTATTGGTTATTAAGAAAAATATTGCGAAAGCACAAAATATGCAATTATAAAAAAAGAGGGGGGGAAAATAGATTATTTATTAATTCGGGATGGGTATTTTAATCCACAGGAAATGCGCTTATTACTTTGCTCCACTTCCACCGGAAGATTCAGACCCTCGATGGTATAGGAACGTTTGATATACGCCAGTCCCACGTGTTTCTTTACCAGCGGATCGTAGGTGCAGCTGGTTAGATTCCCAATGGGATCTTCGTTAAACATCACGCGTAAGGGCAATTTCTGCTGCGGTTTCTCTTCCATTTCCACAATCATTAAATAGCGTTGCACCTGGTCGGTGGTATCTAACCAGGAGATGGTTTCCTGACCCGTATAAGCGCCCTTAGTAAAGCTTACCGCATTCAACAATCGCGCTTCGTACGGGTTGTATTCCTCCGTTAATTCCCGCCCCCGGGCCGGCATTCCGCTTTGAATACGAATTACTTCAAACGCCTCCTGACCAATGAGGCCGCCGCCCTGTTTCTTCGCCTCTTCCAGCAGTCGGTCCGCCGCTTCCACGGCATACCTGTCGGGCAAACAAATATCATAGGTTTCCGTTGCATAATTTCCATTTTTAAAAGCAGGAGAAAGTTCGCCGTCAAAATCCAGCCAAATGGTTTCATCCTTACGAGTCACGGATTCCCGCACTAAATTTTGCAGCGCTTCAAAACTTGCCGGGCCGGTAAGAGTCAGCCAGATATACGCTTCGGAAACATCCTCTGTCTCCACATCTTCCATAATAATAAAACGATTGATCCACTCGATCAGATGGGCGCTGTTCAGATAATTGGAAACAATCAGATACATATCGCCAAGATGCGCCACGCGGCAGTAATCGACAATTTTACCCCGCGGCGTGCTAAAAATAGTATCACATACGGTTCCGGCCAAAAGCTTGTTCATGTCGTTGGTAGAAATCCGATTCAGCAAATTGATAGCGTCATCGCCCTTCAATAATACTTTGCCAAGGTAGGAGCGGTCAATCAGTCCGGTGGTGGAAAAGGCAAGTTGTACTTCCCGGGCCGTATCGCCGTAATGTTGCGGCATCACCCAGTCTTCCTGGGCGAAAAACCGGGCTTCGTTTAAGGTATGAAAATCAGCAAGAGGAAGTTTCTTCATTTTTATCCTGCTTTATCTTAAGCCGCCCGATGATTTTATCATCGAGGATAGATTGATTCAGGATTTCATTTAAATCGGACGGCTGAATATTTCCGTACCAGATTCCCTGCGGATAAATAACCATCGCCGGGCCGTGCGCACACTGCCCGAGACAGCCGGAAACATTAATTCGAATTTCAGAATTTAGTCCCAGGGAAGTAATCTGTTTTTTTAAATCGCTACGCAGTTCTGCGGAACCCGATCCGCCACAGGATTTTCTGCCGCTTTCGGAGGAGCGTTCATGTTGACAGACAAAAACATGTTTTTTATAACCGGTCAAAACCAGCCTTCCTTTCGGGAAAATACATAAAAGAAACCGCCTCGTCAACCACCCCTTTAAATCGTCATCTCCGGATCATACGATTCGAGATATTCACGGATGCGTTCCAGAAACTGTGAACCCGCCGCTCCGTCAATCAGTCGATGATCGATGGTTAAAGCCAGATACATGACCGGGCGGATGGCAATGGCGTCATTTATAACAACCGCTCGCTTTTTAACAGCTCCCACTCCCAGAATGGCCGACTGTGGCTGGTTAATTATGGGAAAACCTGCCGTTACGCCATAAACGCCAAAATTCGAAATGGAAAAAGTACCGTTGGTCATTTCGTCCGGCAACAGTTTTTTAGTGCGCGCCCGCCGCGCCAGATCATTTACCGAACGGGCCAGACCGATAAGATTCTTTTCGTCCGCGTTAAAAATATTGGGCACAATCAGGCCATTTTCCACGGCAACGGCGATTCCGATATTATAAAACTTTTTATATAAAATGGTATCGTTTTCGATGGAAGCGTTTACAATGGGAAATTCTTTTAAAACCTTTACCACCGCTTCCACAAGAAAGGCCGTATACGTTAAGCTAAATCCTTCGCGCTTTTTAAAGGCTTTTTTATTTTGTTCCCGAATTTGGAAAATGTTATACATATCCACTTCGGTATATAAATTAACATGAGCGGCGGTATGCTTGGAATGGATCATGTGTTCCGCAATCATCTTGCGCATATTATCCATTGGCGCCACTTCTGTTTCCCCTGACGCGAAAGAAGCTGTTTCCGCTTTTCGGTATCCGGTTTCCGTTCTCCCGGCTCCGCTTTTCCTGGTTTTCATCCAGGTCATTACATCATTTTTAGTAACCCGGCCGTTTAAGCCGCTGCCATTCACCAATTCCAATTCATCCATGGAAATATTTTCTTCCGCCGCTATACGCATTACAACTGGAGAGTAAAAATGGTTTCCGGATTTTTTAGGAACCGGATTCGGTCGAATCGTTTCTGCTATAGGTGTATCGGCAGGAGTCGGCGCGCTTTGCGAAACATCTTCCGTCTTAACAACATCCACGCCCGTATCAACTTCGGCTTCGGTTTCTATCAGCGCGATCACCGTGCCCACGTCTACCGTATCGTTTTCCTGAACCAGCAGCTCAATTATTTTACCTGGAACCGGCGTGGGAATTTCCGAATCTACTTTATCAGTGCTTATTTCCAGAATGGTTTCATCCTTTTCTACCGTATCGCCGGGTCCTTTTAGCCATTTTAAAACCGTGCCTTCTGTAATCGACTCGCCCATTTTAGGCATCACCATTTCGAATTTCATATTTTCCTCATAAACGTTACATTCTTAAAATTTATTTACCATAAAGCTTATGAAGGGAGGAGCAGTTCAGACGCTTCGTTTTCTTCATGGTAATATTTCTCTTACCTAATTTAGTATGCCGCCAAATCCCGCAGCGCTTCGGTTATATTTTCCGTTTGTGGCAGCGCTTCCTCCTCCAGCACAGGGCTGTATGGAATGGGCGTGTCTGTTCCGCCGAGGCGGCGTACCGGTCCATCCAGATATTCAAAAGCAATTTCGGCAATCTGCGCGGAAATTTCAGCGCCGAAACCCTGAAAACGGGTATCCTCGTGGGCCACTAAAACCTTATTCGTCTTTTTTACGGAATTGATAATGGCTTCGGTATCCAACGGGTTTATGGTACGGATATCGATTACTTCTACGCTTATGCCTTCTTTTTCCATTTGCCGGGCCGCTTCCAGTGATTTCTGAACCAGCGCGCCCCAGGTGACCACGGTAATATCGCTTCCTTCGCGGGCAATCCGTGCCTTGCCAAAAGGCAGCAGATATTCGGCATCCGGTTCGGGAGAGGCGGCAAAACTCTGTCGATACAACCCTTTATGCTCCAGAAACAAAACCGGATCCGGGCAGCGAATGGCCGCTTTCAGCAGGCCCTTGGCGTCGGCCGCATTGGCGGGATAGGCAATTTTAATACCGGGAATATGCGCGAAAAACCCTTCGATATTCTGGGAATGACACAACGCGCCATGAATGTACCCACCCACAGGCACACGTAAAACCACGGGCGCCGTCCAGTGATTAAAGGAACGCCAGCGCATTACCGAAAGTTCGTTGCGGATTTGCATCATGGCCGTCCAGATATAATCACCAAACTGGATTTCAACGACCGGACGCAGCCCGTACACCGCCATCCCGATGGCCACACCCACGATACTGGCTTCTGCCAGCGGTGCATTGAAACAGCGCTCTTTACCAAACTGTGTGGAGATTCCCGTGGTGGCGGTGAAAACGCCGCCTTTGCCGTCGGCCACATCCTGCCCGAAGATATGCATCTTTTCATTTAAGGCCATCTCTTCTTTTAAGGCATGATTGATGGCATCTACCAGCACGGCCCTTTCACCGGAAGGTTCATTTTTTTCAAATTCCAGGTCGGCATATTCCGCTTCCGGCGCATATAAATACTGCGACACGGAGCCCTTATCGGGATTGGCGTACTCCGCCGCCGCATCGGCCGCTTTGTCCACCTCGGTCTTGCAGTCTTTGCGCAGCGTATCCAGTTCGTCCGCCGTTACAATTCCGTTTTCCAGCAGATCCGCCTCAAATGAGGGAATGGGATCGCGTTCTTTATCTTTTTCCAGGTCTTCGTGGGTACGGTATTTTTTTTGCGAATCGGAAGAAGAATGCGGAAAGAGGCGTACCGTATCGGCTTCGATAAGTGCCGGTCCCTTCCCGACCCGGGCGTCGGCCGCGGCCTGTTTAACGATTTTATAGGATTCAAAGAAGTTGGTGCCGTCGATTTGATAGCGGTTTAGTCCCTCATATCCGGCGGAAAATTTATACACCGATTCTCCGGACATCTGATCGGAAATATGGGTCGAAATTGCATATTTATTATTCTGAATCACAAAAATAACCGGCAGTTTGGCGCGGGAAGCCCAGTTTAGGGCCTCGTGGAAATCGCCCTGACTGGTGGTTCCTTCGCCGGACGATACGTAAACCACCTCGTCTTTTCCCGCTTTTACAGCGGCCAGCGCCGTACCCACCGATTGTAGGTACTGCGTACCCGTAGGGCTGGATTGCGATACAATATGATGTTCACGGTGACCATAGTGGTTAGGCATCTGCCGTCCGCCGGAACTGGGATCGGCTTCTTTTGCCAGAAAATTTAAAAATATTTCTTCGGGCGTTACGCCGAACTGCATCACAAAGCTCAGATCGCGGTAATAGGGATAGGCGTAATCGTATCCGGGTTGTAGGGCAAAAGCGGCGGCCGTCTGAATGGCTTCGTGGCCGGCCGCGCCGATATGAAAAAAACTCTTTCCCTGTTTGAGCAGGATCATCATTTTTTCATCCATGAAACGCGATGTCACCATATTGCGATATAAACTCAATAACGTCTTTTTATGTAAACCTTCGATTGTTTTTTTCTGCTTCTTTGTTTCCGGCATTTATTTTCTCCCGCTTCTCTTCAGCATCTGTTTTATTCTGTTTCGTTTTTATATCCCGCTTCCTGTTCCCTGGCCCGTCGGATGGCACAATTCATAAAAATATAATCTTTAAAATCATTAATGGGATCGTAATCTCCCTCCAGCCGCACACTGCAGCCTGCGGCCGCTTCGTCACCCTGCGGACAAACGACATCTTCGAATAAGGGACACATGGCTTGTTTGGATTTTGGCATAGTTTTCATTCCTCATTTTCAATAGTTTTTACAGAGGCCATATCCCTTATGGGTTGGCAAGGGATAGAATATGGGCTTGTTATTTGTAACTGATTTTTACTAAAAAAATTTCCTGTATGCAACTTTGATGCGGAAGCAATCCGGATGGTACACTACCGTGCTTCGCCCGATTTATTTTTCAAAAACAATATTTATTCCTTGAATTTTATTTTTATGTGCCGTAAATAATACGTGTCAAAAAACTTCCGGTAAAATATTATTTTAAGTCCGTTTGTTGTTTAAATTTTCAGAAAGGAATTTTTATGCGTCGTTTTATTATGTTATTCGTTTTCCTTTTTATGGTTGTATTCAGCTATGCCGCCAATCAGGTTAATCCGAAAGTGGCTGGAAAATGTATGACCTGCCATAAGGAAAAATCCCCGGGAATATATAAGCAGTGGTTTGGCTCCGCCCATGCCGAGCATGATGTAACCTGTATTAGCTGCCACGCCGCCAACAAAGGGGACAAAGATGCATTTATGCACGAAGGCGCTTTAATCGCCACCATGGTTACACCGAAAGACTGCGGAAGCTGCCACGAAAAAGAAGCAAAAGAGGTGCAAGCTTCCTATCACGCCACCGCCGGGAAAATTCTGGATTCTAAAGACGCCTATTTGGCCCATGTGGCCGGAGGGGAGCCGGTGGCTGTGGCCGGGTGCGAGCAGTGTCATGGAGGCGTTGTACAGGTCGATCCTAAAGCGCCCAATAAATTATCTAAAAAAAGCTGGCCGAATTCCGGTGTGGGACGTATCAATGTGGACGGTTCCCTTGGTAACTGTAACGTTTGTCATACCCGTCATTCTTTTTCCAAAGCGCAGGCCCGCCAGCCGGAAGCATGCTCCAAATGTCACCTCGGCCCGGATCATCCACAAAAAGAGATTTACGCCGAGTCTAAACACGGCAACGCCTATTATACAAACAAGGACAAAATGAACCTCGACGCCGACCGCTGGATTGTGGGTCAGGATTATTTCGAAGCGCCTACCTGCGCTACCTGTCATATGTCCGCCAATACAGAGGCGCCGGTTACTCACGATGTGGGCAAACGAATCAGCTGGACATTACGTCCGCCGGTTTCCAAGCATAAAAAAGACTGGCAGAAGAAACGTAAAAATATGCAGCAGGTTTGCACAAGCTGCCATAGCCAGGCATTTGTCGACGGGCATTATTACCAGTTTGACGCGCTCGTGGAACTGTATAACGAAAAATTTGCAAAACCGGCAACCCAAATATATAAACTGATTAAGAAAAAAAATCTACTCGAAAACCCCGCCGCGTTTGCCAATGAGCTTGATTGGGTTTATTGGGAACTCTGGCATCACGAAGGCCGCCGCGCGCGGCATGGCGCCGCCATGATGGGGCCGGATTACACCTGGTGGCATGGCATTTACGATGTGGCGCATAATTTCTATTTTAAGTTTATTCCGCAGGCCCGTGAATTAAACGATCCGGAAGTAAACGCCATGATTGACAAACTGTTAAAAGACGATCCGATGCATCAATGGCTTTCGATGGACACAAAAAAGCTGAAAGAAAAAATCCGTTCGGGTCAGATGCAAAAAATCTATCAAAAACTTTTCCAGCAAAAATAGAGTGTAAACATGCTGAAAGATTATTTTAATTTTATAAATAAAGTATCCGTAAACCGTTTGGGAAAATGGGGCGTCATTTTAACGACGTCCTCTTTTCTGGTTTTTGTCATTATGGAGCTGGCTCGGATGGTGGGTATTTTGACCAACGCTTATATCGGTTTGATCACCTATCTGCTGTTTCCCACTCTTTTTGTAATCGGGTTGATAATGATTCCCATCTCCTGGAGTCAGCAGAAAAAGAGCAGCGGTAAAACAACCCGCCAACTTTTGGATGAACAGTTTAATGAGGATGAGACCGCCGCCAGTTTTTTCGGATCAAAAGTGGTGCTTTCCATAATCGCTCTGACCCTTATCAATGTTCTCTTTTTATTAATCGCCAGCACCCAAATGTTGGGATTTATGGATGAACCGGTATTCTGCGGAACCGCCTGCCACAGCACTATGCATCCGGAATGGATTTCGTATCAACAGTCTCCCCACGCCCGGGTGCATTGCGTTGAATGCCATGTGGGCGAAGGCGCCGGCGCTTTAATCCAAAGCAAGCTAAACGGCGCTTATCAGATGCTGTCCATTACATTTAACCTGTATGAAAAACCGATTCCCACACCAGTCCATCAACTACGTCCGGCCCGGGAAACCTGCGAAAAATGCCATTGGCCGGAAAAATTTTACGGCAGCCGCATTAAATCCTACGCCCGTTATCAGATGGACGAAGCCTCCACGCCAAAATATACTACGCTGAGTCTTAAAATTGACGCCGGTAAGGGGAAGGAAAAAGCGGGCATTCACTGGCACATTGCCAAAGAGAACGAAGTCCGTTATACTTCTGTGGATGATAAACGGCTGGAAATGATTTGGGTGGAAGCGGTGCGAGCGGATGGTTCCGTAACCCGCTACAACAACCGTAAACTGTTGGATTCCGAACGTCAGGAGAATCCGGCGACGCGAATAATGGACTGTGTGGACTGCCATAATCGAGCTACACATATTTACGAAGATCCGTCTATGGCCATTGATGATCGGATACACAAAGGACTCATCGATCGTACTTTGCCTTATATTAAAAAAGAGGGGCTGGCTGCCATTTCCGGTTCGTATAAAACCAAGGAAGAGGGAATGGAGGGCGTCCGCAAACAACTGGAAGGATTTTACAGACGTAACTATCCTGCGCTGGCCGCTACACAGATGGATAAAATTGATGACGCCGTCGAAACGCTTCAGTCCATTTACAACCGCAATATTCATCCGGGTATGAATATCGTCTGGGGCAGCTACCCTAATTTTATCGGGCACCGCCAAAACAGCGGGTGCTTTCGTTGCCACAATGAAAACATGGTTAACGATTCGGGACAGGCTATTTCTTACGAATGCACCACCTGCCATTCCATCCTGGCGCAGGAAGAAGATCAGCCGTTTAAATATCTGCAACCGCCGGATAAAAAGGACAAGACCTACCAGATGCACCGCTATCTGCAAAATGAATTTCTGGAATCTTATTCGGAATAACAAAAAAAGGCGTTCAGATTGTGGACGCCTTTTTCAGTTTTAGGTTATTACAGAAAAGAGATTTACCTGTATCCAGCAAGGTATCTTACTTATTTACCTGAAAAGTGGTATCGCCTTTTTCCAGAAAATTGACAATCTGCGTCGCCGCCGCAATTCCGGCGTTAATATTGGCTTCTGCCGTTTGCGCGCCCATCTTTTTAGGCGTAAAGAAAAAACGGCCTGCAAATTTTTCGGCAATTTCATCTTTACAATCTGGAGCGATATCCGAAATATAGGTGAAATCTTCCCGGTCGGCCATCAGCTTTATCAGGCCATCTTCATCAATTACTTCCTTACGGGCTGTATTGACCAATACGGCATTCGCCGGCATTTTTGACAGTAATTCATAATTAATGGATTTTTTCGTTTTATCATTGGCCGGAATATGAAGCGAAATATATTGGCAGGTTTCATACAATGCGTCCGCCGATGTGACTACCGTTACCCCGTCTTTTTCAATTTCTTCTTTCGGAACAAACGGATCAAAAGCGAACACTTCCATTCCAAAACCCCGGGTGATATCCCCGACCAGTTTACCCACATGACCATAGGCGTGAATGCCCAGCTTTTTCCCGCGCAGTTCCGTTCCCGCTTTGCCGTTGTACTGATTCCGCGCCATAAAGACCATCATTCCCAAGGCCAGCTCGGCAACGGCATTGGAATTTTGTCCCGGCGTATTCATGGCCACAACGCCATTGGCGGTTGCGGCTTGTAAATCAATATTATCATAACCGGCGCCGGCGCGGACAATTACCTTTAAATTTTTTGCCGCATCCAATACTTCCTTGGTGGCTTTATCGCTACGGATGATCATCGCGTCCACATCGGCAGCGGCTGCAAGAAATTCGCTGGGATCGCTGTATTTTTCCAGCAAAGCTAGTTCGTATCCGGCCTGATCAAATACTTTTTTTATCTGTTCTACCGCTGCCGGGGCAAACGGTTTTTCTGTGGCGACAAGTACTTTCGGCATAATGTGCTCCTCTGTTTATTAGCTTGAGAAGTGAAATTAAAAAGCATTTTGCACAAATACAATCTATTTCCCAAATTAAAACAACAGAGAAAAACAGACCTGCTTATTTCCGGAATTTAAAGCTTTCTATTTAAGTAATATAAGCTTTTGTTTCGCAGAAAAAGACCCGCTGTGCATCTGACAAAAATATATTCCGGAATTAAATCTAGCGGCGTCCCATTGTATGACGTGCTGTCCCGCTCGCTGCCTTTCCGATACCAACACAGCTATCTTCTGGCCAAGTATGTTGTAAATATTCAATTCCACAAAATTCGTAATGGGTAGTTCATACCGAATTGTTGTGACAGGATTAAATGGATTGGGATAATTCTGTTCTAAACGGAAATCTGTAACATGAACAGCCCCTGCATCTTCAATCGCAGAGCCATCGTCTATTTTAACCCAAAAAGAGTGTACTGCCAGATCAGGCTTATAGCGTCCATAGCCGCTAAAGATCGTCCCATCTCCCGAAATTCCAGTTATCCAGTACAGGCTTTGCCAGGCAATAGTACTGATACCTTTCGCATCCAAATAATCCTGAAAATATTCAAAGCCTTCGCTTTCGGTCCAGATAAATGCTTCCGAATCATAGCCTCCCGAACCAACACCGCCGCCGACTACACTGCCATTAGCAGAACAGGTTATAGCCCACCCTGTTTTCGTGATTCCTTCCGTAAGATTCTCAATTCCCCCTGCTTCGCTCCAGCGGAAGGCATAGCCATCGGTCTTTCCCACCATCCAGGTTCCGTCAGGAGTTATATTAAATATTTCTCCGGCATATCCGGGGTTAATAAAATTGGTATCGGGGTCCCAAAATACAGCTTCTCTTGGCCCGGATTCCATTTCATCCCAGCCAACAATAATACTGCCGTCGTCACTTACCGCATTAGCCCGGCTGCCGCGGTAACGATGACCAAGCAGAGTATATCCATTGATTTCATCCCATACCCAAGCTTCAAAATCACCGTTAGAAAACTTTTGATGTCCGACAATATATTGCCCGTTATTGGAAATTCCCCAGGCCCTGCTGTAATCGTCAGAATCATAATCAAAATAGGGTACCCCTGGCATCTGTCCCAAAGCGGTCCAAACATCGTTTTTCCAGTATCCGGCAACGGCCGATGTGTCGCCGTCGGGCGTGAGCGCATTGGGATCGCGAAAAGAACCGACGATAAGGGTATCATTAGTGACATCATCAATAGATACCGCATCGTCACTCAAAAAGATTTTGCCGTCGTTATAGGTCCAGTACCAACCCGTCTCGCCAATCAGCACATTACCGTTAGGGGACATGGCGTTCGTGTTGGATGTGCCCACGTCAACCAACGTGTTTACCGGCTGGGCGCCAACGGTTCCCCAGGCAAAAAGAATAAAAGAAACGAATATAAAAGCAACTAATTTTCTCATTTTCAAGCCCCTTGCTAAATGAAAATTACAATATTTGAACCCAATATAAACTAAATAAGCCGGACGTTCTTTGCAGAACCGCACAAAATTTATACAAAACCGAACATTTGTATAAATATGCAGGATCGTGGAAGGGTTATTGCTTTTTATTATAAGCGCCTGGCGGACACCCAAATTGCTTCTTGAAACTGCGTGTAAAACTTGCCTGATCCGAAAAACCGACCTTTAAAGCAATCTGAGCCACATTGCCGGCATGTTTTTTTAACAGATTCGCAGCACGCTGCATACGCATGGAACGGATGAGCTGCCCGGCTGACTGGTCGATCAGCGCCCGCAGTTTACGGTTAAGGTGGGTTACACTGAAGGCAGCTTCCTCGGCAAGAACTTCCACGCTAAATGTTTCGTCGCTGATACGGGCGTCGATGATAGTAACAACTTTTTCCAGGAAAGCCTGGTCGGCGGAAACCGCGCTGATTTCTGAAGGCCTGATGACGGTAGCTTTGCTAAAACGCTTACGTAACTGCTGTCGCGAGTGTATCAGATTTTTAGCCCGGGCCAATAACTCCTGCTGATTAAAGGGTTTGCTTAAATAGGCGTCCGCCCCCGACTCAATGCCGTCAATCTTATCATCCAGAGAAGCCCGCGCTGTAAGTAAAATAACAGGAATGTGGCTGGTTCTTTCATTTTTTTTCAATTCTTTAACCAGCTCAAAACCATCCATTACCGGCATCATCACATCGGAAATAATCAGATCGGGCATGATTTCCGCGGCGCGCTGAAGGCCGGTTTTTCCGTTTTCGGCTTCCCGGATATGGAATTCACTTTCCAGGTTCTGACGCAGGTAAACGCGCATATCAGCGTTATCCTCTATAATCAGAATCGTTTCGAGTTGTTTTACTTCATCTTGTCCTGCGGTCTGATTAATCGCCGCATCTTCTGTTATATCTGACAGCATGGTCTTTTTCTGCGGCTTATAATTCGGAATTGCAGGCTGAGCGGAAACAGTACTCTGTTCCTGAAAGGGGAGTTTAATTGTAAAATCCGTACCCAGTCCCGGTTTGCTGCGCACGGTGATCCGCCCGTGGTGCAATTCCACCAGTTCTTTTACTAAAGCCAGACCCAGTCCGGTGCCTTCATAGTCACGTGTTTTTGAACTGTCTGCCTGGTAGAAACGGTCAAATATATGTGGCAGTTTGTCAGCGGCAATTCCCAGTCCGGTATCTTTCACATGAATTTCCGTGAATTTTCCTGCGGATTCAGTGAGCTTTTCATCTTCGTTTTCAGTAATCTGTAGTGTAACAGAAACCGCGCCGCCGCGGGGCGTAAATTTAAGGGCATTGGACAGCAGGTTTTCGAACACTTCCTCCATCTTTTTAGAATCAAATTCCAGAACAATATTTTCCGACTCACTGTAAAAATTAAGGGTAATCATTTTCTGTTTGGCCAGCGATTCAAAGGAATATACCAAACCGCGCAGGAAGGGAACCAGTTCGTGAGCGGCACGATTCAGCTTTAGGCCCTGAACTTCTATTTTTGCCAGATCGAGCAATTGATTGATCAACTGCTGCAGGCGGCGGGTATTGCGGGCCGCCATTTTGAGTTTGGCGGTTTCTTTTCCGCCGGAGGCCAGAACACTTTCAATCTGCCCCATAATCAGGGTGAGCGGCGTGCGGAACTCATGGGTAATATTGGCAAAGAAACGGGATTTTAAACGATCCATTTCCTTTAGCTTTTCTGACTGCTCGCGAATCTTTTGAGTACGTTTGGCTACCAAGAGTTCCAGCTTTTTTGCTTTACGTTCCAGATAGCGGAAGCGACTGCGAAGCATCGCATATATAATTAGAATTATAAGAAACAGATAAAACGTATAAGCCCACCAGGCGCGGTACCAGGGCGGACGAATTTTAAATGCAAAGGAAGCAGCATTGCTAACCCGCCCCAAGACATCTCTGGCGCGTACCTTAAAAACATAGGCGCCGGACGGTAATTGCTCGAACAGCTTTATATGCTGAGAAGTCCAGTCGGACCATCCTTTGTTGAAGCCAAGCAAAAAATATTGATAGCGTACCATGGATTCATCAACAGCGCCGGGCAGGGCAAATTCAAAAGAAAGTGTATTGTTATGGAACGGCAGTTCGTTTACTGCTCCGGGAACGCCGCTGCCGCCAAAAAGCAGTGAATCGTTATTTACAGTAATTTTTCGCAGCAATACTGTATTCTGAACAGGATAACTGAGCGTTTCCGGCTCAGAATATGTAAAACGCACAATTTTTTCCGATCCGCCCAACCAGAAAACCCGGCTGTACCGGGGGGATGGATAAATGCTGTGTCCCAGATTGCGATCGCCTGCAAGCTGCAAAAGTGGCAGCGGCTTTAATACGCCATTTTTCAGAACAAATATCCGGGCGTTATTCATTGTCTCTTCTTGAATCCAGGTACGGTTCTCTTTATCCGTTACAACCTGGAAGGAACGCCGGACGTCCTCCTGATAACTAAACGGAATATCCGAGTCTTTTACGAAACAATCGCTTAGCGTGTCATAGCGCAAAAAGCCTTTCCCTGTTGCTACAATAATTTGGTTATGTATATTATACAGGCTGTATACCCCACTGATTCGTCCGCCCCCATCATAGCGCCTGACAGCGAATGTGCCGTCAGGAAGCGGGGATAGTTTTATTACCTTTTGCAGCATGGCGCCCAGCCACAAATTTCCTTTACTGTCTTCGGTGATGTAACGAATATCCTCTGTAACTTCATTAATCCGCCCTGCGTCCTGCCACGTACCGTTGCGAAATTTTAGTACGGCCAATCCGTCCAGCAGACCAACAAACAGAATAGTGCTGTCGCGCCGTGAATGATAAAGCGATAAGGCATTATGCCACGATGTTGGAATTTTTACAGCCTGTTCCCCGTCAATTTCAGCTACCCCATCCGTAGAAGCGGCAAGTAAATGCTTATTTGCCTCTAACAAGTCCCAGCTTTGCAAAGCAATGCCCGGCACTTTTGTGAAGGACGGCGCTTTGCCAGAACCTGTTTTAGGTGATAAAATCCGGATCCCGCGCATCGTGGCACAATACAGGCGCCCTTTAAAACGAATAATGGAATTCACTTCACTTTCAATTCCCAGACGCTTATCAAACAGGGTAAAAGGCAGACTTGTACTAAACCGGGTAATTCCGTTTTGCAGAGCCAGCCACAAGGTCCCGTTTCTATCTACAAAAGTAGCGTAAACAGTGGGATCGGCCAGTCCGGCCTGCGGGTCGACAATCTGCGTTATTTTTCCTTCCTGATTCATTAATACTAATCCGCCGTGGACCGTACCCAGCGCCAGTCTGCCGTCGGGTAGGACACTACTTTTCATATAAAGAATATTTTCCTTTAAATAAGCATCTGCTTCTGTTTTAAAAGGAGTAAAGGTTTTACCGTCATAAAGAAAAAAACCGGACGGTTTGGAATAAACTAAAATATGTTTGCGAGCAGATACAGAATCGCTATCACCCGCTCCGAAACGGGGGTGCATCAGAAAAACAGTGTCATGATCGAAGCGCGCACCACCCGGAGTAAGGCGCAGACTGTCTTCGTCTATAGTAAATAATCCGCGGTTCTGCTCCAGTACAAAATACTGCCCGTTAACCACAAAACTAAGATGAAAATTAGTAACGGGACGCCAGATTTTAACGGCTTGTATTGGATGGCTGCGGCTTTCTCTCTGGTTTGTTTTGATGCGAAAAATATGAGAATAGCTTTGGAAATAGATTTCATTTTCACTGACTAAAGTGTTCCATACATGCCCAAATTTCCGGTCACCAACCGGAATTAGATGCAGCAAAGAATGATATTTCAGATTACCGGCAGAATCGGCAGCTAAATAACCTATCTCATTATAACCACCCAGATAAATACAGCCCGTGGAATCCATTGCAAGGGAGCGCACCACTTCATTGGGGACGGAAATCAGTCGCCAACTGCTGCCGTCATATTCCAGAACGCCAAAATTGTTACCGAAATACATGATACCCTGCCGATCCTGGATAATCGCCCAGTTCTGATCGGCAGCTCCGTATTCCCGGGCCGAATAGTTACGAATAAGCGGAAGACCAAGGTCTTTATCACAGGAAATTTTCGCGGCTGGAAAACCAACCACCTTTCCGGTATAGAAAAACAGAATGTAAAAAAACAGCATCGCATAGTATAGTTTCATATACACAAAAACCCTCATTTTATCCGCTATAATTTATTATCGTATGCAAGAACAGTTAACAATAGTAAAAAAAACAGACAAAAAGAAGTTAAACCAAAATTTCTAAAGTAAAATTTAGGAAATACCAAAATACAAGCGCCAAATAACAAATAAACACCAGATTCTAAAATTTATACATCCATCTACAGGGTGGTTTTTATTTGAGATTTAAGTTATTGCTTTTTTCGATTTTGTTGTTTGTACTTTAGAATTTAAGGTAGTAAAATAAAACCTTGTCAGACCCGTTAGATATTTGTTTGGACAGGAAAAGATTAAAGTATTTCTTGTTTTTGCCGAATTTTATTAATACACCCCGTATTTTATTATGGAGACTTTTATGCAGCATTTACCTTTAAACAGTACCGGCATTGGCAACTCCCAACAGAATGAACGGATGCGTTCGATGTTTGAACAGGTGGAAAATGCTATGAAGGAGATCCATTTAAAAGAGGATGATTTCTTTTACTTTTCCGATGAGAACTACCGTATTAAAATTTCGCCTTATCGCATGACCATGGAAATGCGTTTCCCTGACGGTATCGGCCAAACCTGAAACGAAGGCGCTACCCCGAACTTCTGTACACGATCCCTCTTGCTAAATACCGCTTCTAATGATAACTTCACACCTGATTATTGATCTTTGGAATCTGGCTTTAACTTTACCAAAGACTGTGATATATTCAAACAGTCGCAGATTTTCCAGGGTGAGCCCGTAAAAAAAGGCCTTCCGTACTTCTCCGCGGCTATAAAAAAGCGCACAGAAAGAATTTTCCCGAAACGAATGGAACTTATATGAAAAACATTCAGGTCTCCTCCGAAATCGCTCCGCTCAAAACCGTACTGATTCATACACCGGGAGCGGAATTAAATCAAATGACGCCCGAAACCGCCGAAGAACTTTTATACGATGATATCCTAAATCTCGAAGCGGCGCGCAGTCAGCATGCCCAGTTGGAAGGCGTATTGCAAAAAACAGCGCGGCCGTTGCAGGTAAAATCCTTATTAAGCGAAGTGTTAAAAGATGAGAAAATAAAACATCATTTAATCCATGATTTTTGCACCCTCTTAAATACGCCGGAAATGGAAAAACAGCTCCGGGAAACCGAGCCGGAGCTGTTGGCCAATCAGCTGATTACCGGCACACCGCTAAAACGGGATACCCTGGGTCGTTTTCTATCACCCCGTCATTTTGCATTGCCTCCGCTGCCCAACCTGTTTTTTACCAGAGATGCCGCCATGGTTATTAACGAACGGGTTTTTATCGGTACCATGGCCAACCCCATCCGTACCGCCGAGGCGGTTTTGATGAGCTATATTTTTCGCCATCATTCCATAGTTAAATGTAAGAAATTTCTCGCGGACGGCGTAAAAGAGCCTACCTCACGGGCGACTTTTGAGGGCGGCGATATTTTAATTCTTCGGGAAGATACGGTGCTCATCGGCATGAGCGAGCGTACCAGCATTCCCGGCATCGATTATCTTGTTGAGCAGTTTAAGGCAAACCGCAAAATTAAACATATTTTTGTGGTTATCCTGCCTAAAATTCGGGCGGCCATTCATCTTGATATGGTTTTTACGATGATCGATTACGATAAGGCGGTGGTCTTTCCCCCGCTTATTTTAGCGAAGGACGGCGTGGATGTGATTCATATGAATATCTCCGACCCCGAGCATCCCAAGCTGGAACGGGTTCCGTATTTACTGGAAGCGCTACGCCGCGTAGACATCAACCTGGAGCCTGTTTTTTGCGGTGGACAGAACGAATTATATCAGCGCCGGGAACAATGGCAGTCCGGCGCCAACTTTTTTACTATCGGCCCCGGTAAAATAATCGGCTACGGTATGAATACGTTTACTTACGAAGAACTGACAAAGGCTGGTATTCCCCGCGTAGAAGCGGCGGACGTAATTGAAGGAAAAGTTGATTTGAATACAATGGATAAATATGCGGTGGCCATTTCGGGAAATGAATTAACCCGTGGGGGCGGCGGCTGTCGCTGCATGACTATGCCGGTTTCACGTGGATAACTGCCAATTCTGCGGGGGATAAATTTTTTAGATTTTTATCCTGCCAGTTCCACCATTTCAGTAATTCCGGTTTGTGTGTTTCCTGTCCTGCAAAATATACCGCGCCACGAAACACATAAAGCACACAGCGGTCAATTCGTTCGTTCCTGAGCTTGCAAAGTTCGTCAAATAAGCGTTGCGGGTTTTCCCCCCGAAGCTCTGGAATGACCGAAAAACCGAGGTCGATAAAATCCTGCGCGATGCTTTTACCAACCCCCGGTAGTTTTTTAAACTCTTTTATCTGCGGATTCATTTAACACCCGGTTACATGATGGGGGCAATCTTGGTTTCACTTTTCTTATGCAGCTCTTTAATAATGCGCAGTAAATCCCGACGTGTAATCTGTCCTAATACACGATTTTTAGGATCGGTAATAACGATACGCCGGAAATAGTGCTTCATAAACATATCGGCAAGCTGAAAAATATCCGTGTAAGGCGGTACGCAAAATACATCTGTTGTCATAAAGTTTTTTACCTTCCCTCCCGGAAGCTGAAAATAGGAGCCGCCGGTAAGTAGTTTAAGGCAGTCTTTCTCTGATAATATCCCAACCACTTTTTTGTTTTCATCAATCACAACCGCACTGGTCTGTACTTTTTCCAACAATAAATCCACGGCCTGATACACATCCATATCCGCACTTAGGGTGAGGAAGGTTTTATCCATATAGTCTTCCACTTTGTAAATTTCCGACAAGGCTGCCTCCTTATTTTATTTCAACAATATCATTTTACCTGATTTTATATATTGGCGTCCCGACGCGAATTCGGTTGCTGTAATCCGATAATAATAAATGCCGGATGCGAACCGGTTCATTGTAATTGTCTGCGTGTATGTTCCGGCCGCTTTATTCATTGTACCCAGGGACAATACACGCTTGCCGCTTTGATCAAAAACCCGGATAGATATTTTTGCAGCGGTATGAATACGATAATTAAGTGTCGTAAGCGGATTAAACGGATTCGGATAGTTCGCATAAAGCTCCAGGTGTGCCGGATACCGCGTTGCAGAGGGAGCGCCAATTCCACTGGTTTTAAGATAATCGTAAGCGGCAGCCATATCGACAATGCCCCAGCCCAGATATTTATCCGGTGTATTGGCCTGTGACGCCGTGGTGCGCAAGGCTTGTTGAATCTGACCTGCGGAAGCAGTGGGAAAAGCTTCCAGCAGTAAAGCGGTTGCTCCGGCGGCCAAAGGACAGGCAAATGAAGTGCCGTTTCCTGTGGAAAAAACAGAGTCATAGGATGATGATGCATAAGTAACGCCGCTGCCCATGGCGGCAATATCCGGTTTTATCCGTCCGTCTGCGGTTGGGCCTACCGAAGAAAAAGAGGAACGGGCGCCCGACGAAGTGACTGCCGCAACGGCCAGTACATTATTTCCATCAGCGGGCGCAATAAGTGTGTTATGATCCGCATTGTCATTTTCATTTCCGGCCGCATTAAAAATCAACAGTCCTTTACCGGCAGCCAAATCGGCGGCAATGGTAACCACAGCGGTTTCGCCGTCCATATCTTCCCAGGTGTACCAGGAGGAGGCCGGATCGGTGGCATAATACCCATAACCCAGCGAACTGCTCACAATATCGGCGCCGTTTTGTTCCGCCCATTCCAGACCGGCTACCCAGGTGTCTTCCTCTGCCGGCACTTCGGTGGAATCCATCTCCGTCTTAGCCAATAAAAAAGACGCGCCATAAGCCGTCCCGATCAACTTTCCGGGGGTATTTCCGGCAATTACCGACAGGGTTTTGGTACCATGCGTTCCGTCAGAGGAATAATTGTGGTCGTCTACCGAAACATCATTGTGGATAAAATCCCAGGTATCTTCTATTCTGTCATCATTGCGCAGACTGTCGAAGGCAATGTGGCTGTTTAACAAATTATATCCGTCATCCAACATGGCAATGAGCACGCCTTTTCCGGAAAGGCCTTTTTCATGCAGGACATCGGCATTAATAATTGATATCTGATTCCCGGCCTGCCCATAATCCAAACCGCTGATTTTGGTCAGGCTTCCATTATTGATCAAAACCGGTTGCGTCTCTTTTGGCGGCGCTTTTTTCCGATACAAGCGCACCGGAGCTATTTTTTCCACCGAAGCAAATCCGCTGATGTTGTGCAACTGCCCGGGAGATACTTCCACGCTAACCGCATTCAGCCAGCGCGAGCGTACACGAATTTTTTTAACCGCTTGTTTAATCTGTTCCACATACGGTTCATACAGCCGTTTGTCGCTATAATCTACCAGCGCCTC
This sequence comes from Calditrichota bacterium, assembly GCA_024278755.1. Lineage (GTDB taxonomy): Bacteria > Calditrichota > Calditrichia > Calditrichales > Calditrichaceae > JANTFQ01. The sequence goes on along the minus strand of JAJRSO010000002.1, from coordinate 23,434 downwards.
GTTGTCTCTTGTTTTTTGCCGGCGTTTCAGAGCGCGGGCGCTAAGCAGATCTTCGGCTTTCTGTGTTTTTAATAACGCCTGCGGCCCTTTGTCTTTAAAAAAGACCCAGTACGGTTGCAGCCTGCCGGATGTGTTTTCTTCCCTTTTATTCTGGTTTTGAGCCAAAGCAAACGAAAACAAGAAAACGAGCAGAAAAACAAAGCGGGCTAATTTTTGTACATTCATTGCTTCTGTCCTGATCTGTTATGATTATAAATAACCAAAGGTTCTAAATTATCCGTAAATAATAATTGCTTTTTGCCGTATCAATTCCGGCTTGTCAAAGTAAAATATCAGACAGAGGGCACATTGTCAACCTTAGCGGCTATAAAAATGGATCATACGTAAAATAGCGTTTTGGCAAACCGTGCAAAATTTCTTTTCACGGTTGGAAAACATGAGGCAGTTGAGCATAGGCCGGTAAAGGCCTTTGGAGGAATAACCCGCGCCTTCAAAGAAACCGGTTTTATTTTTAAGAGGATGGGTCGCGATAAAATCTTTTAATTTCCTATCTAAGCGGTTCATCTCTCTTTTGATCTTGGCCTGTTCATCGGAATTCAATTCTGTGCGCAGACGTCGCCGGAATTTTTGGCGCTTGACACTTAAACTGTCATATTCGGCTTTATTCCATTGACTGGGAATTGCTTTGCCCGGATTTACCTCGTTTTTCCATTTTAAAAATGTCGGGTCGAGCAAAGCGGTAATATTGGGTTCCACCGGTTCCACTCCTTTGGGATAGAAGTCATTGTAAGCGGTTGAAGAGGTGTAATATTCATCGGCAAGCCCGGCAAAGGAATGGCCGAATTCATGCACAAAAACCAGCGCCGAAACCGGACTATGCGCGGTGAACACGGCAAACTGATTATAAATTCCGCCGCCGCCATACCGCTTGCTGTTTACCATGATAAAGATGGCATCGTAAGGAACGCAGGCCGCCATATCACGCAGGGTACGGTTGTCTTCGGTAAGCAGGTAGCGGTTCAAATCCAGTGAATAAAAGGTGCTGTTCAAAGCAGTGCGCCGGTAGATTCCCTTGTCCGGTTCGTCCACGCCCGGATCGGCCGAGGGACGGAAGACGCCGTACACATTAAAATTTTTCTTATTTGATTTGTACGGCTCCACAGAAAACAGCAGGTCGGTACGCTTTTTTAAATCTTCTTTAAAGCGAATAAATTCCGCCTGGGTGTAGCCTTCGGCCAGAAAAACGACGTCTACCTTATCGTGCGGATTTCCATTTTTAAGCGACGTAATAATTTTTTCGGTATTCTTGAAATCTTCGCGGATGATATGCACATCGGCCGGGTCGATTTCCTTTACGAAAACGGGTTTATAAATATTATTCCTCTGGCGTTCTTCCAACACCAGAATGCATTTATGTTTGGGTTCCGGGATCAGCACCGATTCATGAAAGGTACGTTTTATGCCCTCCAAAGCCGGATTAGTGGTGCGGTATTCGGCGAAATAACTGTCAAATCCTTTGGAAAAAATCAGGCGGTTCCGGGCAGCGTCATACAGCTTTACATAATAACGCCCGTTATTAAAGGGATCGATTAAATGATTAGGGCTGCCTGCCCACTGCCCGTACACATAAATATGATCCAGTGAGATATCATCTTCCGCGGCATTGCCGTGATGAAAATAGTCCACGCGCATGGTGCGGTCGTTGAACAGTAGATCGAAATCAGTTTGTGCAAACAGCGGTTGAAGAAGAACTAGAAAAACTAAATTAATTAGAATGGCGTATTTTTTCATATAAATCCTTAATACCTTGAAGAGCAGGAAGTGACTGAAGAAATTTTTCTTCATTAGCTTCATTTGCTTCAAGGTAAGTCTTCTTTAATTAATCATTGAATCGTAATTATTATAAGTACCAAAATAATTTATAATATCAAATGTCCTTCGTATCCGGTTAAATTTGGACGGTTTATTCTGGTAAAGAGATTGTTTTACAAACTCTCCCCCGAGCCCTGATTTCACGAGGCTCACCCCCTCCCTTGACGCTTCTAGGGAGGGGGAAACGGGGGTGGGTTCCTAATCAAGTCCTGTTAATTTGTATTTCCCTTAATACATTGGTATTGCAGGGTTTTCAGATATTTATCAAATTTTAACCGGACACTATTGATCAAATGTTGAAGTAAAAAATGTTACTCCTCAACCAATCTTGTCAGGGAAGATAAACAGCTTTGCGTACCCGAGTCAAACCGGAACCACTTAAGCGGATAAAATAGAGTCCACCACTTACCTGAATTCCTGCCGTATTTTTACCCTGCCAGGCAAAAGGATAAACACCCTGTGCAAGCCTTCCTTGGTAAATGGTTTTAACCCGCTGCCCTAACACATTATAAACGGTTAAATCTACAGGCATTTCCTGCGGTATATCAATATCAAACTGCGTGACGCCATTGAATGGATTGGGATAGTTTTGTCCTAAATAGAATTCGCATGGTCCGATGTATGGTTCCGTAAAGCGTGTCGTATCACGCAGGCCCTGTGGTTCCTCAAAATTGGCCATGTCCTGGTAAAGCCAGTGCACATAGGGAGCTTTTTGCTGCAGGTCAAACACAGCCAGGGCATTGCGCGTATTTTCGATACCGTATCCGCCCAAAACACCAATTACGATTTCCTGCATTTGACCGGACTGCATACTGAACGGACCGGTGTTGATCATAATACTTCTATTGCCGGGATAGAAATCCCCCTCAATATCCCCGGTTAATAAGACCGGATCCCCATTCAGCGGATACTTTGTTGGCGCACCCTTAGGCGGATACTGCCAATAGTAATGGTAAAAAGGATGGTTTTCGTTCCAGTAAAATCCGGCATAACCTTGGAGAAGCGCATTCATCAAAATAGCTCCGTCATAACTTCCCAGTTCCGGAGATGGATAACCTAATCCGGTTGCATGAAACCAGAAGGAAGTCATTTTTAAATTTTCATAATCATCGATATTTTGGAAATCCTGCACAGCCCGTACACCCGGCTGCTCAACAAGCGGCCCCTGCAGCAGAATATAGGCTGCCGCCGGTGAGGGCATGTTTAACGCTTCATAAATTTTATCCGGCTCTGTGCTGTTATAAGCATAACCCATCTGCCAAACACTGTCACAGCCAGCATAATCATCCGCATAGTCGCCGACATCGGTATCAGAAAATTGCCCGAAATACATGGAATCAATCGGGAAGGCGGATTTATTGATTAACCGGAAACGTTTATAAACCGCCTGTCCACCTACGTGCGGTTGATTCTTATAGGCCCAGACGGTCACCTGTACTTCCAATCCTATGGGTGGCGAAGCAAACAGTTTTAATGTATGTGCCTTATTCATATCATTAACCACATACCAGATAACCTGGTCTGCACCGGCAATACCCGGTTCGTCCACATCCGGGTTCCATTGCCCGTCGCGGTCACGATCGTACCAGGGAGCGCCGAGGTCCACCGGCCATTTCTGCCAGTCACGCCTGTAGTTTGTACGCAGTGTTTCGATTATGTCCGCGGTTACTTCCGAATCGGGTAAATTAAACGTAACGGCGGCATCGTGAATGAGCGAATCGTCGGGAGCGGTGTCAAAATCATTCCGTATACGGTAAATCCGCGCCCTGGGATCATGCAAGTCAACCGGAACCGGATCATTTTCTATGGTACCCGGCGTAACAATCCAGCCCGGTTGTGTTCCGGAATTATAATAGCTGCCCCCTGCACGCAACGGAACGGCGCCTGGCCGTGTGTCACGTACAATTCCTGTCCACGGTGTAAAATCCGCATAAACCACAGGTGCTTTTCCCGAAGGGAAAATACCGCTTTCAGAATAGTTAGGACCCGTTGTTGAAAACCCGGCACAAGATTGCCAATAGATCCAATCATTAATATCTATGGGGGCAATTTGAGTCTGAGCAGACAACAGGGCGGTAAACACCATTGATGAAAGCAGAAATATTTTCATATCGTTTCTCCCAAACAATTTTTGTGTATTACAGAGGCAGAGAAGAATATAAAAGGAAATTCAGATCAATAATGTATGGTACAAAAAAAATCCCCCCCGCAATGAAAATGAAATATCCATTTGCTTTTTACGGTATGTCGTGTAAATTTTGGTTTCGTTAGTTAGCCACAGAGGGCACAGAGTAAACTGAGAAAAAAAATGGTTATTGAAAATTCTCTGTGATCTCTGCGGCAAAAAATGTAAATAATTAAAAAATTTAGGAAGGAAATAAATGGGGTTTTTAGGCAAAGCGATCGGTGTCGGATTCGGATTTATGATCGGCGGACCGATAGGCGCCATTATGGGCGGTTTTTTGGGAAATATGTTTGATAATGCCGCGGAAAGAGGTCCCGCCGGTGCGGGGCTCGGTATGCGCTGCCCCCATTGCGGCCATCACATTAAACCGACCATGGACGGACACTGTCCGGCCTGCGGAATGGATTTAACCAACCAACCTCTGCAAAATAACAGCGACCGGCAGTTTGTCTTTTATGTAAGTATGGCTTCTTTGGCCGCAAAGATGGCTAAAGCCGACGGCGTGGTAACCGCCGATGAAATACGGGCTTTTGATACCTTTATCCGTACCGAGCTGCATATTAGCAGTGAAGACCGTAAGATCATCGCCGGATTATTTAACCAGGCCAAAAACACACAGGATGACGCCGCTGCGGTTGCCCGCCAGTTTAAAAACCTGATGGGAAATCAGCCCCAGGTCCTGCAGATGATGATACATTTACTGTTCCGCATTGCTATGGCCGATGGGAAATTTCATCCGGCAGAAGAACAATTTATATTACAGGTTTCCCAAATTTTCGGCATTTCTCAAACGGCCTACGAGCAGATAAAAGCGCTGTTTATTAAGAAGAATGATCAGGCTTACACGATTCTCGGTATTTCCTCGAAAGCCTCCGATGATCAGGTTAAAGCAGCCTATAAAAAATTAGTCCTCGAATATCATCCCGATAAACTGATGGCCAAAGGCGTTCCCGAAGATTTTATTAAAATCGCCAACGAAAAAATGGCCGAGATTAACAGCGCCTACGATCAGATAAGCAAGGAACGGGGGCTTTAAATATTTATTATGAATTTTAGATGGTAAATTTTAAATTAAAACAGACTCTGATTTTAAAAAAAATGAGCAGGTGTTAAAATGGAAAAAAAACATAACGATTTTTATATAAAACTACGCGCTCAGATCAGCGCTTTTTTGGAAAAGAAAAATTTTAAACACAGTGATATTCTGCTTATGGGGCCGGATTTTTTTCATCTGCTGGTAAAGCTTTCGCTCGACCCGCGGGTGCCTACCGAAAAAAAGGTGAAACTGGGCGCGGCCGTTGCTTATTTTATCAGTCCCATCGATTTACTGCCCGAAGCCTTTCTGGGCCCTATCGGCTACATGGATGACATTGCCGTGGCCGCTTATGTGCTCAACGATTACATCAACACCGGCGATATAGACATTTTGTACGAACACTGGGCCGGTGAAGGCGATATTTTAGCCGGCATTCAAAACGTACTGACCATCGCCGATAAATATCTTGGGCAGGGACTATGGCAAACGATTAAAAATAATTTTCAGCAAACCGGCTCCCCGGAATAGACTGAACTATTCATGAAGCGCCTCTATAAAAGAATCATTATAATCCTTTCCGTTTTCATTTTAATTACGGCCGCCAGCGGGTACCTTATCTATAACGCCTACTCCGGATTAAACCGTCAGTTAGTCACCCGTACGGCCCTGCTTTTAAGCCGCGCCGTGGAAGACGCTCTGCGCAATACCGCCGATAAAAGTTTAGACAAGCTTACCTACTCCGAAAAAAAACGCCTGCGGGCTTTAATGAATAATATGACCACCGAATCGGGTAGTATTATTCATATTCTGTTGATTAACACAAAAATGAAAATTCTGCTCAGTTCCGATCAGAAAATAGAAGGCCGTCAGTATAAATCATCCGTGGAACTGGCCAACCTGCTTAGCAATCAGCCCCTGGTTCTGGAAAAAACCTGGGAAGGCGGCATCAAAGTACTGGATGTGATTCTGCCGCTTACCAACACCGAAAACGAAATATTCGGTTATTTACGTTTGGTTCTTTCCCGCGGCGGCGTAAGCGGATTTTATAAGGATCTGCCTGTATTTTTCATTCCGGTCATTATCCTCTTCGGACTGTTGCTGATTTTCACCTTCTATCTCGCCGGACGCGCTTATCGGACGCCGCTGGAATCCATTAAAAACATGGCCTCACAATTAAAAAAGGGCGATTATTCCTACCGTATCGATTATGCGCGCAATGACGAATTTACCAGCGCTTTTGAGCAGCTAAACAAGACCATCGAAAAGGTGGGTATTCTCGACGAAAGTTACAAACAGGCGGCAAAACGGATTTCCACCCTGCTTAAGGCGGTTGACGAGAGTATTGTGGTACTGGATCATACGGAAAGTGTCAGCAGTTTTAATGAGGCGGCTCTGCGTTTTTTTCATACACCGGCCGAGGAATCTTTTTCAAAATACTTTACATCTGTTCTTAGCGAAAACCCGGAACTGCGCGCCCTTATCCGCGAAGCAAAACAGACCGGGCAGGGTATTCAGAAACGGGATTTAACCCTGTGGCTTCCGGACGGCCGGGAAGTTTTTACACAACTCTCTCTGCAACTCTACCTCGAAAGCGAAGGCGCCGCCAGCTGTCTGCTATCGTTTAAAGACATTTATTCCCTGCAGGAATTACAGAATAATTTAAACCGCTCTATGAAATTCGGCGTCATTGCCGGGCTGGCCTCTTCTATTAGCCATGAAATAAAAAACCCCCTCTCTTCCATGGCTATTCACGCCGAAATCCTCAACAGCCGTCTGAGTAAAATTGCTCTGCCCGATGATATAAAAATAAAGAAATCACTCGAAGTGCTGCAAAACGAGGTTAAACGGCTTAACCGTATCACCAGCCAATTTTTTAATCTGGCCCGGGTAAAACAGGCCGATTTATCGCTGATCAATTTAAATGCCGTCGTCAAAGACGTTTTATTTCTGATTCAGCAGCAGAGCATTGAGCGCAATATTCAATTGAAATCAAACCTCGACACTAATATTGATTTTATCTACGGCGATCCGGATCAACTGAAGCAGGTGTTTTTAAATATTCTACTGAATGCCTTTCAGGCCATTGATCAAAACGGGGCGGTTCGGGTAACAACCAAACAGGAAGACCGACGGGTTATCGCAGAGATCGAAGACAACGGCGCCGGAATGAGCGAAGCGGTGCAGCAGCATGTTTTTGATTTATATTTTACCACCAAGCAGGACGGCGGCGGAATCGGACTGGCGGTCAGCCGTAATATTTTACAGGCCCATGAAGGACGGATAAGTTTTACCAGTATGCCCGGAAAAGGGACCAAATTTATTCTGGATTTCCCGCGCAAAGAGAAAACTACCCAGATAAACATTCCCGCATTTAAAAACAGATAAAAATCTCTTTTTTATTATTGAGTTCACTATAAAAATCACGAATTTACACGAATCTATTCAATGTAATTTCAATAAAAACAATCCGTGTCTTTCTGTGGAAATCAGTGGCTATGCCTTTTTAGACTGGATTCATTATTGCATAACAATCATTTTCCGAATCCGTACAAAATCCGGTCCGGACAATTTATAAAAATAAACGCCGCTCGCTAAAGCAGATGCGTTAAAACGAACGGAATGAATTCCCACCTTTTGTTCGCCGTTTAGCAAAGTCTGAATTTTTTGCCCCAGCATATTATAGACTTCCAGCCGCACCTGACTTTTTGCCGCCAAACGAAAATGAATTGTCGTTTCCGGATTAAACGGATTCGGATAGTTTTGTAACAACTCAAATTTCTGAGGATTTTGCGCATGTTGCCTGATTGCAGAAGGTTCGCCATACCGTTTCCGTAATTCATCCCACAACTCGGGATAGGCGCCGTCATAGCCCAGGGCCCACATGCCGACGCCCAGCAGCGCATGAACATCCGCCAGGTCGTATTTCAGGCCCAGGCTGGAATCGGTATCAAACCAAACCTGACGCCAAACGGAGCTTTCCGGATAGCGGTACCACGGCGTCTGACTCTCCTCATCCCATAGCAGGCCGTAGGTAGCCGATTGCGGCCAGGCGTCTCGGTAGCGCGGATGGTTGATATAATCAATAACGGCTGCATACGGTTCCGAGGATTCCGTTTCCCAGCGGCTGCCATAATATGGTACTCCGAGAATCAGTTTTTCCGGATTGTTTTGCGTAACCGGGGCATACTGCACTTCCACCGTATTGGTTACATTGTGGCTTCCTCCGGTCAGCGGCGCGCAGGGCCCGCTCGTTGCGCTCCAGCTTCCGTAAAAATCATACCCCATGATAAAAATATAATCACAGGAGGCTGCCAACCCGCTAAAATCCCAGCCGCCCCAGTTAACGGCCGGCCCGGCAACGGAAACTTCGGAACCCGGTACCTCTGAATGCATAAAGGAAGTTAAGTCGGCCATAAAACTGTTAAGCAGCGCGCCGCGATCATCCGATGCAATATTTTCGAAATCGATATTCACACCCTGCAAATCATAGGTTTGGATAATGGATTTCACATTATTAAAAAACGTGTTTTGTGTGGTCGTATTGGTAAGAATGGTATGAATTTCATCCGTCTCAAAATTGGTAGCACACATCACCACGTTTACCCCGTTACTGTGGGCGTCATTAATCACATCTGTCCAGGGCCAGTAGGACGGATAACTAACCGAACCGTCCGTTGCAACCGGAAATTCAAATGCCGCGATATGGCTTAACAAATCATATTGCAGATTGTCGGGCGCTGTTTGATATTCCCAGTAAGGCAGATAGCCGAATACCGTTTTGGTTAGCGCCGCCTTTTTTTGCGGACTTAACGGAATAATCCCCTTCCCGGAAATATCAAAATACGACCCATGTTTCGGTAAATACCGGTGGGATTCGCTGTCTATTTGATGAATGGATTTATACTGCTGGCCAAATCCAAACTGAATTAGCAACAGAAATAGAATAATATATTTCATGAAGGTACCTTAAACTCTGGAAATAAGGTATGGAAATGGCTGAAATCAATACATTTCCATACCTATATATCTACCTATTTATTTTAAAATTGTCATTTTGCGGGTTGTGGTAAAATTATCTGCCTGAATGCTGTAAAAATAAATACCCGAGCTTAAATTGCTTGCATTAAAAGAAATTTCGTGTTTCCCTGTCTGAAAGAATTCATCGCACAAATCGGCTACTTTTTTTCCGGCCATATCAAATACCCTAATCCGAACATTAGAAGCTTTGGAAATTTCAAAGGGAATGGTTGTTGTAGGATTAAACGGATTGGGATAATTTTGCAACAAGTTAAATTGACGAACTATACCGGATTTTGTATCATTAATGGAAGAAGGTGCATAATTATCGTCAAAATTCACATTGTCAATCCACACTTTATTTGCCAAAGCGGTATTGCTTCCCTTGATGCGAATATAACCAGACCCGGCAGAGGCGGTTCCGCTAAGCGTAATGGTTGTAAAACTCGTAGAACCATTCACATAAACAGTATCCGGATTGCTGTCAATATTCTGAACGGTTACATAAATGGGATAATTTGTTTGGTCGTCCCAGTTTTCGGTTTTAATATCCAGAGTGAGCTTGTAATTTGTTCCCACCGTCGCTGTAATTTCATGTTTGTCCAGTAAATCGTAACCGCCGTCTCCCAGTTCCAATGCGCCACTGCCGCCGACGCCGCCGGTGGAATTCCATGTTTCACTCGTATACACATTTCCTTCGTCAAAGTGGCTCCAGTTCGAAATATCAGCATCCGTTTCAAAAGCTTCCACGTAATCATTATTTTGTGTATCATCATCAAAATTCACATTGTCAATCCACACTTTATTTGCCAAAGCGGTATTGCTTCCCTTGATGCGAATATATCCGCTCCCAGAAGAGGCTGTCCCCGTGAGTGTAATTGTTGTAAAAGCTGTAGAACCATTCACATAAACAGTATCCGGATTGCTGTCAATATTCTGAACGGTTACATAAATGGGATAATTTGCCTGGTCGTCCCAGTTCTCGGTTTTAATGTCCAGAGTCAGCTTGTAATTTGTTCCAACCGTCGCTGTAATTTCATGTTTGTCCAGTAAATCATAACCGCCGTCTCCCAGTTCCAATGCGCCACTACCGCCGACGCCGCCGGTGGAATTCCATGTTTCGGTCGTGTACACATTTCCTTCGTCAAAGTGGCTCCAGTTTGATATATCGGAATCATCTTCAAATGATTCCGTATAGTCGGTGGCAAATGCCGTAAGTGATAACATAAAAACAAACAGTAAAATTCTTTTCATACATTCCTCCAAAAGTAGTGTTTAAACGTTCTGTTTATGATTTGTTGTAAGGTATTTTGAATATAACCACAAAAAAAAATGCTTCCAACAACAAAATAAAATATTTGTTAGTTTTATGAACTAACTTACGTTTTTGTAATCTGCGTCACTTTTTTTAAACAAAATCCGGGACTTTTCACTCTAAAATACGCAAGTCGTCCATCTTACTTCACTAAATATCACCCATAAAAATACCGGCAGAACATTTTTTTTTGAAGTTTCCCGAATTATTTCCGACAATGTAATTGCTATTAAAATACAGAGTGTAAGAATGACCATATCAAAAGAAGTACAATTTATTATTGAAGCCGCCGACAATCTTCCGCCCTTGCCCGAAACGCTAACGGAAGTACTGCGACGCTCTTCCGATAAAGATGTTTCGCTTAAAGAAATCGCCGGACTCATTGCGCACGACGTCGGACTAACGGCACGTATCTTAAAAACAGCGAATTCCGCTTTTTACAGTCCGGTAGAAGAGATAAAATCTATAGAATCCGCAACGGCGCGCTTGGGCATCGATACCATTCGCAATATCCTGTTAACCCTTTCCCTGCTGGACGTTTTTCCGCGGATTTACAGCGAACACTACAACCAGATTTTCCATTCTTCCATTTATACGGCTCTCGCGGCCGAGGGCATTGCCGATAAAATACAGCCGGGGCTCCGTTCGGACGCTTTTTTTACCGGCTTGCTTCTCAATTCGGGACGGTTACTTTTTTTACGTTATCTCGAAGAAAAATACATCCGTGTTATTCATGAGGCGCAGGTAAATAATATTGATATCCGCACGGCAGAAAACCTGTATCTGGGCATCGATTTCATTAAAATCGGCGGTTTGATTGCAGAACGCTGGAAATTGCCTTCCACCGTAATTTCAACTCTTAACTGGTACGATCAGCCGGATCCTAAAAAAAACAAAGAATTGAATGAAACCCAGTCTGCGCTAATTAAGGTCACCCGCGCCGCCCGGTATGCGGCGGATTTTTATCTCAGTTGGAACAAACTTCAGAGCCACGGATTTTTTCTGCTGGAAATGAAAACTTCCTTTTCGATTAACGGCGACACCGCAATTGAAATGCTTAAAACATTACCGAAGCAGTTTTCGGATATGAACAGCGCGCTGGGTATAAATCTAAAAGAGGGAGCGCATTACGATGATTCAATGGCTGCCGCATTACAGGAACTTCCGGCCATCCGTTCCAGAATGCAAAAGATGTACAGTAATTACGTACATGCTTCCAAACAATTAAAAGACCTGAAAACACAAAAACCGTCCGATTGACCCGCTAACACAATTCTAACAGAATTCTTCCTTTTTATTTATTATGTTACTATGAAATAGTATATTGTATCTAAGTGTTTATCAAAAAAATACCGGTCCTGTGAGGAATAAATGGAAAAACAGAAAGCAGTGCTTATTGTCGATGACGAAGAAGACATCCTTGGCCTGGTGGAGTTTCATGTAAAACAGCAAGGTTATAAAACTCTCACAGCCGGAAGCGGCGAAACAGCTCTTAAACTGGCCCGAAATGAAAAACCCGATTTGATTATTTTAGATCTGATGCTTCCCGGAATCGACGGTTTGGATGTCTGTAAGTATTTAAAAACAGAGCCCGCAACGGCGCAAATTCCCATTATCATGCTCACGGCCAGAGGAGAAGAAACAGATATTGTAAAAGGGCTGGAATTGGGCGCCGACGACTATGTGACAAAACCGTTTAGCCCCAAAATTCTTATGGCCCGCTTAAACAGTGTTATCCGACGCAAAAACAGCGTTTCCGAACGGACGCAACTTACAAGATACCGGGAAATCACCATCGATCCGGGTAAACGAAAAGTAACCATAAACAACCAATCCACCGAACTCACTTTTACCGAATTCGAAATACTCCATTTTTTGTGCACACACCCCGGCTGGGTTTTTACCCGCAATGATATCGTGGATAATGTACATGGTGACAACTATCCGGTAACCGACCGCTCCATTGATGTTCAAATTGTCGGCTTACGAAAAAAACTGGGAACAGCCGGAAAATATATCGAAACCGTGCGCGGCGTCGGATATAGAATGCAGGAATTATGAAAACAAAAAAAATATTTACCCAAATTTTCCCTTCCTATCTGACATTAATTTTAATTATCATCGTTTTTTTTGCCGGATACGAACAAAAAATTCTTAAAGATTTTTACGCCGCTGAAATTCGTCAGGATTTATCGGCACGCGCCCGGCTAATTAGCGAGCATGTCCGCGACTATTTTAACGCTCCGGATGCCGTTCGCGATTCCGTTGTGCATATGCTGCGCCAAAGCGGACAGGTGCGTATCACCATTATCCGTAATAGCGGGCAGGTCATTGCCGATTCTCATAAAGATAAAAATAAAATGGACAACCATGCCGACCGGCCCGAGATCAAACACGCGTTTAAGGATGCTGTGGGGCATTCTGTTCGCTACAGCTACACCTTACAAAAACAATTGATCTACCTTGCCGTCCCATTGAAAATTAAAAACAAAATCGTGGGCGCCGTGCGGGTCGCTTTTCCGCTATCGTCCTACGAATCCTCCATTGACAGTCTGCAAAAGAGAGTTTTAGTCGGAGGTTTGTTTATTTTGCTGCTGGGCGCTCTATTCAGTTATTTTATCTCCCGCAGAATCAGTAAGCCGCTGGAAGAAATCAAACAGGGCGCACAACGTTTTGCCGCCGGCGTTTTTGAACCGCCGCTTCCGGAACGCGGCAGCAGCGAGATTACCGCTTTGGCTGCCACGCTTAATCAAATGGCCCGCGAAATTAACGCCCGCATACAAACCATCTCATTGCAACGCAGCGAACAGGAAGCCATGTTTGCCAGTATGAAAGAAGGCGTACTGGCCGTAGATAAAAATGAGCGCATTATCCGGGTTAATAAAGCGGCAGTGCAGTTTTTTAACGTTCTTACCGAAAATCCGGAAAAACGGCTCATTCACGAAGCCATCCGTCATAGTGCGGTTTTGGATTTTATTCGGGACGCTCTTAAACAAAATAAACATTTGGAACAGGATATCAGCATTCGATCTGAAATGCAGCATATTCTGCGTATCAGTTCGGATCCGTTACAAAATTCCGAGGGACAAATAATCGGCGCATTAATTCTTATTAATGAAATTACCCAGTTAAAAAAACTGGATAAAATGCGTCAGGATTTTGTGGCCAACGTTTCCCACGAGCTGAAAACCCCCATTACATCCATCAAAGGCTATATGGAAACCCTGCGGGAGGGGCAGGTAGAGGATCCCCAAACCATTGCAAAATTTCACGCCATTGTCGCCCGTCAGGCCGACCGCATGAATGCCATTGTAACCGACCTGTTGCAGCTTTCGCATATCGAGCAGCAGGAGGGCTCTTCGAAATTAATAAAAAACAAAGAAGCCTTAAGCGCCATCATTCACAATGCGGTTGAAGACTGCCAGAAACTGGCAGATGAGAATAAGATAACAATTCAAACAGATGCGGATAAAGAGATTCCCGTATTCGCCAACAGGGCTTTACTGGAACAGGCGCTTATCAATTTAATCAACAATGCTCTTAAATACAGCGAACCGGGCAGTGAAGTTCAGATCCGGGCCGAACAAAAAGAAGATGAACTGCGCATTCATGTCCAGGATCAGGGCTGCGGCATCGATCCCAAATACCACGAACGTCTGTTCGAACGCTTTTTCCGGGTGGATAAAGCGCGCAGCCGCGAACTGGGCGGCACCGGGCTGGGACTTGCCATTGTTAAACATATTGCCAAAGTACACGGAGGCAAAATTTCGGTTTCCAGCAACGTTGGAACAGGCAGCACATTTACTATTCATCTACCCTTATAAGTATTTTCCCCGAATCCGCATCCGTTTTTAACACGCCCCTAATACTTCTCTCATTTAACGGGATTAAAATCTAAGCGTCTATTTAACCCAACCAATATAAGGAGAGAAGTAATGTACTCTTTTCGATTGACCGTTATCCTGTTAGCCGGCTTACTAACATACCTGTCTGCCGACAACGGGAAGCTCGGCAGCAAGGTCTATTTTGAATATAATTACCAGACGACGGAAGGGGTCCCCGACAAAAACGAATTTGATGTGCGCAGGGCCTATCTTACTTACAAGCGAAGTCTAAATAATGCGTTTAATTTCAAATTCACCGCCGATGTGGGACGTTTTAAAGATGATTCTGTAACTACCGCTCTATACGCCTATTTAAAAAATGCCTTGATAAGCTGGAAAACGGAATACGGACAACTGACCTTTGGACTTCAGGGACTAAACATCTTTAGCATGCAGGAAAAAAACTGGGGCTATCGTTTCATTGAAAAGTCGGCCATGGATAAAAACAAATTCAGCGGCTCCGCAGATCTCGGCATTGGATATGCGAACCAGTTTACACAAAACGCTTATGTAAGTTTTTTGGTAACCAACGGCAGCGGATATAAAAAGCCCGAAACAGATGTTTATAAAAAATATTCCGCCTTATTCCTTTATGGATCCCAAAAACTAAACACCGGAAACGCGTTTAATCTGGGCGCCGTTATCTCTTTTGAACCCTACAAAAAAAGAAAAACGGAGAACAAAATTTTGGCCGGCCTCTTTACCGCCTATTCCTGAAATCGGTTCAGATTGGGCGCGGAAATTAATTTTCTTAAAAATTCCGCTACAGAGCAAAATCAATATCTATTTTCGGTTTATGGCGCTTATCGGATTTTAACGCATTATGACTTATTTCTTCGGATTGACCAGTATAGTTACGAAAAAAATGAGAACTATCTGATTACCGGATTTTTTTTTAAGCCCTTTAAATCGTTTTACATCGCTCCCAATTACCGGCTTACCCGGGAAAAACAAACAAAACAAAGCTATAAAATCAACTTTGAGTACCGTTTCTAAATAAAACACTCTTCTAACCAAACCCTAACACAATCTTAACATTTATTCATTTAATTATGATCTGAAAATAATTACTAATAAAAAGGAAAAACCAAATGAAAACACAATCTATTTTAAAAACCCTGCTGCTTGCCTTTATACTCACGTTCACAATCACGGCCTGTTCATCGGAGGAAAGCGCCTCTAAGTCCGTAACCATCAACGGGGCAGGCGCCACTTTTCCCTACCCTATTTACGGGCAGTGGGCGCATAAATATGAAAAACTGACTCGGATAAAACTTAATTACCAGTCTATCGGATCGGGAGGCGGCATTGCCCAGATTAAAGCAAGAACCGTCGACTTTGGCGCTTCCGACGCACCGATGAAAGCGGAAGAACTAGAGAAATTTGGTCTAATGCAGTTCCCGATGGTCATCGGCGGCGTGGTTCCGGTTGTCAATCTGGAAGGTATCGAAACCGGCAAACTAAAACTAACCGCTCAAAATCTGACGGATATTTATCTTGGTAAAATTACCAAGTGGAACGACGCGGCCATTAAATCCACTAATCCGGATTTGAACTTACCGAACCTTGATATTACATCGGTGCACCGTGCGGATGGTTCCGGCACCACCTGGATTTTTACCAACTACCTGGCAAAAATTTCGCCCGAATGGAAAGAAAAAGTCGGCTTTGGAAAAGCCCCGGCCTGGCCGAAAACCAATGCCGTTGCCGGTAAAGGGAATGAAGGCGTTGCCGTATTTGTAAAAAAAATCAACGGCGGTATCGGTTATGTGGAATATGCTTACGCCCTGCAAAATAAAATGAACTATGTCCTGCTACAAAATAGGGCCGGCAACTTTGTTGCTCCGACCATCGAATCGTTTCAGGCTGCCGCGGCTAACGCCGACTGGGAAAACGCCCCCGGGTACTACCTGGTGCTCACGAACCAGCCCGGCCAACAATCCTGGCCCATTACCGGCGCCTCGTTTATCCTGATGTACAAAAAACAAACAGACGTCCAAATAGCCCGGCAGGCGCTTTCCTTTTTTGACTGGAGTTATAAACACGGTCAGGATTTAGCAGTTAAACTGCACTATGTTCCCATGCCAGAATCGCTAGTAAAAATGGTTGAAAACAGTTGGAAAAATGAAATTAAAGCAGGCGGTTCGGCTGTTTGGGAATAACTGCAAGAGTAAGCTGATTTCCCCTTAGAAAAGGGGATTAAGGGGTTGTAAAAATCCCATAAAATATCAAAATTTTGTTCATTTTTAAATTTTGCATATGGGAACACCCCCCTCAGTCCGCCTTTTTAAGGGGGGAAAGCCAGGCTGTTGTCTTTTAGGCTAATGCGCGGGAATCACAAAACAATAGAGATAACATGACCTTTTTTAAGGAAACAAGCACACAAAACCCTGTCGATACGGTTTTTAAAACCATAACCATCGTTGGCGCCGGAATTGTTCTGGCGATTATGGCCGCGCTATTTATTCAGTTGGTAATGAGCGCAACCCTGTCCATTAAAACATTCGGGTTTAAGTTTTTAATTACCAACGTGTGGGATCCGATTCGCCAGGAATTTGGCGCGGCCGGCAGTATTTACGGAACGCTTCTTTCCACCTTCATTGCGATGTTGTTAGCCGTGCCCTTAAGTATTTTAATTGCATTGTTCCTCGTCGAGTTAAGCAATCCTGTTTTTAGTAAATGGATTAGCGTCGGCATCGAGTTGTTGGCGGCTGTACCCAGCATCATTTACGGTATGTGGGGGTTGTTTGTGTTTGCACCGTTTATGGCCGGTTACATTCAGCCGTTCCTTAAATCCTCCTTTGGAAATTCAGGGCTCTTCGACGGTCCGCCCATCGGTATTGGAATGCTAACGGCCGGTATTATCCTGGCCTTTATGATTTTACCTTTTATTACCGCCGTGGTGCGCGATGTTTTTTCCATGGTACCTTCCGTAGTTAAAGAATCCGCGTACGGCATGGGCTCCACCACCTGGGAGGTCACACAAAAAGTAACCATTCGTTATGGCATCCAGGGTATTATCGGCGCTGCCTTTCTGGGACTGGGAAGAGCCATCGGCGAAACTATGGCCGTAACCTTTGTTATTGGTAATGCACACCGTATTTCCGCTTCCCTCTTTGCCCCGGCCAACAGCATTACCGCAACGCTGGCCAATGAGTTCACGGAAGCATCGGAACCGTTATATTTAAGCGTACTAATTGAATTAGGCCTGGTACTGTTTGCCATCACCTTCATCATTCAGGTGATTTCGCAGTTATGGCTTCGCAAAGTAAAAAAATCAATGGGAGCGCAATGAAAAAGCGTTCGTCTCATTACCGAAGACTAACCAATACACTCATTTCGGGCGCCGCTATTCTGGCATCTGCACTGGGTTTGTTTATACTCGGGTGGATTTTATACACCGTTTTCAGCCGGGGGATTGCCGCGTTTAACTGGCACTTTTTTACGCAGCTCCCCACACCGCCCGGGATGGAAGGCGGCGGACTGGCCAATGCCATTTCCGGCACATTGCTCATTACCCTTTTAGCCGCCTTTATCGGAGTTCCGGTGGGCCTGGTCACGGGTATTTATCTCAGCGAATTCGGACAACATTCAAAATTTGCGGAATTGGTACGCTTTTTTAATAATATTTTGATGGGTACGCCATCCATAATTATCGGTATTTTTGTATACACGTTGCTGGTTGTTCCCAGCGGCCATTTTTCGGCCTGGGCCGGAGCGGTTGCCCTGGCCATTATGATGCTGCCGGTAATCGGACGTACTACCGAAGACATGCTACAGCTTGTTCCCAACGCGCTAAGAGAAGCGGCGCTGGCTATGGGGACGCCAAGATGGAAAACCACCATACATGTCATTTTTCGGGCGGCTAAATCCGGATTGATTACCGGCGTACTGTTGGCCGTGGCGCGTATCAGCGGGGAAACCGCGCCGCTTTTATTCACGGCTCTAAACAGTCCCTATTGGTTTAGCGGACTAAACGAATCCACCGCTAATTTGACGGTCACTATTTTTAACTATGCCATGTCGCCTTATGAAGACTGGCAACAGATGGCCTGGGGCGCCTCGCTGCTCATTTCCATTGGCGTTTTGTCGGTAACGCTGTTTACACGATTCATACTATTGAGAGTGAAAAAATAACGCTCCGAAAAACATATCCTAAGCTTGCCGAGGGGAAGGTCCGTCACAAAAAAACGTACCCTGCGCTTGTCGAAGGGTAGGATTGAGAATTAGGAATTAGGAATTAGGAATAAATTTGGTTTTTTGAATTGCAATATAAAAAAGAATACAATTATGACAAGTGAGCAAAACAACAAAAAAGGCCGGATTAGCGTCCGGAATCTTAATTTTTTTTACGGTGACCAACAGGCGCTGTTTAACAATACCATCGAAATCGAGCCTAAAAAAGTTACCGCCATTATCGGTCCTTCCGGCTGCGGGAAATCCACTCATTTGCGTGTGTACAACCGCATATTTGAACTGTACCGTGACCAAAAGGCCGAAGGAGATGTTTTAATCGATGAAGAAAACATTCTTTCCGGAAATCAGGATTTAATTGAGCTACGTAAAAAAGTGGGCATGATTTTCCAGAAACCGACGCCTTTCCCCATGAGCGTTCACGATAATGTAGCATACGGCCTTAAACTACACTACAAATGTAATAAATCCGAAATGGCCGGCCGTATCGAAACAGCTTTGCAGCAGGCGGCGCTATGGGATGAAGTTAAAGACAAATTAGACAAACCGGGCAGCGCGCTTTCCGGCGGTCAGCAGCAGCGTTTGTGTATTGCCCGCGCTCTGGCCGTAGAACCGGAAATTATCTTAATGGACGAGCCCACTTCGGCCATCGATCCGGTGGCTACCGCGAAAATTGAAGATTTGATTGAAACCTTAAAAGGGAAATATACAATCGTAATTGTAACCCACAATATGCAGCAGGCGGCGCGCATTTCCGATACCACCGCTTTCTTTTTTGAAGGCCATATTGTGGAAACAGGCAAAACAAAAGAGCTGTTCACCCGGCCGCAAAAGGAGCAGACCGAAAATTACATTACAGGAAGATTTGGGTAAATTCCTTTGAAAATCTCCAAAAAACAATCGCCAAATAACAAACAAATTCCGATACCGATGTCAAATATTTTGTATCCTAACGTTTGTCGATTGTTTGAGATTAGGGGTTTGTTACTTGTAATTTATATATCGTAAAATAAATTAATTATCAGGACACCGTTATGACCTTACATTTTCAGCGCGAAGTTGATAAACTTAAAAAAATGATTTTAAACGAAGCCGCTTTTGTGGAAGACAGCTTAAAAAAAGCGCTTCGCGCCCTTAAAGAGAGCGACGCCGATCTGGCCGACGAAGTTTATAAAGACGATGCTAAAATTGACCAGATGGAAATTGATGTGGAAGAAGAAGCGCTAAAAATTTTAGCCCTGCACCAACCGGTGGCCATCGATTTACGCTTTATTATTGCGGTTATAAAACTAAACAGCGACCTGGAACGCATCGGTGATTTGACCGCCAATATTGCCCATCGTATCCCTTCGGTTGTAAAATTCCGGACGGTAAATTTATCCGGACGTATTTTTAAAATGGCCGACCTGGCCGAAAAAATGGTGCGCGACGTATTAACCTCTTTAATCGATATGAATGTCGAACTGGCGCAGGAAGTATGCGCAGCCGACGAAGAGGTAGATGCTCTGCACAAAGAAATGTTTGGCTATGTGCGTGATAAAATCGCACAAGACAGTGGGCATATTGAATTCTATTTGTTTCAGCTGGGTCTTTCCCGGCATCTGGAACGCATTGCTGATCACGCCACTAATATTGCCGAAGATGTGATGTATATGGTAAGCGGAAAAATAAGCCGGCACAGCGGGATGTAATAAGCCGCATTAGCGGTACTGTTTCAAAAAACTCTCCACGGCCTTCCAGTAATCCCCGCTGTCCGAAAATTTGCTCCACAGAGCGCGGGAACCGTGATTCCCCTCCGTCTGCGGAATAAAAAACTGCTTCCGGTGGCCGGGAACCGCCGCATATATTTTCTTCCAGCCGGAGGCTTCTTTTCTTTTGGACGTAATAAACAGGGGACATTTTATAAACGCAGCCGATTGACCGATAAAATGATCACCAACGCCAAAACGCTTAAAATATTCTCCCGGTGAAAAGGCCAGAACGCCGTCGACAAAGACAGGATGATCCCCGGCTATTTTTATAACCAGGGCGGCAGAATAGGAACTCCCCCATAAAATTAATTTACTGTGCGGATAGTTTATTTTGATATAATCGATGGCCGCTTTCATATCGGGTAGCGCATCAAGATATGTTGTGGGCAGCCCCGCCTCCGCCGCCCGGGTCTTTGTTGCATTTACAACTCCGTTTATTTCTCCCCCGCTGCGCTGATCCACGGCAAGACAGTTAAAACCAAGCGCATTCAGTTTTGGCGCCGTTTCCAGATATTCGCCGCGGCTCCAGCCCGCCTGGTGGAACAGAATGATAAACGGCGCTTCCTGCGGATTGGGCGCATATAAATCGGCCGTAACCAAAAGACTGTCCGTCGACGAGAATGTAATGGTTTTCTTTTCTGCCGCATGGGCTGTGCCCGATTGCAAAATCAGCAGAACCGTAAAAAACAGTACTATCGAATACGGACGTACCGGTTTCCTTTTCACGTTACTCCCCCTTTGGTGTTTCTTCAAATGCTGTGTCAACCGCTTTACAAATGATATGGCCGATTAAAATATGCATCTCCTGGATGCGGGCGGTCGAGGGCGACGGCACCACTATATTCAAATCACATTTTCCGGAAAACGCTCCGCCGTTCTTTCCACTGAGACCGATTGTTTTACATCCCGTTTTTCGCGCTTCTTCGAAAGCGGCCATAACGCTTGCGCTGTTGCCGGAAGTGGAAATTCCCACCAGCAGGTCACCGGAATTTGCCAGCGCCTCCACCTGGCGCCTGAACACATGTTCATATCCATAATCGTTACTGACAGCCGTCATAACCGAAGAATCGGTTGTTAGGGCCAACGCCGGGAGTCCCCGCCGCTCGGTTTCAAACCGGCCGCTGATTTCGGCTGCGAGATGCTGGGCGTCGGCCGCGCTGCCCCCGTTACCGCAGAACATGATTTTCCCGCCCGATTGTAACACGGACACAGCCATTTGGCAAGCGGACCGAATATCGTCCTGCAGCGTTTCCATTACTTTTTCAAGGACATCTTTATGCACATTTAAAGCAGCGTTTACTATTTCTTTCATTGTGTACCTTTGGCTTGTAGTTTCAGAATACTTTAAATTTATACACAGATGGGAGTTTTTCAAAATGGCATATTAAGCCCTTTTGCTATTCCATATTTGAACCCAAAAAAACAGTTTGCAATTGAGCTGCGCAGGCACGCTCGAGAAACTACTACCTTGCAAAAAACCAGACGCAGCGCACATTAGACTTAATGCCGATGATAGACGCGATCTTTCCGCACAACGGCCCCCGCTATGCTGTCGTTAGCGTAATTGTATTGCTACATTTCATTACTGTTACAAAGTTAGTTTTTTTTCTGAAATCTTTCTTTTGATGCGGCACAACGAAGGCGCTAAACGGAGTTCCACATAAAGGGGCGAAGGATTTTTAAGATTACTCAAAAAGACTGGGAGCCCGTATATGTGGGACCAAATTGCGTTTAGCAAATGTTCAACCACGTTTTGGCTCGATACCCCCGTTAAAGCGGTTTTTTTTTTGATATCATAAGCAATTTGGTTTAGCGCCTTCGTTCAAACACATTTACTTTGGTTCGAGAGTCCCGTCTGGCGGGACGAAGAAACAAAGTTCCGCTTTAGCGGAATGTGTTTTAACGGTTTTGTATATGCAATGTGGCGGTTTTTATTGCACAAAGTTAATGAAAAATCACGAACTTTTGTTTTATGCAATTAGTTTGCTTATAAGCACTTAACCGCCATAGCGTATATACTGTGTTCTGCGTTCGTTATTTTATTTCCCATTTCATTTTTTTCATTCTATTGTTTATGATTTTTAGCGTTTCCTTTATCTCCGTTTCCTTTGGTAGGTCTCCGTAAACTAATTTTCTAAATGTTGAAGAATAAGTTGTTTTGAGCTTATCCCAAGTATCATCAATTTTTTTAAATATCATCGCTTCTGTCGGGTGAATTTTTAACCATTCAGTTCCGGTTTGAAAACTCAATTTATCATCGTTTGCTACGGTAAGTAATAAATTATCAAACTCTTTTGAGTTAAAGAAATCGTATATCTCTTTATTTTGTAGTAACTGATTAAGGTCGTATATATGTCTGATTTTATTGTTCAGATCTACGATTGAATTTTGTGTGTGAGAAAAACGAACCAAACTCATTATTTTTTCACAAAAGGCTCTTTTCGTACTTAATACATTTACTTCAAAGGGTTTTAGATTGTATTCATCGGCTGTTTTCTCTTGATTTTTTCAATCATCATTTCATAAATTAAAGAACTGACTGTCCCTTTTTCATAAGGTTCGAAACTTCCGAGCCAAGTAGCTTCGATAATTAAATTGTCTCGAATTTCTCCAAATAGTCCTTCAAAAACTTTAGGATAATTATGTGCTGTTTTTCTTATCATTCCTTTTTTGTTGGTAATTCCGATAATCTCTATTTCAGGAATTTGAGCTTCAAGAATTTTGGTAATCTTTTTGAGTTTGTTTTTTAGTTGATTACTGCTTTCATTTTCTTGTTTTAATAGCACAATGTCTATATCTTCCGAAAATCTTTTTCAATATAGATTTCGGCTATGCCTTTCAATTGTGATGTGGCGATTATTGCATCTTTAAAAAGTTCTTTATTTTCGTGTAATTTCATCTAATATTCCATTTTTCTGCCGTTGG
The DNA here is from genome assembly GCA_024278755.1 of Calditrichota bacterium. Classification (GTDB taxonomy): domain Bacteria; phylum Calditrichota; class Calditrichia; order Calditrichales; family Calditrichaceae; genus JANTFQ01. The sequence goes on along the minus strand of JAJRSO010000002.1, from coordinate 255 downwards.
TAAGATGTCTTTTGTTATTTCTAAATTATATTCCGACAGCGGATTTAAACTCTCATTCAATATTTTTACATTAGTTTTAGTATCAATCTCTTCGATTAACGCTCCGAGAAAAGCTCTGACTCTTGGTGGATATTCCAATGCTATTTTTATGAGTTCTTTTTTTTGTTTGTTATTTAATTCAAGTATCTGGTTTTGCAGGATTTTTATAGCTGACTTTTTATCCAAGTCGGGTATTTTTTTAAAATCCTTTATGGC
>JAJRSO010000030.1 GCA_024278755.1 Calditrichota bacterium | reverse complement strand
GGGAGAAATCGTGTGAAGCTTGTTAGGAGTAACCACGGTTTCCTGAAAATTTTGTGAAATATTAATTACGGAGAGGTGCCAGAGCTGGCTGAATCGGCATCCCTATGCTCGGGAGAAATCGTGTGAAGCTTGTTAGGAGTAACCACGGTTTCCTGAAAATTTTGTGAAATATTAATTACGGAGAGGTGCGAGAGCTGGCTGAATCGGCACGATTGGAAATCGTGTGTGCGTCCTGCGTACCGTGGGTTCGAATCCCACCCTCTCCGCAAAAAGCCTTGAAGCCTTGTGTTTCAAGGCTTTTTTAGTTTCACGAAGAAAAGATTTTTCATTCGGGTCAATGGAATCAATTGGATACGTATTGCAATCCCGGCACTTCAGAACAAAATCCATCCGGATGTTTTTATGCTTTATCGAATCAGCACCTTTTTCGGCCCCGCAGTTCCGCTTCGATTAACGGAAAAGACAGAAACCGTACTCAGTTTCTCCATTGCGGTACTATCTTCATTGAAAACGGACAGAGGCAGTTTATACACAGCCTGACTTTGATTAAGTATTTTATATTGTTTTTCCGAGCCAAACCGAAAACACACAACCCACTTAAAAAGAGCTTTGTCTGCATATATATCGCGTTTAATAGAAAGCGTATCCTTTTGCCGTAAAACCTGTACGGAAGGTAGCGCAGGCCTTTCGCTATCCAGCCAGGGTGAGGCTGGCGTCAAAGCGGGTTTACGATAGGGGCCATTTACAAGCGCTGTGTTTAAAACGGCACTTGTATCCATAAATAATTTCATGCTAAAAAAAACCTGTCCCGGATCATCCGGGGTAAACCCTCTTGAAATCATTATTTCATTAATCAGTTCATCGCTTCCCGTTTCACCCTTCATTTTATGCGCTGCAATCCCCGGCCAAACATGCCGGTTCTTTTTATTTTCTCGGTTCCACCAGCCAAGTAATACGGGAAAACTTTGTTTAATCTGGTTGATCGGCCAGTATAATTGTGGCGTAAAATAATCCAGCCAGCCCTCATTAAGCCATAGACGAGCGTCTGCATATAGCACATCAAACTGATCAAAGCCGGATATGGAAGGTGGCAGACCGGGACGATAAAGTCCAAAAGGACTAATACCCAGTTTCACCCACGGTTTTTCATTTTTAATTTCCAGATACAGTTTATGTATAAATAGATTCACCGCCTCACGACGCCAGTCCTTACGTCCCAGCTTACCACCGGCACGCAGATAGGCCTGCCAACTATCATCATCCGGAAAATCTTTGTTATCATTGTAGGAAGGATACGGATAAAAATAATCATCAAAATGAACGCCATCAATATCATAACGACGAACCACATCCATAACCACTGCAAGCGAATGTTCCTGAGTTCCCCTTTTTACCGGATCCAGCCAATAATAGCCCTTTGCCAGTTTTTTTACCAGCTCCGGTTTTCTTTTAACGATGGAAGCATCCGAAACCGGCCCGCCTTTGGGATGATGTGCCCGATACGGATTGAACCAGGCATGCAGTTCCAGTCCCCGTTTATGCGCCTCATCAATCCAAAACTCAAGCGGATCGTAAAAAGGCGCCGGCGCCTTTCCCTGTTCGCCTGTTAAATAGAAAGACCAGGGTTCCAGATCGCTCTGGTAAAACGCGTCGCATTGAGGCCGCACCTGAAAGATGACCGCGTTCATATTTAGTTTTTGCACCGTATCCAGAATGGCAAGCGCTTCCCTTTTCTGTTGTTCTACAGGCAGCCCCGGCTGACTGGGCCAGTCAATATTGGCTACTGTAGCCACCCAGACCGCCCGGAATTCACGAGGCACCACGGTAGTTTTATCAATCGATTCCTTTTCTATTTTGGACGATTTAATAGGGATACAGCCGGAGAATAAGAGTATGTTAAGAATAAGTAAAACGCTTAATTTTTTATACATATTAGGTTTCCCGGGTTATCTAAGACACTGACATTTGTTTTCAATTGCACTCGATGAGCAATCGTTGTTCTGAACGGCAAATGGTTAAGAAGATATGAAATGTATTGGAATATTTCTGCAAGAAAAATATTTTATCCTCCGGAGCGGTATTTAACGCGTCAAACCCGATGAATAAAAGCGGAGAGGCAGGGATTCGAACCCTGGGTACCCATGGGGCACAACGGTTTTCGAGACCGCCCGATTCAACCACTCTCGCACCTCTCCGATACGTTTATAAATTTACAACTCCTAACGAATAAAAGCAAAATTTTGGTTTGAAGCCGAATCGTGCGGGCAAGGACAAACCCCCAAAATAAGGGGCTGCAAATTTCACTGAATAACACGAATCTTTATAAAACAACTTCTAATAAACAATCGCTTTCTTGCGATAAATATCGGTTTAAATACCTTGCAATTGTTTGAACTACCCTGCAAAAAAAACGATAGTGTATTTATATTAAAAAAAATTCTATAACTTTCTCAGGATAAAATCGGTCATCAATGAATATAGATGAAAGTAAACACTCCCCTTTCCCAGCATACTGTGATTCTTTCCCGTATAAATCATCATTTCGAACGGTTTCCCGGCGGTTTGAAGTTTTTCGACAAACTGCATCGTGTTCTGCAAATGCACGTTATCATCGGAGGAACCGTGAATCACCAATAATCCGTTTTTATATTGGTCTGTATAAGAAAGTACGGAAGTGGAATCATACCCGGCTTTATTCTCCGAAGGTAAGCCCATATACCGTTCCGTCCATACGTTGTCATATAAACGAAAATCGCTCACCGGCGCCACGGCAATACCGGCTTTAAAATAATCCGATCCCTTTGTCATCGCCATTAGCGTCAGATAGCCGCCGCCGCTCCAGCCCCAAATTCCGATACGGTCGCCGTCCACATACGGCAACGAACGTAAATATTTAACTCCCTCGATATGATCGATGAGCATATATTTTCCGATATCGCCATAGGCCAGGTTTTTAAACGCTTTCCCTCTGCCGCCGGTACCGCGTTGGTCCAGGGTAAAAATAATGTAGCCCTTTTGGGTTAATAGGGTATACCATAATTTGTCGGTAGACCGCCCCCAACTGTTACACACTAATTGCGAAGCCGGACCACTGTAGCCATAGATCAAAACAGGATACTTCTTGTCCGGATCAAAATCGGCCGGTTTGGTAATCATTGCTTTAATTTCCACACTGTCACTGGTGGTAAAAGAGGTAAACTCCGGATATGCCAGTTTATATTTTTTCAGGTTTTCCATTTTATTTTCAATCAGGGTACGGATTATTTTACCGTTATTTTGTACCAGCGCTGTTTGCGGGGGCGTTTTAATATTGGAAAATGTCTCCAGGTAAACCGAAAAATCCGGAGCAAAATCAGCGGAATGCGTTCCCGCCTTTGAACTCAGTTTTTGCAGATGGCTGCCATTCATATTAATGGAGAACAACTGCCGCTCTTCCATCCTTCCCTTATTGGCCTGAAAATAGATTTTACCGCTATTCTCATTGATTCCATACACATCGGTTACCTCCCAGGCGCCATTTGTAATTTGTGCCTTCGCCGGTATATCCATATCATAAATATAAATATGATTATATCCCGAAGACTCGGAGGTGCGGATAAAGCGATGTCCGTCTTTCAGGAAAAAGATATCATCGGTTATGCTAACCCAGGCCGAGTCGCGTTCAACAAATGCGATTTCGGTGTTTCCATTGTCCACATCGGCTGTAAGCAATTCCAGTTTGTTCTGCAGGCGATTCATGCGCTCGATAAGCAGCGTGCCGGGTTTCTTTGTCCAGCGGATACGCGGAATATACCTATCGGTTTCGGCACCGATGTCCATCCATTCGGTTTCGCCTATTTCCACATTATAAACGCCAATCGTTACAATTGAATTGGGATCACCGGCTTTAGGATAGGGTACGGTTTTCACTACAATATCGGTTTTATCAAATTCTGTCCAGCTAAATGTTTTAATGGGCGCCTGATCGAAACGATGAAACGCAATATATTTTCCGTCGGGCGACCAGTTCCAGCGATCCCCTTTGCCAAACTCCTCTTCATAAACCCAGTCGGACATGCCATTGATAATCGTTCCGTTCCCGTCACTGGTCACGGCAACGGTTTTACCGGTTTTTAAATTTTTATAATAGATATTGCCGTTTAGCACATAACCGGCTTTATTCTCATCGGGAGAAATTTTTACGTGACGTACCAGCCGCTCACCGTCGTAAACAGCCATTAGTTTTTTTTCTGAAATATCATACACAAAAAAGCGTCCGTCATCATAACGCCGCCACACCCGCCTGGCATCCGTTTTAAAGAGTATTTTCTTTCCGGAAGGCAAAATCCGGTAATCGCTAAAATGTAAGACCTCTTTCGTTTCCGGATTTAACAATGCGGCGCCATCAATCCATTTATTTTCATCACCGCCGGACACATTGTGTTTAAAAATAGAAACTGTTTTAGCCCTTTTATCTTCTTTAAGAAAGGCAAAAGCATTGCTATCCGGCAACCAGCATGGAGAGTTTAACCGTTTTCCATAAAATTTTCCGCTTCTAAATATATCTTCTACTGTTAATTTTTTGCTTTGCTGAGCAAAGAGAGTTGCTGAAAATATTAAAAACAGTATTACTAAAACGGCGCGCTTCATCGGTTCTCTCCATCTGATTTTTTTAACCTCTGTTTTTAAAACATAGAAATAACTTTTAAACAGATCAAATATAAAACCCGTTGTAAAACAGTGCGCTTCATGAATATTAAACAGCGGAATATCATAGAAATAATCTCCGGTAGTCGAACAAATGGCCCTAATCCGCTCATCATTTAGACGAATAAAACAAAACCGATATTTATATCCGGCTTCTGTAAAAATAAATGATAATATTGTAAATTATTTTTAAAATCGGTCGATATTGTTTTTGCGAGGTATTTTTAACATTTTTTAAAGAGTCTGTATGAAAATTAATCTAATCAAACTTATCTCCATACTTTTAGTAGTAACCATCCTACTGCTCTCTGCAATTATGATCATTTCGGAAGCTGTTGTTGAATACGATAACTATAAAACCGCGTCGCAAAAAATGCGTTTTGATTATGTGGAACAACAAAAGGAAAAAGTAAAGAGCGAAGTAAAAAAAGTTATCCACACCATCCAATACGAACGTAACCGGGCGGAAGATCGTCTAAAAACAAAACTTAAAAACAGAGTGGAACAAGCCTATAACATCGCTCTTTTTATTTGGAACAAATACCGGTATTTAGAAACAAAGACGCAAATTGCCCGGCGCATTAAAGACGCCTTACGTCCCATCCGGTTTTGGGACGATCGCGGATATTATTTTATTCTGGATCTAAAAGGAGTTGAAGTTTTAAACTCCGCTTTTCCTGAACTGGAAGGTAAAAATCTTAGTCTCTCCAAAGATAAAATGATCCGGGATAACATCAACAATACCATTGCTTATTTTTCTACAGGAAAGTCAGAACGATTTTTCGTAAATAAATGGTTTAAACCGACAGCAAAAAACAATAAAAAATATACAAACTTCCGCTATATTAAACTCTTTAAACCGTATAACTGGTGTATCGGTACATCGGATTATATTGATGACATTGAAGCCCAGATTCAAAACGAGCTAATCAATCAAATTGTCGAGTATCGTTTTGACAAAGAGGGCTATATTTTTATTAACCGTTTCGACGGCTCTCCGCTGATAAGTAACGGAAAACGATTGGATACGCAAAAAAAACTTTGGGATGCTTTTGGCAATAAAGCAAAATCTGTTTTTGAAAAAGAACTGAAAGCCGCCCGCAAGAAGAACGGCGGTTTTATCTATTACAGTTGGAGGAAATTACAATCAGACACGCTTTCTCCGAAGGTCTCTTTTATTTACGGAATACCGGAATGGCAATGGATCGTTGGCGCAGGCGTTTATATTGACGATATTGAAAAAGATATTCAACGTCTGCACAACGCACTTTTCACAAAATCCAGATCAGATTTATTTCGAAACACACTTATTGTATTAATAACGCTAACTGTTTTTCTTGTTTTTTGGTTTTTTATCGCCCGTCGCATACAAAAAGAGTTTTCTCTGTTTAATGTATTTTTTAGTAGTGCGGCCAATTCAAACCAAATGATTGTCTTAGATAATATTCGTTTTAAAGAATTCCGTTCCATGGCAGAAAGCGCTAATATTATGCTGCAAAAAAAACAGGCCGCCGACGAAAAGATGCTCAAAATTAAAAAACTGGAATCCGTTGGTATTTTGGCCGGAGGTATTGCGCATGATTTTAACAATTTACTCACCGGCATCTTTGGAAATATTTCGCTTGCAAAAATGCATTTAAAACCGGATGATAAAATTTTTCGTTATATTGAATCTGCTGAAAAGGCCATCGAACGGGCAACAGGACTAACCAAACAACTACTTACCTTTGCCAAAGGCGGCGACCCCATTAAGGAAAGTGTCAACATAGAAAGTATGGTAAAAGAAGTAGCTGAATTTAACCTGCGCGGAAGCCTTGTAAAGCTTCGGTTTCAATCTGCGCCCTCTCTTTGGACTACAAAGGTGGATAAGGGGCAATTTAGCCAGGTCGTTTCCAATCTTATTATCAATGCCAAGCAGGCAATGCCCACCGGCGGCACACTGTATATCCGCATCGAAAATTGTGACACAAAATGCAGGGAACTACCCAACGCAGAGCAAAATTGGATAAAAATAACGATCCGGGATGAAGGAATCGGTATTCCCGCTAAATATCTTAATAAGGTTTTCGACCCCTATTTTACGACAAAACAAAACGGTTCCGGTCTCGGTCTTGCTACGGTTTATTCTATTATTGAAAAACATGGCGGAACGATAGAAGTGGATTCTGACAGCAAATCGCAAACCACATTTACTATTTTTCTTCCGGCAATAGTATCCGAAAGCCCGGAGTTCCCCGCGCAATTACCAAAATCGTCAAACCCTTCATCCTCTCTTTTTAGCGGGCAAATTTTATTGATGGACGACCAAAACATGGTGCGTGAAACGGCCAGTCAGATGTTAGAATCCATTGGATTTCAGGTGACTCTTTGTCCGGACGGCCCAACGGCTCTGGAATTATATGAAAAAAGCGCCTCGACAAACAAAGCTTTTGATCTTGTTATTCTGGATCTAACGATTCCCGGCGGAATGGGAGGTCAGGAGACCGCCGAAAAAATTCTATCTTTTGATCCGCAGGCTAAACTTATTGTTTCCAGCGGGTATTCAACGGATCCCATTATGGCCCATTTTGAAAAATACGGATTTAAAGGTGTTATTGAAAAGCCCTACCGCATGGAAGAATTGCGCAAGGTGATTAAACGCATATTAAGTTAACTCACTGCAACCTGTTGTTTTAAGACTCTACTTCACCATCCCCGAGAAACCCATAAAGGCCATGGCCAGAATACCGGCAATGATAAAGGAAATGGGAGCGCCTGCAAATATTTTGGGCACCTGACGGGTGTCCAGCGCTTCACGGATTCCGGCAAAGATGATTAAAGCCAGGCCGAATCCCAGCGCCGAAGCAAACGAAAAAACCGCGGTTTCAATAAAATTAAACTTCCCCTGAATGGATAAAATTGACACGCCGAGAATTGCGCAATTGGTGGTAATCAGCGGCAGGAAAATCCCCAGCGCCTGGTATAACGGCGGAGCCACTTTTTTCATCACAATTTCCACTAACTGTACCAGCGAAGCGATAACCAAAATAAAAGCAATCGTTTGCAGATAGGCCAGGTTTAAGGGGTTTAAAATATACACCTGCACAATGTAAGTCATCGAACCGGCCAGGGTCAGCAGAAAAGTAACCGCCATACCCATTCCCAGCGCGGTATCGATTTTTTTAGACACGCCGAAATAGGGACACAATCCCAAAAAGCGTGAGAAGATAACATTATTTACAAATATCGCGCTGACTACTAAAAGTGCGTATTGAACCATTAGTTGCCCCCTTCCAGCAGCTTGCTGATTTTATTCATCCCCACCATCATAAAGCCCAGGGTAATAAAAGCGCCCGGCGCTAAAACAAATATCAAAATGGTCGGCCAGTCCGCAGGGATTAAAGCGTAACCGAATATCTGTCCGGAACCCAGCACTTCACGGATGGCGCCCAGAATGAATAGCGACATCGTAAAGCCCAGACCCATAAACAATCCGTCCAAAAAAGAATGCCCTATGGAATTTTTGGAAGCAAAGGCCTCTGCCCTGCCCAAAATGATGCAGTTCACTACAATTAGCGGGATAAACAACCCAAGGGTTTTATGTAAATCGTACATTGTCGCCTGCATCCCCATATCCACAATCGTAACAAAGGTGGCAATGATAACGATAAAAGCGGGAATGCGCACCCGGTCGGGAATTTGCTTACGTAAAAGCGATATAACCACGTTGGAGCCGATAAGCACAAAAGTAGTGGCCAGCCCCATTCCCAAACCGTTTTCCGCCGAGGTGGTAGTGGCCAGCGTAGGACATAACCCCAGCAACAAACCGGTTACCGGGTTTTCCGTAAAAAAAGAACGTATCATATTTTCTTTAAGATTCATGGGTTATCCTCGATATTTCGCAAAAAATTACATATAAACCTCAATAGGACACCAACCGCTTCCCCCTTAGAAACAGGGGATTGAGGAGATTGTACCGGCTGTTACGCAAATTCTTTTAAACTTCGGAGCGTACCGGATCTCCTTTGTTCAGGTTGTTATCGTTTCTTTTTTTGCCGCAGATAAACACGAATTTTTACTGATTAAATCCTTTAGTGTTTATTGCCTTTCAATTTTTCAAAACCCAGCAGAGCCCGTTCGACTCCATGCGTAAAAGCGCGCGAGGTAATGGTGGCCGCGGTCAGAGCGTCGATATCGCCGCCGTCTTTTTTCACCCGCCATTTGGCGTTCTGTAGATTTTTCTTTCGAAACTGACTTTTAAACGCCTCACCATTCATTTTATCGCCCAGACCCGGCGTCTCTTTGTGCTGTAAAACGTAGGTGTCAATAACCGAGCCGTCCGCGTCCACGCCCACCATCACATCAAAATCACCGGAAAAACCGTTGGGTCCTTTCACCACAAAAGCAACGCCGAGAAGCGCGCCCGAATCGGATTCTGCCGTAAAATATTTTACAATGGATTTATCCACTTTCATCTGTCGCGGCATTTGCGGAATATTTTTTAAATCCACCCCCTGCAACACAACGGCGATAGCCTTTTTCATTTCCGCTTTTTTATTTCCTTCGATGGGGCCGCGGGTAATTGTGTTGACGTACGCCAGCAGTACCGCCGAAAACAAGGCGATGATAACCAAAACCGTGATAACTTTAAAATCCGATTCCTGTTTACTCATTTTTCAGCACTCCAAATTTTTTATCCGGGAAATAACGGTCCAACAGCGGCACGAAGGCGTTCATAAACAAAATAGCAAAAGACACGCCTTCCGGGTAGGCGCCGAACAGACGAATGAGCGCCGTAAAAAATCCGCAGCCGATTCCAAAAATCAATTTTCCTTTAAAGGTCAGCGGCGAGGTGACCATATCCGTGGCCATATACAAGGCGCCCAGCATCACGCCGCCGGTGAACAGATGAAACAGCGGGCTGGCGTACTGCGCGGGATTGATGAGATAAAAAATGCCGCTAAACACCAACACCGCGCCCATAAACGTCACGGGGATTTCCCAGGTGATATATTTTTTATAAAACAACCAGGCCGCGCCCAAAAGCAGCGCAATGGCCGATACTTCCCCCAGCGAGCCGCCCATTTGCCCCACCGCAAGATGCAGTAGATCGGTTTGTGCCAGCGCGCCCGCGCCCTCGGTTTTTAAAATGCCCAGCGGCGTGGCTCCGGTACTCCCGTCCACCGCGCCCGGCTTCAGCCAGGAGGTCATTTGCACCGGAAAGGAAATCAGCAGAAAGACCCGCGCCACCAGCGCCGGATTAAATATGTTTTGACCCAGTCCGCCGAATACCAGTTTACCCAAACCCACCGCCACCAGCGAGCCGACGAGAATCAGCCACCAGGGGGCGTTGGCCGGTAGATTCATGGCCAGCAGAATTCCGGTTAGCAGCGCGCTTCCGTCGAGAGAATCAATTTTAAAGGAACTGAACCGGAAAGCCGCAAACTCGATACCGACGCAAAAAACGGCTGCCAACAGTAATACGCGCAGGGCCTCAAATCCGAACATCCAGACCGAAACGCCCAGCGCCGGAACCAGGGTCAGGGACACGGTGTACATTATTTTCCGGGTCGATTCCCCTGCCCGTCCCAGGGGCGAGGAATCCACAAAAACGGGACGATTTTCTGGCATTTAATTCTCTCTTCTGATAATTGATTTTCCAACGCGCATCCATTGTACCAGCCGGCGGTCCGCCGGACACACATAGGTGCAGCTTCCGCATTCGATGCAATCCATAATATCCCCTTTGGCATGCGCGGCAATCAAATTTCCTTTAATGGATTCGGTTAACTGCGCCACCGGAAGCCCCATCGGGCAGGCGTCGATGCAGCTACCGCAACGGATGCAGGGATTCTCCCGACGTCTGTGCACATAGTCGCCGTCAAAAAAGAGCAGCGCCGAGCTGGTTTTGGTAAGCGGGCTTTCAAATGAAAAACTGGCCCGGCCCATCATGGGACCGCCCGAAAGCAGCAGACGTACCCGTGCGGCGTCGATTTCAAACCGGTTCATTATAAACGAAACCGGCGTGCCGATGGGCAGCAGAATATTACCGGGATTTTTTATTAGATTGCCGGATACGGTTAACGCCCTTTCCATAAGCGGACGGTTGTAAACCAGCGCTTCGTAAACGGCCAGGGTTGTGGCCACGTTTTGTACTATTACACCAACGTCCATCGGCAGTCCGGCCGAAGGCACTTCCCTGTTTAGGATAGCTTTAATCAGTTGTTTTTCCCCGCCCTGCGGGTACTTGGTTTCCAGCGCGGCTACGCTTAAACCGCGTTTCCCTGCAAGCGCTTCGCCCATCGCTTTAACGGCGTCCGGCTTATTGTCTTCGATGCCGATGGTAACCGGAACGCCACCGAACAGTTTCTGCAAAATAAGCATTCCCCGGGTCAGTTCCGCGCTTCGTTCCAGCATTAAACGGTGGTCGCAGGTGATGTACGGCTCGCATTCCGCGCCGTTTATCAGCAGATGGTCGATGGGTTTTTCCTGCGGCGGACTCAATTTTACGTGGGTGGGAAATCCCGCCCCGCCCATTCCCACCAGCCCGGCCTCGTTTATCTTTTTTAGAATTTCCTCTTTTTCCAGCGCGTCGAGGCGGAGGGATTGCGGCGTTTCGCTATCCAGTATTTCTTTGAGACTCTGTCCGGGATTTTCCGTTTTAATAATGATAGTCTCGCCGATTTGTCCGCCCAATTGCGGAAAGCGGGTAATCTTTTCCACCTTTCCGGCAGCCGGGGCGTGCAGATTGGAGGACACGAATCCGCTGGATTTCGCCAGCAGGCTGCCGCGGGTCACTTCTTCGCCTTTTTTAACCAGCACTTCCAGCGGCCGGCCGATGTGCTGATTTACGGCGATCAGCAACCGTTCGGGAACGGTTCCGTATTCGATAGGCCGGTCGGCGGAGAATTTATTATAAGCGGGATGAATCCCCCCGCGCGAAAAGGTTTTAAGCGGATGCAACATAGACCTCTTTCCCCTTTATCTGGATGGAATCGGTTGGACACACGTCCACGCATTCGTAACAGTTTGTGCATTTCCCATAATCAATGGCAGCTAAAAAATTATTTACGTGGATGGCATCGTGCGCGCAGGTTTTCTGGCATTTCATACAACCAATACAAGCCACTCTGCAAACCTTACGGGCGTCCGCGCCGCGCTCCGTATTAAAACAACAAACCACCACTTCGCTGGTTTGCGGGCGCATATGCAGCAGGGTTTTCGGACAGGCCGGCACACAGAGACCGCAGCCGGTGCATTTTTCTTCGTCAATCACCACGATACCGTTTTCGATTTTCATGGCGTCAAATCTGCAGGCGCGCACACAGGAAGCCAGTCCCAGACAGGAAAAAGCGCAGGCTTTAACGGAATCGGTGACCAGCATCGCCGCCCAGCAATCTTCGATGCCGGCGTATTCCAGCGCCTCTTTGCTGTTTTCGTGGGTGCCGTGGCACATGAGAGTAGCCACATTTTTATCCGCGCCGGAAGCCTCTATGCCCAGTACTTTTGCCACGGCGCTCATCGCGGCGGCGTCGGCCACGGGACAGATGACGTCCAGACTTTCTTTCTTCACCGCCTGTTCGGCAAAGGCGCGGCAGCCGGCCAGACCGCAGCCCCCGCAATTGGCCGCGGGCAGCAACGCTTCAATTGCGTCGATACGCGGATCCTCGTACACATAAAATTTTTTCGAGGCGTATAACAATCCGCCGGAAAGCACCAGGGCAAATCCGGAAAGCACCAGACCGGGTATTAGTATTTCGTACATAAAAATCCTCTTTTACAAAGAGTAAATTTCACACAAATCTTAGTCATTCCCGAAAAACCTTGCGCTGTACCAAAAAGGACAGGTTTTATCAAGAAGTCCTTTTCAGGATGAAAGGCACTACTTCTTACAACAAGGGTTTTATTTCAATTTTATACTCTTTTTTATGCAGCTGTTTCCCAAACAGACGTACCAGCGCCAGCGCTAATCCGAGACCAATGAATCCGCTTAGAAACGAAAGCAATTCATTGGCTTCTTTTAAAACGGCTGAACTTAAGGCTATTCCCATAAAAAAGGCCAGCAGGGGAAAGAGATAGAGCAAGAGAGATGTTTGCAGCAGTTTTTTATAAATCACCTGCACCCGTTCGCCCTTTCGCGGCTGATAATCCAGTTCGGTTTTATTCAGGGTCAGCGTTTTATTGGAGCAACTCTCTTTCAGTCGGCAACCGGCGCATTGCCGCTCATCTTCGATGGCAATTACAAGTTTATGCATTTCCGTAGAGACAATTTGTCCCTGAATAAAAGAATCCATTTATTTTCCCAATATTTTGTGAATTATTTTGCAATAAATATACCAAACCAATACATAAACACTGCTGTTTAGAAGAGCCCGTTATCGTTGTTACAGCTCATATCTGAGCCATTTAATCAATATAATTTTTAATGCAATAAAAATAAATCTTCCCGTATTTGAGAATAATTTCTCATTATTTAGGTTTTTATTGAAATCCCTCATTACACTCTAAAAAATATTGATTAAAAAAACTGATCCTTTTTGTGAATATTTATGAACTTTTTCAAATGATTATTTCTATTCCATTTGCCCTGTTTTCTGTGTACATTCACGAATCTATCCAACCATTAAAAATTTAATTTGATTTGGAGGTATATATGCCGGAAATGGTTTTACTGGGAGATGAAGCGGTGGCTATGGGCGCCCTGCATGCAGGTATCAGCGCTGCCTATGCTTATCCGGGTACTCCTTCCACAGAGATAACAGAATTTCTTATACAAAATAGCAAAAAAAATAACGGTCCGACCGCCCACTGGTGCGCCAATGAAAAAACCGCCTACGAGGCGGCTCTTGGTGTTTCCTTTGCCGGCAGACGAAGCATCGTTTCTATGAAACATGTGGGTTTAAATGTGGCGGCCGATCCTTTTATGAATTCCGCTATTGTTTCCATTCACGGCGGACTGGTGCTGGTGGTAGCCGACGATCCCGGCATGCACAGTTCGCAGAATGAACAGGACAGCCGTTACTTCGCCGATTTTGCCCGCATCGTTTGTCTGGAGCCGACCAATCAGCAGGAAGCCTATGAGATGACCAGAGAGGCGTTTTCGATTTCGGAAAAATTCCAAATCCCGGTGATGATTCGCCTGGTCACCCGGCTGGCGCACAGCCGCGCGGTTGTACAACTGTCCGATGCACAACCCGAAAACAAACTGGGAAAAGCGCCCGAACCTAATTCATGGATATTATTGCCGTCCAATGCGCGCAATCAATGGCACGGTCTTTTAAACACGCAGAAGGAGATGCAGGATTTATCCGAAAAAAGTCCTTTTAATCCGTTAAAGCTCAATCCGGGTTTTAAAGAATTTGGCGTGATTACCACCGGATTGGCAAAAAATTACTATCTGGAGAACCTGCCGGATTTGGCAGAACAGCCTTCGCATCTGCATATCAGCTACTACCCCTTTCCCGCCGAAAAGATTCGCGAACTGGCCACTAATGTGGATAAAATTCTAATTCTCGAAGAAGGCTATCCTTTTGTTGAACGCTTTTTGCGTGGTATCCTGCCCGGTGGAATGGAAATTATTGGAAAAGAATCGGGAGATGTTCCGCCGGAAGGTGAATTAAATCCGGATAATATCCGCCCGGTTCTGGGTCTCCCCTCTCATAGAGGGTCTAAACAGCCGGATATCCAAATATCGAACCGCCCCCCGCAGCTGTGTGCCGGCTGCCCCCATGCCGATTCTTTTAACGCGCTTAAAATGGCTTTAGCCGGATACGAGAAATCGATGGTCACTTCCGATATCGGTTGCTATACTTTGGCCGCTCTCCCGCCCTATTCGGCCATCGAAACAACGGTCAATATGGGCGCTTCCATCGGCATGGCCAAAGGCGCTTCCGACGCCGGTTATTTTCCGGTGGTTGCGGTTATCGGCGACAGCACATTTTTGCATTCCGGCGTAAACCCATTGATCGATGCCGTAGCCTATAACACCAATATGACCCTGCTCATTCTCGATAATGAAACTACCGGTATGACCGGCGGCCAGCCGACCATTTTACCCTCTTCGCGGCTGGAACAGGTTGTGTTGGGCATAGGAATAAATCCGGAACATGTACACCTGATTAACGCCCATCGTAAATTTGACGAAGAAAACAGTAAAATCCTTAAAACAGAAATTGAGTACAAAGGAATTTCGGTTATTATCGCCGTACGCGAGTGTGTGGAAACCGCCAAACGGCATAAACGAAAAGGAGGTCAGGCATGAAATATGATGTCATTTTATCCGGGGTGGGCGGCCAGGGCGTTTTATCCGTATCGGCTATTATCGCCTCCGGCGCCATGGCAGAAGGGTTAAATGTAAAACAATCCGAAGTGCACGGCATGTCCCAGCGCGGCGGCGCCGTGTATACAAATCTGCGCTTGTCGGATAAAACCATTTACAGCGATCTCATTCCCGTCGGCGGCGCCTCGCTTATTTTAAGCATGGAACCGCTGGAATGCCTGCGCTATCTGGACTATCTGAATCCCGAGGGGCAATTGCTTACCTCTTCCAATCCCGAATTGAACATCGATGACTATCCCGATTTGGGAACCTTGCTCGGTAAGATTCGCTCGCTTCGCCATGCCCAGGTTATCGACGCCCGCAAGCTGGCTCTCGAAGCAGGTTCCGGAAGAGCCGCTAATATGGTTCTGGCCGGCGCCGCTTCTAAATACCTGCCTTTAAATGCGGAAACGATGGAAGATTATATTCGTAAGATTTTTCAACATAAGGGCGATAAGATAGTGGAAATTAACCTAAAAGCATTTCATTTAGGCCGGAGATCTCAATGACCGATGATGTTTTATACATTATTAACTATTTGCGAAATAGTACTGGTCTGGAAATCCGGCCTAAAAAAAAACTCCCGTTTGGGAGCTTTTTTCCGCATTCTAAACGTTTCTACGACAATTTACTCTTCAGACCAAATTCATAGCCTAAATCAATCGCCTTTTTATTGATGTCAATAAATTTCTTGTGCTTAATGGCTGTATTCAGTGTTTCGTACAAGGTCTCTTTAGAAAAAATACCCGTATAGGCTGCATACGCCGCCAGCGTAATCATATTTGCCGTACGGGTATTGCCCAGTTCATCGGCCATTTTTGTAGCCGGAAGCGGCATCACTTCCACATCCGTACGTTTCACTTCGATATCAATCAACGACGTATCATAGATTATCAGTCCGCCTTCGGGAACGTCATTCTCGAATTTTTCCAGGGAAGGACGATTAAGCGCAATCAAAACCGTCGGATTGGTAACCATGGGCGAACCCACTTCGATATCGCGGATATTTACATGGCAGTTGGCTGTACCGCCACGCATCTCCGGGCCGTATGAGGGCAGCCAGGATACGTGGTAGTCTTCCAGCATTCCGGCCTGAGCCATCGCCGCGCCAAGAAGCAGGACGCCCTGTCCGCCAAAGCCGGCAACTTTGATTTCCGGGTTTTTATATTTATTCGGGAAATCCGGTTTTTCAAAAGATTCGCTCTCTACTACTTCCAGGCCAAGCGCCTTTTTAATATCCTGGGCAGATAAGTCCATTTCCGGACGTTCATAGGGTTCCACTTCGTCTGTAATGTCTTTGAAAACACCAAGCGGAAACTGCGGTACCATATTTTCTTCAATCCATTTCATCGACGGAACGGCGTCCATCTTCCAACCCGATGTGCATGGAGAAAGAATTTCCACCAGAGAAAATCCGAGATTATCAATCTGATTTTTAAGCGCCTTGCGAACGGCTCGGCGGGCTTTATTTCTGTTTTTTGTGTCGTGTAAGGAAACACGCTCAACGTAAACCGGCGCTTCCAACTGGCTGATAAGTTCGGCCACTTTGATGGGATAGCCTTCGTTATGCGGATTCCGGCCGCGGGGCGTGGTTGTTGAATACTGATCAACCAGCGTCGTCGGCGCCATCTGTCCGCCGGTCATGCCGTAAATAGCATTATTCACAAAAAAGACCGTAATATTTTCACCGCGGTTTGCCGCATGTAGTATTTCTGCCGTACCAATCGCCGCTAAATCACCATCCCCCTGATAGCTGATAACAATACTGTGGGGATGGGCGCGTTTAATTCCGGTTGCCACTGCCGGAGCGCGTCCGTGGGCCGCCTGAATATTGCCGGTATCAAAATAATAATAGGCAAAAACACTACAGCCGACAGGACTGATTAGAATTGTTTGATCTGCAACGTTATAATCATCTAATGCTTCAGCAATAAATTTATGTACATTCCCGTGTCCGCATCCGGGACAGTAATGCGGAGATTTTTTATCTGAGCTGGGATTCCGTTCATATCGTTTATAAAAAGCTTCGGGTTTTTGGAGTATTTTAGACGCCATGGTTCCCCCTCCTAATTTTCTTTAGAAATAAATTGTTTAGTTTGATCCAGCAGTTCCTGCATCGAGGGAACCACGCCGCCCATGCGACCATAAAACTCAACGGGGCATCTGCCCAGAGCCGCTAAGCGCACATCCTGAACCATCTGGCCGTTGCTCATTTCTACAACTAACATGCCTTTGATGCGCTCCGAAAGCCGGGCAATTTTATCATTGGGAAAAGGAAACAGGGTGATAGGACGTAACAGACCAATTTTCACACCCTCTTTTCGTAGCTTTTCGACTACTGTTTTCAGAATTCGGGAAATGATGCCATAACCCATAACCACATACTCTGCATCTTCCAGCATAAATTCTTCAACGCGAAGCTCATTTTCTTCTATCAGTTTATATTTATCCTGCAACATCTGGTTGTGGGCTTCCAGCTCTTCCGGATCCAGATAGATGCTGGAAATAAGATTAAATTTGCTCTCCTGATCGCCATACAAAGCCCAATCGTGATGCGGCAATTCACTTACCGGTTCACCGAATTCCACCGGCTCCATCATTTGGCCGGTGTACCCATCTGCTAAAATATAGACCGGCGTACGGTATTTTTCTGCCAATTCAAAAGCAAACTGAGTTAAATCGGACATTTCCTGGCCGCCATTGGGCGCCAATACGGGGCATTTATAATTGCCATGACCGCCGCCTTTGACGATTTGATTGTAATCACTCTGTTCTGGAGCAATGTTTCCCAAGCCAGGACCGCCGCGCATAATATCCACAATCACGCAAGGCAGTTCCGCGCCGGCTGCATAGGAAACCCCCTCTTGTTTTAGACTGATTCCGGGGCTTGATGAAGCCGTCATTACGCGAACGCCGCCGCTTGCTGCACCATAAACCATATTAATGGCCGCCACTTCACTTTCGGCCTGTAAGAAGGTTCCACCTACCTGGGGAATATATTTTGCCGCTGCTTCGGCAATTTCACTGGCAGGAGTAATGGGATACCCAAAATAAAGCCGGCATCCGGCTAATACGGCTCCGCGGACGATGGCATCATTCCCTTTTAATAAAATTTTAGACATTATGCGACCTCCTCACCTTCATACTCATACCCTTTTTTATAAACCACAATTGCTTCCGGTTCAGGACAAGCGTAATAGCAAATACCACACCCGGTACAATTTTCACCTATATACGTGGCGTAATGATATCCCTTACTATTAAACTTTTCGTGAAACTTGAGTACCTGCGGAGGGCAGGCGTCAATACATAGTTCACATCCTTTGCAAAGCTCGGGATATACGCGAACAAAGGGCTTATCTAATATTTTCTTTTCCATATGCACCTCAGTTGTTTATGAATTTTTATACATCTCATTTTAAAACAAGGGAGAACCCCCGTTACTAATTGCTCAATAATTATGCCAAATATTTTTGAATGAACAACCCCGCCGTAACCAGCGGAATATCCAGAATGATTGAATCTTTATCACGACCCAAGGGTCGGGGACTAAACCCCACCCGGATGAGATTAAAACTACCGAAACGGCAGCATCAAAACTCACAGCGCCGGCAATGCACTTCTATAAAATTCTCATTTACAACAATCCTTTGCCAAAACCTTGTCAATAATTGGAAAGGACAACCAATAACAATATCAGGCATACTGCATTAATTTTCAGACAAATGGAATATAATTCTTCAGGGACTCCAGGTATTATCATCAATATTCTGCAGATAATTCAGGTAGCGCCCCAAAACAAAAAACCAATCGCTTAAACGGTTTATATAAACCAAACAAATCTCACGCAATTGGTTTGTATTAGCGGCGCCAACCATTTCCCGTTCGGCGCGGCGGCAAATGGTGCGCGCAATGTGCGCCTGTGCGGCAGCCATACCGCCTCCGGGTAAAATAAACTTTTTAAGAGGCGGTAATTCTTCAGTCCAAACATCTATTTCCGATTCAAGTACCCGGATATGCTCTTCCGATATCGCATTCGTGAGTTCTGTATCTTGTTTCTTACCGGAAGCTGCTATTTCGGAAGAGAGATTAAATATTTCATTCTGCCTGTTTTTAAGAACTGAATCGATCTCAATACTATCGTTCAAAGAGCGAATTAACCCAGTGGCACTATTCAACTCATCCAAAGCGCCATACGCGCTAACACGCGGATCATTTTTTTTTACGATCTCACCGCCCCATAAACTGGTTTTACCTGAATCGCCGAACCCGGTATAAATCTTCATCGATTTTGCTCCAAACAATCCACTTTGATAATGACTAATATACAAATAAAATCGCAGAAGTTAAACAGTGTAGCGGGAGTTTTTTGAGCAAAAAAAAGAGAGGGTGCAATTCATATTCTGTGGGGGATAAAGGAGGCAGTAAAAACCTAATTAGAATAATGAATTGCTGGGACCCTCTCAACCAACGACCTAACTCGTGTTATTCTTATACAATAGTTATGCCAAAAAGTTCCATCTTTACCTATCTTATTGTTTTTATATATATTAGGACATTTTCTAATAAATACAATACTCACCTTTTTAGTCGATTCTGTATTAATATTAGACACAAAGGTGTACATATTTTAATCATTTTTAATTCATTGTCATTAGTTAGCCCAATATCGAAGCGTGTGGACAAGAGCAAAAAAAGCAAAACTACTTTCCTACCGTCATAAAAGCGCCGACGGGAAAATCGGATATTAAAAACGGGCGTGTTTTACTTTCGGCAGATTTGCAGCTAGGCAGTGGTTCATGGGACGGTATTATCTGGAGCCATTTTTCCAAAGAGTATCTGCCGGTTCGTTTCAGTTGGTTTTTAAGTAGCATCTTACGAATAAACGGTACAAACAACCGCTTAAAAAACAACGGTTCAGGATTGGGATACCATTTTGGGAATGAATTCCTTTTTACGCTGGGTGGTGTATTCAGCACGAAATCGCTGTTAAATTTAAATATTCAGTTACGATTCAGAAAAACGCCCCCCGATCGGCTTGGTTCGTTACGTGCAGCTAATACGGGCGGGAAATGGGTTTATTTTATGCCGGAAGCAATGATTTATTATCGCTCTTTTACCTTTGGATTGAACGGTCAGCTTCCCATTTTCAGACAGATAGAAGGCATTCAGCTATCAAGTTCTTACAAAGCCGGAATATCGATATCAATGAATATGTCCTGATGTTTCCATTCCCTTTACTGGTTTTTAAAGTTTCTGCTTAGGTATCCGACGATACGAATATATAAACCGGAGAAGAGATGGCTATTGTCTGGCGTGACTCAATGAGTGTTGCCAATAGTAAAGTAGATACCGACCACAAGCGTTTGATCAACCTGCTAAATACGGTGGAAAAGCAGCTTGAAAATCCGGAAGAGGTCGCTCCCATCTTAAAAACATTTGCGCAACTTAAAATCTACACTCTCGAACATTTTCAACGGGAAGAAATCCTGCAACTGCGGGTGCGCTATCCAAAAGCCGCAGCACATAAACGTATTCACCAATCTCTTGTAAAACAATTAGATGATATTATCGCTTCCGTTAAAGCCAAAGGAGTGGCGGCAAAGGCCGATGACATTTCTGCCTTGCTGCGTCATTGGCTAATCGACCACGTACTTCAGGAAGACCTGCCTATGAAGGCCTATTTCTCTAAATATTCAACGGATTTGTCTTAGTCCATTATTTCATTTGTTTAGCCTCTTATATTATTCTAATTTCCAATTCCGTTTCTTATTGGAGGTTGCTTATGATTATTACAAAAATTGAAATTCAAAAAAAAAACAAGAAACGTTTTAGTCTGTTTTGCCAAGCGACCTATCTGTTCGGCGTTAGCGAAGACACGCTGCTTCATTTTAATATTCAAAAGGGCCGGGACTACTCCGAAACGGAACTACTCGAAATACAGAACCACGAAAATCTGGTACAGTGTTTGGCTCAGGCTTACCGGTACCTGGCCCGGCGCGCGCATCTCGAAACGGAATTAATACGAAAACTACGCGCAAAAGCATATAGAAAGGATGTTATTGTCAATGCGGTTAAACAGCTAAAAAAAAACAACTATCTGGATGATCGCTCATTTATCAGCCAGTTTATTAAAGAAGAAAAACGCTTTAAACGAAACGGCCCTCTGCTAATTTATAAAAAGCTACTTCAAAAAGGAGCCAATCGGGACGATATTGAAGCCTTATTAGGTGCGGCTTATCCTGAAGAAGAACAATTAGAGAACGCTCAATTTCTATTTACAAAAAAAGCAGCCTCTTCAAATAAGCCGGAGACGCAGAAAATATATGCCTATCTGCAGCAAAAGGGATTTTCGTGGGATATTATCCGACAAATTTCTGAAAACAGTGTATAGTGTACATCGAATAATATAACGCTTGTTAATCTGCCTAAGGACGAGAGGATAGAATCACATAAAAAAGCAAAGGGTATTAAAACCATCTCAGATATTATTTAATTCTTTGTTTAAACGTTCGATCAAATCGGGAAAGAAGATGGGCTTCGTAATAAAATTATTGCGGTGTTCCGTCAGCACCTGGTCAAAACCTACCGCGTGACCGGATACAAACAGAAAAAAAATATCTTTATATTCCGATTGTTCCTGCACCCACTGATAAAACTTAATCCCGTTTTCTTTGGGAAGGCCGATATCGGTGGTGATACAATCGATTTTTTCGCGCTTCAAAATCTTTCTTGCCGTATCCGTTTCTTTTGCAGTAAATACTTTATAGCCCTCTTTTTCTAAAAAAAGTTTAAAAAGCAGACAGGCTTGGCTATTATCGTCGATGTACAGAATTTGTTTCACTTACCGCTCTCCAATTTCAAAATAGTAATTTACCACCGCTGTAAGCCCATTTGCAAGCCAATAACAATTTTTATTTTCGCTTCGCTACATTTTTTCTTTATGTAAAAACAGAATTGCTTTATATTTGCTCCATCAGAAAAAAAAATACATTCCCATACAGAAAGGCCGTCCATGACCGCAGAAGAAATACGCAGACAATTTATTGAATTTTTTGAGAATAAAAAGCATACAAACGTACGAAGCGCCCCGGTGGTTCCGCAGGATGACCCGACCCTGCTTTTCACCAATGCCGGAATGAATCAGTTTAAAGATATTTTTCTCGGTAAGGGTAAACGCTCCTATACCAGAGCCGTGAACGCACAAAAATGTATCCGGGTCAGCGGTAAACACAACGATTTGGAAGAAGTGGGCCGGGATACCTACCACCACACTTTTTTTGAGATGCTCGGCAACTGGTCCTTTGGCGATTACTATAAAAAAGAAGCCATCGCCTGGGCCTGGGAACTATTTACAGAGGTTTGGAAACTGCCGAAAGCAAAACTGTACGCCACCGTGTACACAACCGACGACGAAGCGCATGCATTATGGGAAAGCGAAACCGATATCGCCCGCGACCACATTCTGCGCTATGCCGACAAAGATAATTTCTGGGAAATGGGCGCTACTGGTCCCTGCGGCCCCTGTTCCGAAATCCATATCGATTTAGGCGAAGATTTTTGTGATAAAAAAGGCGAGAAACATGTTTGCGGTGTAAATGGCGACTGCGGCCGCTATATCGAATTATGGAATCTGGTTTTTATCCAGTACAACCGGGATGAACAAGGCAACTTGCATACCCTTCCGCAGACACATGTGGATACGGGCGCCGGATTCGAACGTATCGTTGCCGTTCTGCAAAATAAAAAATCCAATTACGACACCGATGTATTTATGCCGCTGATTCATTTTATTGGCGAAATTGCCGGACAAGATTACGCCGCTTCAAAAGAGCAGGTGGCTTTCCGGGTAATCGCCGACCATGTGCGCATGCTGACCTTTTCCATTACCGACGGGGGACTGCCCTCCAACGAAGGACGCGGTTATGTGATGCGCCGTATCTTGCGCCGCGCCGCCCGATACGGACGGAAACTGGGCATGCGGAAGCCATTCATTTATAAATTAGCGCCCAAAGTGGCGGAGCTGATGGGAAACGCCTATCCCGAACTGAATGAACGGACCGAACACGTAGTGGCTGTCATTCGAAAGGAAGAGGAGCATTTCAATCGCACTCTGGACCGCGGACTGGAAATTTTCGATTCCATTAAAAATGAATTACAATCCAACAAGCAAACGGTTATTCCCGGGAAACAGGTCTTTAAGCTTTACGACACCTTCGGGTTCCCTGTGGATTTAACCCGCGTTCTGGCAGAAGAAAACAGACTGACGCTGGATACGGACGGATTTGAAGAAGAGATGGAAGCCCAGCGCGAACGGGCCCGGGCGCATTCCAAATTCGCTGCCAGCGCCGAGGATGACGCCGAATGGATCGTTTTAAATGAATCGGATCAAACCGAATTTAGCGGATACGATCGTTTGTCTCAGCAGACCCACATCGCCCGTTACCAGATTTCTTCCGAGACTATTAATGTTGTTTTAATAGAAACGCCTTTTTATGCGGAATCCGGCGGACAGGTGGGCGACCGCGGCACAATTTCGGGAGAAGGATTTTCCCTGACTGTAATTGATACGCAGAAAGACGGCGACGTCTTTATCCATATTTGTAAATCCATTGAAAATTTTAATCCGGTTTCGGATAGGGTCGAAGCAAAAGTAAGTGTTTCGTTACGCAGAGAGACCGTTAAAAATCATACGGCAACCCATCTGTTACACGCCGCTCTGCACACAGTCATTGGCGCCCACGTGCACCAGGCCGGCTCTCTGGTTGAAGCGGAACGGTTGCGTTTTGATTTTAACCATTCGGAAAAAATATCCGAACAAGATTTGCTCCGTATCGAACGCCTGGTAAATGAGCAGATTCAGTTAAACATTCCGTTGGAAATAAAACAGGAAAAGTTTGCGGAGGCTCAAAAGAGCGGTGCGATGGCTCTGTTCGGCGAAAAATACGGTGACGTGGTACGCACGGTAAAAATTGCGGATTTCAGCCACGAACTTTGCGGCGGAACCCATGTAAACAGCACCGGGGAAATCGGTTTATTCATTCTCCTTAGCGAATCGGGAATCGCCTCCGGCGTACGGCGGATTGAGGCCATAACCGGAACGGCAGCCGTTAACTATATGCAGGAACTGCGCGTAGCCCGGCAACAATTGGGACGGCTCTTAAACAGTCCGGAGAACGAGATTAACAGTAAAATCACTCAGCTTTTGGCCGATAAGAAAGAACTGGAAAAAGAAGTGCAAAAAATGCAGGCCGCCCAAATGCAGGCAGGCGCCTCTGGTATTATTGACAAAGCGGAAACCATCGGCGCGGTTAAGGTTATTGTTGAAGAATTCAATGGCAGCAGTGTGGATCAGCTTAAAGAACTGGCCGACGAGATTCGCCAAAAAAGCGCCAACACGGTTGGCCTGTTGTGTACTGAAAATGACGGCAAGCTGGGGTTTGTCTGTTTTGCGACCGATGATTTGGTAACATCCGGCAAGATAAATGCCGGCAATCTGGTACGCGAAGTGGCAAAAACCGCAGGCGGAGGAGGTGGAGGCCGTCCGCATCTGGCCACAGCGGGAGGGAAGGACGTCCGTAAAAAACAGGCCGCCCTGAATCAGTTTCGTAACAGTATCTCGGCCAGTGGTCGTTAAAAGCGCCCACTTCAATAAACAGGTTTTCAATTGAAAGCCTGTTTATTATTTCAGGACTTCATAAATTTTCTTTGCTAAATCCGGCAATGCAAACGGTTTGGAAATAAAATTGACTCCCTCTTCCAAAACACCGCGGTTTGCGATGACATCGGTTGTATATCCCGACATAAATAACACGTTCATATCCGGGTGTATTTTTTTTAAATGGTCAGCCAATTGTTTTCCATTCATACCGGGCATCACCACATCGCTTAGCAACAGAACAACCTCCTCGTTCTGTTCGGCGGCAAGAATGAGCGCTTCTTCGGGAGAAGTGGTGGCAATTACCGTATAATTAAGATTTTCGAGCATCGTTTTGGTCATTTCCATAATGGATGGTTCATCTTCTACCATCAAAATACGCTCTCCGTTTCCTAAAGGGTATTTTATTTCCTCTTCGATTATATCAATATCCGGTATCTCCGTATAAAGCGGGAAATACAGTTTAAAACTGGTTCCGTTTCCCGGTTCGCTGTAAACATTGATCAATCCTTCGTTTTGTTTGACAATACCGTAAACGGTTGCCAGCCCCAGGCCGGTTCCTTTGCCCTTAACCTTTGTCGTAAAGAAAGGTTCAAATATCTTTTCTTTTACCGATTTCTCCATTCCGCAGCCATCGTCGCTGACAGTTAACTGAATATAAACTCCCGGACTCGCATAGGTGTGACGTTCACAATAGGCTTCGCTAAAAACCGCTTGTTTGGTTTCAATAATAATTTCCCCGGCGCCATTTATGGCATCACGCGAATTTACGCAGAGATTGGCCAGCATTTGATCGACCTGAGTGGGATCAATATAGATATTTCCCAGATTTTCGCCGGGTTTCCATATCAGATTTATATCTTCGCCGATTAGACGGCGCAACATTTTAAGCATTTTACGAACAGCCTCATTCAAATTAACGACTCGCGGCGCGATGGTTTGCTTTCGTGAAAATGCCAGTAATTGCGAAGTTAAATCGGCCGATCGTTTCCCGGCATTACGGATTTCTTCAATATTTTTATAACACTTATCTTCGGGATTCATATTGGCTAATGCCAGCTCTGAGTACCCTAAAATAACACTCAGCATATTATTAAAATCATGGGCAACACCACCGGCAAGACGACCAATTGATTCCATTTTTTGGGCCTGCATAAACTGTTGTTCCAGTTCTTCTTCTTTTGTTACATCCCGTTTTACGGCCACAAAGTTCATTATTTGTTTATTTTTATCATAAACAGGCGAGATGGTCGTTTCTTCAATATATAACTCACCGTTTTTTTTACGGTTAACAAATTTACCGTGCCAAACGTTCCCGGCGGTAATCGTATTCCATAATTCAATGTAAAAAGCGTTATCTTGCTTTCCGCTTTTTAAAATCCGTGGATTTTGCCCGATGGCTTCTTCCCTGGGATATCCGCTTACTTTTTCGAAGGCCGGATTTACATATTGAATATCCCCGTTGATATCGGTAATGACCACCGCTTCGGCCGCATATTCTATCCCGATGGCCAAACGTTCCCGCTCGGCCTGAGCTCTTTTCATAGCACTAATATCGCGGGTAATGGACAATAAAACTTTTTCCCGGTGCAACTGCAAAATCCCGGCGGATACTAAACCGGTAACAATTTCTCCACCCTTGACCCGAAAATCAAATTCCATATTTTCGATAACCTGCTTACTTTTTATTTCTTCAACAAAAATGGAACGCTCAGCAGGATTCGTCCATAACTCTAAATCTTCCGATCGTTTTCCTATAACCTCCTCATGGGAATAACCGGTTAATTCACAAAATCTTTCGTTCACATCAATATAGAGGCCATCCGATACGCGACTAAGGCTAACGGCATCCGGAATAGTGTTAAAGGCCAGCCGAAAACGCTCTTCACTTTCACGAATTCGCTGTTCTGCCTGTTTTCGTTCCGTAATATCGCGAGCCATAGCCATAATGACCTTTTGCCCTTTCAGTTCAAATATACGTGAACTAATTTCTACCGGAAACCGCTTTCCTTGCTTCGAAATATGCCGGGCTTCAAAAATCATCCAGTTATCTTTAAGTAGTTTTTCCCGGCCTTCGCGGCTGCTGCGCAGGCGGGCATCCTGCGGTGCGCTGATGTCTTTTGGCGACATATTCATAAATTCTTCACGCGTATAGCCGTATCGGTTACAGGCGGCGTCATTAACGGCAACAAAATTAGCAAATCCTTCATCCTTTAACGGATGCACAAAAAGCGCGTCACTAATGCCTTCGAACAATGCGCGATAATTGGCCTCCGAATCAATCAACGCCTTTTCTATCTTTCTGCGTTCGGTTATGTCCTGAATGACGGCAAGAAAAGCGAGTACGTGCCCTTTTTTATTAAACTGGGGAATATACTCGACAAATACGACTTTCTTTTGTCCGTCTTCAAACTGGTATTCATTTTCAAAACGTAAGGTTTTTCCGTTTTGAACCTGTTTTATTTTATCTTTTACCTTGTTATAAATATAATCCGGCAAAATGTGTTTAACCTGTTTTTCAATAAATTTTTCTTTAGGAAGATTATAAAATTGCGCATATGCTTTGTTGACATATTTATATTTTCCGGTGACGTCCACATAAGCGAGCATTCCCGGAATTTTATCAATAATCAATTCCAATTGATCTTTTGTATCCCGTATTTCCTTGTCGGCTCGTTTTTGTTCTGTTATTTCCAAAGCTGTAAATATAATTCCTTTTGACCGATCATTCGTCTCGAGGGGTGTGGAAACAAGCAGAATAT
Source organism: Calditrichota bacterium (assembly GCA_024278755.1). Taxonomy (GTDB): domain Bacteria; phylum Calditrichota; class Calditrichia; order Calditrichales; family Calditrichaceae; genus JANTFQ01. Next base: position 86,729 of record JAJRSO010000030.1, on the reverse strand, counting down.
CTATAATAGATCCATCTTTTTTTTGCCAGCACGTTTCAACGCTGCCGGTACCATATTCCCTGATTTGGCGATATTTTTCTATTCCGACATAGTCAAATTCTTCCTGTGTGGCATAAAGCATTCGGGCATTTTTTCCGATAAGTTCATGCTTCTCAAAACCACTCATTTCACAAATACGCGGATTCACCTCTAACAGAATTCTATTTTTAATCACCCCGATTCCGATGGGCGCCACCCGAAAGATACTACGCATTTTTTCCTCACTATTACGCAGCGCTTTTTCGGTCTGTTTTTGCGCCGTAACATCGGCAACACTGGAATAAATAGCAACCTGATTGCCGTCCGTATCATAAACGGCATTTGCGGAGGCGTGCGCGGTGAAGGTTGAACCGTCCTTTTTTAACGCTAAATACTCCCCTGACCATCTTCCTGTACTATTTAGGGAATTTATAATTTCGGAGGCTAAGTCTTTATCCGCAAGAAAATCAAGAATTGGCTTGCCTATTATTTCTTCCGCAGAATCATATCCCCAAATCTTTGCAAATGCCGGATTCGCATGTATTAGGATGCCTTCCGTATTGCCAATACTATCCGCACTTAAAGAGGAATGAAAGGCAAAATCTTTGATATATAAATTCTCTTCCGCCTGTCTGCGTTTTTTTTCTTCTTCAATTTTTTCTATAGCAAACGAAATATCCGAAGCCACTTCTTCCAACAGCTTTATTTCTTCCCTATCAAAGAAATGGGGTTCGGCGGCAAATACATTTAAAGCGCCCATTGCCTCGTTATTCAATCGGATAGGAAAGGACGCGGAGGAGCGGTAGCCCTTTTCAAGAGCCTGCTTACGCCAGGGCTTAAAATCGGGATTATTTTCCAGGTCATTAAACGCAACACTTCGTCTTTCGCGGATTGCTTTTCCTGTAGGTCCCTCACCAAAAAAACCGGTATCGACAGAGATTTCGATATTTTTAAGATAGTCTGAACCTTCTCCACTAAAAGCCACCGGTTTAACTAACATGCTTTCCTGGTCAACTAATCCTATCCAGGCCAATCGAAATTTACCATATTTAACGGCAATGTTACAGATTCCCTGCAATAGTTTTAGCTCGTCCCGTTCTCTTACAATGGTTTGATTGATTTGGCTTAATGTGGCGTAAAGTCTGTAGGATTTATTTAGTTTTTCTTCTGTCTGTTTGCGCTCGGTAATATCTTCAATTGCTAAAAGAATCATTTCTGTCTTATCCGGCTCTTTGTATACCCGCCGGGCATTTAATAGCATGGTGCGGGCGCCGATATAATTAAAATGATGGGTAATTTCAAAGTCATTAAAACTCGTATTTTGCGGTAGTATTTTTTCAAGCAGGTTCCGCAATTCAGGAATATTCCATTCCCGATTGCCAATATCATAAATGTATTTTCCGATAGTGTCTTGCTGAGTGACTTTAAAGGTTCGATAGAAGGAACGGTTTGCGGAGAGAATTTTTAAATTTTTATTCAGCACCAGCAAAGGTTCGCGCACGGTAGCAATGATATTTTCGGCATACTCTTTTGCTTCCCGAATGGCACGCTGCGCTTCCCGTTCTTTAGTTTGATCGCGAAACACCAAAACGACGCCGGTAATATTACCGGTATCATCCCAAATGGGCGCGCCGCTGTCGGCGATTGGAATTTCGGCGCCATCTTTCGAAATTAAAAGCGTATGGTTGGCCAGTCCGACAATAATGCCTTCGCGCAGCACACGTTCGACCGGATTCTCAACCGTCTTACGGGACTCTTCATTAATTATTTTAAAGACTTTTTTTAGCGGTTTTCCGCTGGCCTCCGCTTCTTTCCAGCCGGTAAGCTGCTCAGCCACCGGATTCATCTGCTGTATTTTGCCCTGTTTATCGGTCGTAAGTACGGCATCTCCAATACTGTACAGGGTCGTGCGAAAAAGAGACTCGCTTATTTTAACGGTATTTTGAATTTCTTCGTGTTTTTGCTCCAGCTCAATGGTATATAAAGCAAAAGCTAAGTCGCCGGCAACTTCTTTTAAAAGTTTTTGGTTTTCCGTATTGCCTGAAAAATCCGGCTCCGCAGAGACAGAAAGGATGCCGTACCGTTTATCTTTGTAATTTAAACCAACGGTAAGCGCGTCACGCCCGGCATAGTTTTTTTGCAGCGGACATCCGCTGCAATTGACAGAAGGGTTTTTTATTAAAACAACATTCTGGCACTCAATAGCAGATTGTGCGCAGAAAGGCATTCGGTTTTCTTTGAGTATCGTTTTTATTTTGGAAAAGCTTTTACCGAATCCTGCCTGAGAAGAATCCCGGTAATTTCCGTTTTCATCGAACACAACGATCCAAACACTTAAAAAGCCTTTGGTTCCCATAAGCAGGCGGCTGGCGCTCCGGATTAGCCGTTTGGGGTCTTTTTCGCTAACAATAAGCTGGTTTACATTACGGATTGCGCGTAAAATAGCATTTAAATGATATAACTTTTTTACAAAACTCTCTGGGGCGGAACGTTTCATCTCAAAACCTCCGGGAACTACAGTTTGCCGAACCAGTTATATGCGAGCTAAGAATAGAGAAAGAACTTTATGAAATATTTTTTAGCACCTTAATGGGCTCTACGATTTTATAGAGCTTTGACCAGTTTCTTATACGTAAGATATGCGATTCCGTAATTTTCTGGCCCACCATCATCAACACCTGTCCGCTGTCCGTTTCAATGTTTTCCATCAGCACATATCCACTTTCCAGTTGTTCCAGCGGCACCGCGGTTGTTTCCTGTTTTATAACTTCTTTTTCTTCCGTAACCCCAACCAGTTTGTTAATGATTATTTGTAAAAGGTTGGGATCGTACCAGCCTATCCGTGTGCTCATTTCGGCGAGGGCATCTTTGCGTAATTTACCCTGTTCTTCGAGGACAATCAAATCATTCAGTATTTTTATTAATCTGGATCCGGTTGGCAAATCAATCCCTTTAATATCTTCATTGGGATATCCGTCGCCGTTAAAATGTTTGTTTTGGTAAAGAATAATTTTGGCGGTTTTTTCAAGCCGGGGGATTTTTTCTACCAGATCGTGCCCGGTTTTAGGAATACGCGCCAGCATCTGTTTTTCCACATCCGTTAACGGCTCCTGTTTGCGGGCTTTTTCGATAACCGCTCCCGGCACGGTTACCTGCCCTACCTGCGATAAAAGCGCCGCTATTTCCAATTCCCAGCCCGTGGAAATTGCCTTTTCTTTAGCCAGCCGCCGGATATAATCCCGCAGTTTTGTCGCCTGACTAAACGATTGCTGGTCCACCATCGAAAGAATTTCTATCAGAACCTGAATGCTGCCGCGCAGAGTTTTGTTAAGCAATTCCTGTTCCGACTTTATCAGCTGGTATTGGCGGGTGGCCTCTTTAAGCGCCTGAGTTAATAACTCCGGCGGGCAGGGTTTGGTAAGAAAACTAAAAATATTCCCCTCATTAACCGCCTCCATAGCGGTGTTAAAATCGGCATAACCGGTAAGCATCATACGCACCGTATCCGGATCTTTTTCTTTTATCCGCGTTAATAACTGAACGCCGTTCATACCCGGCATACGCATATCGCTAACCACCACCGCAAAAGGGCCCTTGCTATCAAAAATTTCCAGGGCTGTTTCTCCGCCCAGCGCGGTAACCACATCCCATCCTTTCCGTAAAGTACGCCTGTAGGATGCCAGTACATGTTGTTCATCATCTACAAATAAGATGCGATTACTCATTACATTGCTCCTTCTTCATATAATCCCTTACATTCGGCAAACCATTCTTTTGCTTGTTCGATATGATTAATCTCTCTCAGATATTTCTGGTTCAGTCCGGCCATCGCCAGTTCTTTAATGGCCGGGTCCAGATGATGGGCAAAAGAATCGGCTAAATGCAGTACCATGATTAAAGATTTTGGCTCATCGCCAAATACTTCCGGCTTATGGTGCCGGATTATCGCTTCGATTGTATTATCCGAAAAGCCCCACAGACCTAAAAGGTAGGCGCCTATTTCGGCATGACTGGTTCCTAAAACTTTTTGTTCCACTTCCCAGATATTCTCATTGTTATCATAAACCCGGCTTAATACCTGTTGATATTTTTCGGGTAGTTTGGAGGCTAGGATAAGGATACCGATATCATGCAGGAAACCGGCCAAATAAGCATCACTAATAAAAATTTTATCATCGGAAATCAATTGAGCGATATGCTTGGCAAGAGAGGCCGTTAATGCGCTGTGATTCCAAAGACTCTGAAACGGAATCTTCATCTCTTTGTCATATTTAAGGCTGGAAAAAATACCGATGGATAAAACCAGGGTTTTAATTGTATCCAACCCTAGTAAAGTAGCGGCCTGCACGGGACTTGAAATATTATTGTAAAAGCCGAAAAAAGAAGAATTGACCAGTTTTAGAATCTGAGCGCTCATACCAATATCTTTTTGAATGATTTCGCCAATATCTTTTATGGCCGTGTCTTCCTGTTCCAGCTTACCGGTAATTTCCCGGTACAAATGTGGCAGGCTGGGGAGTGAATCGACCTGAGCAATTATTTTTTTTACTTCGCTGCTATTTAGAATATCCTGAATTTTACTAACCCTAAACACCGTTTTCTTTAAGGTTTCCGCATCGCATGGTTTGGATAAAAACTGGTGTGCCGGCCGCACCGCTTTTAAAAGCAAAGCCTGATCGGAATACCCGGACAGGATAATGCGAATCATATGCGGATACAGCTTCCGCACACGGGCCAATAATTCCGCCCCGTTAATGCCCGGCATGCGCATATCGCTTACAATCACATCAAAATGCGATTCGGACAACAGCTCCAGCGCTTCCTGACCACTAAGGACAAAGTGCATGTCCCATTCTTTGCGTAACGGACGCAGCATACGTTTTAAACCGTTGATTAAACTGGGGTCGTCATCGACAAACAGAACCTTTTTCATTATTCTTCTCTTTCCTTTTGGAGTGGCAAAAACAGTTTAAACTTAGTGCCTTTGTTTAAATTACTCTCTATGGTAAAATATCCGGAATGGTTGATCACGGTTCGTGCGACAATGGATAACCCTAACCCGGTTCCTGTTTTACTTGGCTTAACCGATACCGGATTAACCTGTAAATCCCGCACTAATGTTTTATCCATTCCAGGGCCGTTATCTGAAATGGTAATGCAGACATACTTCCCTTTTTTTATATCTTTGCCCAGAAAAGAATGTTGTTCTATAACTTCTTCCCGCAACAGAGTAATCGTTATGATTCCCGTCTCTTTTAGCGCTTTCGCGGCATTCAGGCAAAGATTCATAATCATCTGAAATACCTGCGTAAAATCGGCCGGTAGTATACAGTTTTGTTTGGGTTCCCTCCATTTTATTGTTATAGTTTTAGGTATTGTAATACGCACCACTTGTACAACTTCAGTAATTAATTGATTCAGATTAACCCTTTCCACTTCCATTTTCTTTGTTTTAATAAATTTTAATATCTGTTCTGTTATCTGCTTACCGTGTTCGGCTATTTTCTGAATCTTTTTTACATCCTTAATGAAATTCGGTTCGGTATCATATTTTATTTCAGCTAATTCCAGTGATGTTAAAATGGCGGCCAGCACGTTATTAAAATCATGGGTCGCTCCGGCGGCCATCATACCGATAATTTCCATTTTTTGGGACTGAAAAAGCTGTGCTTCTAAAAGAGCATTTTTTTCGATAATTTCATCTTTTGCCCGTTTAAGACGCAGGGCATTTTTAATTCGGGCCAATAAATCTTCTTTAGAAACCGGCTTATTAAGCAAATCGGTTGCATCCAAATCAAGCGCACGACGTTTTAAATCGATATCTCCTTCTCCGGTAAGAATAATAAACTCAGGGCTGTTAACGGCAGACGCATTCTTTATGTTTTTTAGTAATTCAATTCCATCCAGCCCCGGCATTTTAATATCACTGACGACCACATCAAACGATTCTTCCAGAATCTGTTTTTTTGCTTTAAGACTGTCGTTTAAAAACCAGACATCCCATTTTTTAGCATCTTTCCGAATTTTTCGTTTGATGCCGTCCAGAACCTGTTGTTCATCATCAATAAATAATATTTTAGGTTTTGTATTCTTCATTTGTCTGCGTCTTTTAGGACTGTGAATTCGGGCTATAAAAAGAAAACCGCGAACCGCCGTCTTTTTTTGATTGGTACATTGCCGTATCGGCAAGTCTTATTAATTCTTCAGCATTATCCGAATCCGATGGAAACACGCTAATTCCGATACTGGCTCCTACAGTACATACTTGCGAATCAACTTCAATATTCTCTGAGAAAGAATCGATAATTCTTTGCGCCGTAATACCCGCCTCGGAATCCTCGTTTAATCCCTGTAAAATAATCACAAATTCATCACCGCCGATGCGCCCCACACTATCTGTTTCCCGAACCGAACCTGTAAATATTCGGGAGGCAATTTTAAGCAGTCTATCGCCGGTTTAATGGCCATAGCGATCGTTTACCGTTTTGAACCCATCCAAATCCAAAAAGAGGACGCCGAGAATTGTATTTATCCGTTTTGCCAGGGCCAATGCCTCCTTTAATTTTTGCAGGATAAAAACACGGTTTGGCAATCCGGTTAATAAATCGTGTAAAGCCATAAACTCATTTTGTTCGGCCTGCATTAAAACTTTAAAGTGTCCCAGGGCCTGACGTAAAACGGAGAGTAGTTTCTCCGTTGAATAAGGTTTTAAGAGGAACTTGAACACATGGCCTTCATTCACCGCATCAACGGCAATCTTTAAATCCGCTTTGCCGGTAAATAAAATTCGTACTGTTTTAGGTGTTATCTCTTTTGCTTTTGCCAAAAACTCCACACCATTTATAACAGGCATATGATAATCGGTTACAATTACAGAATACGTATTGTTTCTTATTCGCTCAAGCGCTTCTACTGCGCTGGAACAGGTATCAATTTTGAAGTATTTTCGTAACTGCCGTTCTATACCGGAAAGCAGATATGCTTCATCATCAACAAACAGGATTTTATTATCCATCTTTTTCTTTCGTCTTTCCATGGTCCATCGGTATACGGATAATAAATGTGGTTCCTTTTCCCGGCTTGCTTTCCACCATAAGCTCGCCGCCATGTTTATTTACAATTACATCATACGAAATCGCCAGCCCCTGGCCCGTCCCTTTTCCCACTTCTTTGGTTGTGAAAAAGGGGTCGAACACCCGATGTTGAATATTTTTCGGAATGCCGGTTCCCGTATCGCAAATCCTAACTTCTGCGTAGCTACCATTTCTCATTGTTTTTATTGTAATCGTACCCTTTTCACCTGAATCACCCACCACATCGCCGATGGCATGAGCGGCATTAACAATCATGTTCAAAACAACCTGATTAAATTCATCCACATAACAAGGCAAAAGGGGTAGCGATTCATCAAGTTCTGTTTTTAAATCCGCCACATATTTCCATTCGTTCGCCGAAACAATTACGGTGTTTTCAATAGCGCGATTAATATCGGATAATTTTTTCTCTTCCGTAGAGGGATGTGAAAATTCTTTCATTGCTTTTACAATTTTACGAATTCGATCAATACCCTGTAACGATTGTTCCAGCGCCTGCGGCACTTCTTCTTCCAAAAATTCCAAATCAGAAGATTCTATTACTTCTTCTATTTTCCGTATATCTTTTTTCACGTTTTTACCATTTTGATAATTCTCTTTCGTTTGCTGAAACACCGATACTACGGCGCCTAAATCTTCGAAAGCCGTTTTCAGGAAGGTAAGATTGTCATTGATAAATTGACTGGGTGTATTGATTTCGTGAGCAATACCGGCCGCTAACTGCCCGATTGCTTCGAGCTTCTGAGCTTGTCCTAATTGAATTTCCAACTGCTTTCGTTCCTGCAGTTCTTGTTCAATTTTTTGTTTTGCAAGATGTAACCGTTTATTCAGGCGGATAACACCTATTAGAAATCCCAGAACAATCATCAGTATAATAATAACAAGAACCGTTAATAATTTATTTTGCAGAATAAATTGTACAATGGTTGTTTCACCATAGTGCTTAAAGGGCCCTATTTTAAGTATTTTTAAACAGTCACGTACCGGCTGGTAGCTTAACGGCACCGACCATCCTGCACATTTTGCCGCTTTAGCCGCAGAGCTTGAGGGCGGCATTTCTAATAAAGCAATCGCTACTTTTTGCACTAACGAATCCGCAACAGGGCCAATACGGGCAAAGGGCCACTCCGGATATAAATTTGTACTGTGCAGTAAGGGAAATATTTCTGATTTTTTATGATCCCGGTGGGGAAATATTTTAAAGTTCTCAATATTTATTTCCCCGGTCTCCGCCAGCAATTCCAACGCATCAGTTCGAACCGTTCCAGCATCGGCTACACCGTCGCGAACAGCAAAAATGGCTTCGTCCTGTGTTCCTGAGAATTTCAGGGATGAAAAATCTTCATACGGATTTATCCCGTCTTTTTTAAATTTAAACCAGGCTGCCTGCCAACCACCGAGCGCGTTTTCATTTACAGCCACAAATGACTGCCCTCTTAAATCATCTAAGGATCGAATATCACTGCGATCGGAACGATAAAAAATAACTCCGCCAAATTCGGTATAGGGCTTTCCTAAACGCATGTTTTTTAACGTGGCGATCCGGTTGGCGTCGAAACGAATTTCCAGGTTCACATAAATACTTGGATTTGTTAAAACAAAATCAAGTTTGCCTTGGCGTACGGCTTGCTCTATTTCATCAAAGAGGAGCGGGACAATAGTAAATTTATATCCGTCAATAGCCCGGCTTAAATAGGTTGCTGTCGGAGACCAGCGCTGCATACATTCAAAGCGTCCACGATTGGCCAATACTCCAATTTTAATAGGTTGAATTGCGCCAATTATTGGCACTGCATTAACAAAAAAAAGCAAAACGACAATACCAATTGTCTGTCGAAGACGCTTTGATATTATTTTGCCAATCGTACGCATTTTATTCCTTTCTCCTTTGTCATATTATCCGAAGAACTAACTTAATCCTCAAGAGGAAGTTGAATTATAAAAACAGTTCCTTTACCCGGTTCGCTTTCTACGAGAAGTTTCCCTCCATGTTTATTTACAATCACATCATACGATATTGCCAGCCCTTGTCCGGTGCCTTTCCCCACTTCTTTGGTTGTAAAGAAGGGATCGAATATTTTTTTTATAATCGATTCGGGAATGCCCGTGCCCGTATCCGCAATACGAATTTCTGCTATTTTTCCCCGCTGAATGGTGCGAATCGTAATCGTTCCTTTTGTATTACCTTCATTAGGATTATCACCAATTGCATGTGCGGCATTGATGATAATATTTAAAATCACCTGGTTAAATTCATCATGAAAACAGGGCACTTCTGCAAGAGATTCATCAAATTCGGTTTTAATATCCGCCACATATTTCCACTCATTGCGTGAAACCGTTATGGTGTTTTGGATAGCGCGATTTAGATCTACCAGTGTTTTGTCTTTGCTGCCCGGATGTGAAAACTCTTTCATTGCCTTTACTATTTTACTCACTTTGCCGATACCATCTAAGGATTGCTCAATTGAAACAGGAATCTCTTCCAGCAGGAAATCCAAATCTATATCTTTCATTATGGATTCCGCTTTTTTTATAAGATTAGACAGGTGTTCCGAATCGTCTGCCGTTTTTTGTATTTCCTTGACTACATCCAATAGCTTGCTTAAATCTTCAAACGAATCTTTTAAAAAATGAGTATTGTCACCGATATATTGAGTAGGCGTATTTATTTCGTGCGCGATTCCGGCGGCTAACTGTCCAATGGATTCCATTTTCTGTAAATGGGCTTTCTGTCCCTCTGCTATTTTTTTTTCGGTAACATCTTCCGCATGAATCAGATAACCGTCCAGGATGGACTCTTCATCCCGAAAAGGAGAAATAGACACATTCAGAAACCCATTCACACCGTCTTTTCTAGTGAAATCGACATCGGTCAGATGATATGTTTTATTCTGGCTTCGACACATACTAATACCGTCCACAATTGTACCCCAGTTCCAGTCGATGGGTAACCCGTGAAATTGCTGGTTTTGCACTTGCTCCCAATTAAGCCTAAACACTTCGGTTGCTTTCTCGTTCCAGCGAATAACCTGCTCTTCTGCATTCATTACCATTAGAATAGACGGAAAAGCCGCCACAAGCGATTCATTTTGCTGATTCAGTCTTTTTAAGCTCTCTTCGGTTTCTACCCGTTCACTGATATCCTCTTTTACAGCTAAGAAATGCGTTGTTTCTCCCTTGTCGTTTTTTACAGGGCCAATGGTTGCATCTTCCCAAAATAAAGTGCCGTTTTTCTTTTTATTATGAAATCTTCCCCGCCAAACGTTACCGTTTTTTATTGTGTCCCATAGTTTTTTGTAGCCCTCCGGCGGCATCTCACCGGATTTTAAAATACGTGGGTTTTGTCCGATCGCTTCTTCTTCCGAATATCCGGTTGCCTCACAAAATTTTGGATTTACATATTGGATATTTCCGTTTAAATCGGTAATTACCGTGGAAACCGGACTTTGTTCTAAAGAGCGGGAAAGTTGAGACATTTTACTTTCAATTTGTTTCCGTTTGATGGATTCCGCCAATTGCCCGGCGGCAAATTCCATTAATTTTAAATCTTCCTGATCATATAAATCCGATTCTTTATAGCTTTGTACAATCAGCAGGCCGATAGTAACATTTTCCACAATCAGAGGCACACCAAGCCAGCATTTGGCTGGCGTACCTACCCAGTTAATCTTATGCTTACGAAAAAAGGTCGTCATCTCGGTATCGTTAAGCAGTAGGGCTTTTTGGTTCCGGATCACGTAGGCGCTAAGCGTATTCTTTGCCGGAATAGCGCCGAAATCGTCAATACTGTCCTTACTATCCTGCATATATTTTATTGACAGCGTGTCGGTTTGACCGCTGTATAATGCGATAATAAAATTGGATGTGTCCAGCAGGGTGCTTAATTGCTTTTGAATAATGGAATAAAAAACAATCTCATCTTTCGTTTTTATATTTGCATCCGAAATTTCAAACATCACCTTTTGGATTTGTTCGCCTCGCTTGCGCAAAGAGATATCCTCATAAGTACCCAGAACGCCTTTAATTTTATTCTGAGCGTCGATAAGGGGTACTTTGCTGGTTTTTAACCAAATTTTTTCTCCGGATACCGTTGTCTGGATTTCTTCATAATCAAGCTTTGGTTGTAAAGTTTCGATAACCACACGGTCGTCATTTTGGTAAACTTCGGCCTGTTCTTTCCACACCAGATCAAAATCTGTTTTGCCGACAATTTCAGAGGGAGAAGATAAACCCGCATCACGGGAGAAGGATTCATTGCATCCAAGATATTTTAGGGAACTGTCCTTCCAAAATACACGTGCCGGGATTGTATTTAAAACCAGTTGTAGCATATTTTCGGCTTCTTTACGTTCCGTAATATCTGTGACAATGGCTACAAACGCCGGCTTCCCCTTGTAAGTTGAAAGTTGTAATAACGATTCCACCGGATAATGGCTGCCGTCTATACGCTTATGAATTGTCTTTATATTTATCTTTTTCACTTTGCCCGCACGCAATGGTTCGATAAGCAGCTCAAATTTCTCCCTTGTAAAATCGGCAACCACATCAAATATTGTTAATTGTTCACAGTCTTCGTCGGTTAGTTGCAGATTCTCTTTTGCACCTCGATTGAGCCTGAGAGCAGACAAGGTTTCCGTATCAAAAATATAAATCTCATTAAGGGATTCATCAATAATCCTTCCAAATGCTGTTGCTTCGGATTCCATTTCTTTTTGTTTGGAAATATCCACAAAACTCTCAAGGAGATGCGGCCGATCGTTTACCATAACCCGAACAACGCTTTTTAAAACGGAGATTCCTTTCTTTGGCACATTTACGATTGTTTTTTGAGAATTGTCTGTTTCCTGCCCTTTATCCGAAATAGGACAATTGCCTTCGGAGCTTGCCCACGAAAACTTATGACATCTGCGACCAATAATGTTTTGAGAACTATCTGCAAACAGATCACAAGCCTTGGGATTTATGTTTACGATTTTATGGGTTTCCTGATCAATTAAAACAACCCCGATAGGCAATTTATCAAGGATTGTATTAAGTGTCTGCTTATTTTGTTCAAGTGCGCGTTGTGCCTTAAGTTGTTTTTTTCGCACATCTCTTTCTTTTAAAATTCTTATAACAACCGGTCCCAGGGCATTTATGTTCTCTTTCAGGACATAATCCGTAGCGCCTTCCCGCAGGCTGGCAATTGCTTTTTCTTCACCGATGGAGCCGGAAAATAAAATAAATGGCGTTTCGGAATCATCTTTACGTAATAAACGCAGCGCGTTTAACCCGTTGTATTCCGGCAAGGAATAATCTGCTATGACCAGGTCGATATCCTTATTCTTAAGAGCTTCCGAATATTCGGCTTCCGTTTGTACCTGAATACTATTTACCGCGCGCCCGTCTTTTTGTAAAATACTTTGTACAACTTTTACAATAGATTCTTCGTCTTCGAGATGTAAAACATTTATTGCTTTTTTCATACGCATACCCATATAGATTTGTCCATTAAAAAATATGCTGTTTGTTTTTTATATCGACAGAAACGATTGATTAATTAGAGATATGAAGTATTACGAATATGACTGGTTACTTTTTGACTGTGAATGACCACATATTTGTTTTTAAGTCTCTTCGAAACTCATGTCTGATTGTTGCTGCGGGATTGTTCTGAAAAAGTAAAGCTCTGTACAAGTTTCTTAAGTTCCTGACTAATGGTATCCAGAATGGTTGCTTTTTCGGTAAGTTGGTTACTTTCACTAAAAATCTGATGGTTCCCGTTATTTACCTGTTGAATATCTCCGGCAATCATTTTGGAGGCGTTACTGGTTTGGGCAATATTCCGGGCAGTCTCTTTCATTCCCAGTGAAGCCTGCGAAATATTGGCCGTTATGTTTTTAGTAGTTAAATTTTGTTCTTCTACAGCCGACGCAATGGAGGATACCATTTGATCGACTTTTCCAATAACCTGATTAATCGAACCAATTTCGGATACTGTTTGTGTAGTAGAATCCTGAATGGCTTTTATGCTTTGTTCTATTTTTTCCGTTGCATCTTCCGTTTGATTAGCCAGCTCTTTTACCTCATTTGCCACCACGGCAAACCCTTTTCCTGCCTCCCCTGCCCGTGCCGCTTCGATGGTTGCATTTAAAGCTAAAAGTTTAGTTTGCCCGGCAATTTCCATAATAACATCCACCACATTACTGATGGCACGAGCATTTTCACCTAACTCATTCACCTTGTCCGACGCTACCTGCACGCTACGCACAGCGTCGTTAGTAATGGTACGGGCTTGTTCGGAATTATCGGTTATTTCGGAAAAGGTAGCCGTCATTTCTTCGGTATTCGAAGCTACAATCGTAATATTGGCAGAAGCCTCTTCCGTTGCAGCGGAAACCGCGTCCATGTTTGCGCTCATCTCTTCCGAAGCCGAAGCCACTCCGGCAGTGTGTTTGTTCATCTCTTTGGCACGAACGGAAAAATTTTCTGCCAAACGCTGTGTTTCTATGGATGTATCCGCTAATTGTCGGGCATTCCCGGCAATTGAAATCAACATATTTTCCAGTTTATCCGCCATATCATTCAGGGCCATCTGTATCTGACCGAATTCATCTTTAATGGTTACATCAGCGCGTTTGGAAAAATCTCCGCTGGCAATCTGCCGCGTAAACTGCAGTGTTTTTTGTGTTGCAGAATGGATGGTTTTATATAAATAGGTGGCGATTAAAATAGCAATGACAACCCCAAGCGCAATGATCCCAAAGACAACGGCAACCGAATTTGTAGATATTCCGGCAATCCCCACCACAATAAAAAAAGCGGTGGCCAATGCGAAAGAGACAATTACCTTTGTGATGATGTTCCAGTTATAAAAAAACATTCCCCCTCCGGTTATTTATTCACTTTAAAATTTTAAATACATAAAAACCAGGAGAAGCGCACGAAGTACAAATGAGAGTATAATTCCTTAGTAGTTTTCCAATCTCGCTTCTTACTATATATTGTCGGCAGAATCTATAAATGCATAAGAATCTTTATAAATTTAATCGTATTCGTCCTAAATAGATTAGGGAACTCTTGTAAATGCAGTTATAACGCTTTTCCTTAGCAGGTGGATCAGGCCGTCAGGCGGATGCGTTTGCCGACGCAGACTGAGAGCGATTTTAGTACAACTGGATACAAGTGCATTGAATAAATTTCATACCCCCTGCCTGCATCCCGATTTATCAGGGCTTCCCCTTTTCTTATAGCATTGCAAAAAAAATTAGCCGCAAATGCGTCAATGAACTAAAACAAACGAAACAATAGATTTAATCAGTGACAACCGGTGTGCATTTGCGGCTAAAAAAGAAACGGCAACAGCCACGGTAAGGAAAGATTACCGTTCATCTGTTACCAATAGACGGATAAAATACAAGGTCTGATTTTTTAGAACCGTTGCGAAAGATCATACAAAAATCGAAAGGACATGGCATGGCCTATGTATCAAATATCTGTGGCCAAAAGGCTAAAAAGAGCGTATATTCCTTCCGGTTCTGAAACGAAAATATGCAATCTTACAAGTATGAAACACAAAAACATAGTTCTGTTTTTATTGTTCGCGCTTTCAATGGCTTACCTGGAAGCGGCCATTGTGGTTTACCTGAGGCTTATATTTTATCCCGCAGGTTTTCAATTCCCCATGGTTACAATTCCACGGCATATTGCAGCCGTTGAGATCGGCCGGGAAGTCGCCACATTGATAATGATCGGGAGTGTCGCCTATCTTGGTGGTAAATCATTCAGGCAACGTTTTACCCTTTTTTGCTTTATTTTTGGACTCTGGGATTTGTTTTATTATTTCTGGCTCAAAATTTTTATAAACTGGCCTGTTTCCTGGCTGGATTGGGATATTCTGTTTTTAATTCCCTTGCCCTGGATAGCCCCCTGGCTTGCGCCTGCTCTTATCAGTCTCGGCCTCATCGTTGTGTCTGTTATTATCCTGCTCGTTTATCCGCAGCAATTTTCCGAAACTATTTTCAGCCGATATGAATGGTTTCCGGTTCTGATCGGGGGGGGCAATTATTTTAATAAGCTTTTTCTGGCAAACAAGAAACATAGTGTGCGGCGGTTTGCCCGTTTATTTTCCATGGCCGCTTTTCAGTATCGGATATTTAATCGGTATATGGCCTTTCTTACAGCATTTATTCAGGAAACACGCCCGTTAAGTTCAGCCAATTTCCGCGCATATTGTTTCCGCTTTTTTTGCAAGATTCCGCTATCCCGCCCATGCTTTTCATACCCGGAAATTAAAACTTTTAATTTTAATAAGACTTCCTGTAAAGTCCATACACGCATTTCGAACGGAAGGCGCGGATCGGATAATTGTTTTTCCATTGCACTGATTCGGAAACGGTCCATTCCCCAATATTTACCGGATAACTGATCCGCATGGCCGCCGTATTTTATAATGCCCGGACGCGGATCAAGACCTATTTCATATTTCCGCGCAACACGCAGCCAAAGGTCATAATCTTCACAAACAGGAAAGGTTTCATCAAAACAGCCAATTTCATCAAACAAACGCCGTTTAATCATAACCGCCGAAGGCGAAACAATGCATAACGGTAAACTTTCTTTATAAATGAAACCACCCTTTTTTTTATGTTTATTTTTAGGATTTACGCGCCGTCCATTTCGTATCCATATTTCTTCAGTCTGAAAGATTTCGCTGGATGGATGTAATCGAATAAATGTTTCGGCCTGTTCCAGTTTTTGCGGAAGCCATGCATCATCGCTGTCCAACAAGGCAATCCATTCCCCCGAAGCGGCGCGAAGGCCCGCATTCCGGGCGGCTGAGACTCCTTTGTTTTGTTGTTGTAGTATGTGTATCTGCGAACGATAACGGTTCAAAACGGATAACGTTTGATCTGTCGAACCATCATCCACCACAATAATTTCATCCGGCGGACGATTTTGCGCAAGAACCGAATTAAGGGCGCGGGAAATTAGAGCGGCCCGGTTGAATACCGGAATAATCACCGATATTGTTATTTTAGTCTCCGCCGTCATTTGTATTTTTTGTCCGTACCTTTCGGGAGGAACGGCCGGAGCACAGCACAAAGCATCTGACTTTTTTCTTGATAGTTTCCCATAAATACTTTTTGCGTTTCCTGATTTGCCATGTCCGAAATAATTTTGATACTGCAAAAGGGAATTCCCTTTTCAGCACATTTTTGTGCCAAAAAATATGCTTCCATATCAACCAGTTCCACATGGCGTTTTTTATGCAACCGGTCTCGCCGTCCCGATTCGGTTACCGCTTTGTCCACCGTCAGTAAACGGGCGGCAGGTAAATCTAGGCCGGAAACAAGTTTAGGAAGATTAAAAGCTATCTTTGCCGTTTCGTGCAACACTTCTCTGATATAGAATATCTGCCCGGGTTCATTCTCCGGTTTCAGCGATCCGGCCAGACCAATATTCAACACCAGGTCCGGATGGTTTCTGTTCAGGAAAACATCCAAAACCTGCCGCACATTATCACGTCCCACCCCGGCTCGTACCATTTGAATAAATTCAGAACGGTAATAAGCACCGCCGCCAATACTTAATTTTTCCAAAACAGGGAAATATGAAAACAACGGGCTAAGTTCTGATTTTAAGGCGCTTACGATTGTCCACATAAAATCAACTTAGAAGTAAATAGGAATTATGTCAAGCAGTAGCGGACCAAAAAAAGGCGTCCCGCAAAACGGGACGCCGGGGATTTAGAGGTATGTATAGAGAGGTTGGTTAATGAATAATCATATTTATCCGATTTGTAATTTCCGGCTTTACTTTTTCCCTGATAACTTTAACAGTAATAACAGACAATTCCCGGCTTACATCATAAGCCATATACACAAATGGAATAGCGGTTAAAAGAATAACAATCGGTTGAAATATGTGTTGAATCATCTCCGTCTCCTTTCTGATTTACCTGTAGTTTACGAGACGTCTCAGAGAAAGTTTCAACTATTACATCTAAACAGATAAATTCTTCCGCTGGTAGAATTAAAAGGCTGTCAGAGCAGGTTCCGCTCCAACTCGAATAACATTTCGTCAAACGGCCGGAGCGAAGAGAATGAATACAGGCGGTCTAAAAAATCTTTCCTTTCCCATTTTAAAAACCGGATTGTATTCAGAAGACGAAAAAAACGTTTTTGATACTCGAGCTCCGCATTAAACTCTTCTTTAAGCTCGTTAAGAGTATTTTTATGATGCACTGCCGCGCCAGGACAATCGGGCGCCGGCTTTACAAAAAGCCATGTTTCCGAATTATCCTCAAAATCAATCACCCGGCCGGCAGGTGCTAGGGAACAGATTAGTGGTTTCATTTGGGGGTGCAGTTTGCACAACCCGGTATTTTCTCCGTTAATTAAATAGGGACAAAACCGGAAAGGGTTTACTTTAAAACGAATTCTTGGTAAATATACATTGTTTTTTGTACGAATAAGGTTAACCAGCCCGCTGCGAAACAATAATGCGCTGTTATTAAATTTATGATAAGCAGCCATCTTATATAAATCATATAAATTAAGATGTACCTTCTGATCGCCGGTGCAGCAATTTCCACATCGCGTACACTTAAAATAATAGGTATCCGTAATTACAGGGAATTTCTCAACATTCATCTTTTTTGTCTTTTGTCTTTTGTCTTTTGTCTTTTGTCTTTTGTCTTTTGTCTTTTGTAAAACCAAATTTTAACCCTCACATTTTAAATTGCAACTATTTCTCGGTTAGGGTTTGCTTTTTATTTTTGAATTTCAGATATTTCGCCCCATGGAATTATTCTTTGCCGACCCCGGGCAAATCACCGATACTGAAATTATATTAGATGATTTTGAACGGAAGCATGTATTGCATGCCCTGCGCAAAACCTCCGGCGATGAAGTATTTGTTACCGACGGATGCGGCATGCTGTACCATGCACAGATGATTCAGGATAAGCCCCGGATTAAACTGAAAATTCTCTCTAGCGAAAAGAAAGAACGGCCATTGCCGGCAACCGCTTTAGCCATCGGTTATATTCGTCCTGCACGGCTGGAGTTTGTTTTTGAAAAGGCCACCTAATTAGGCGTTAGTGATTTTTTCCTAATTCGCACACGATACGCCAACTATTTCAGTGATAATATTCGCCGTTATGAAAGGATCACACGTCAGGCGCTCAAGCAAAGTCAGCAGTTTTTCCTGCCGAAAATCAGAGCCTTTTCATCGCTGGAAAAGTTTATTGGCCAAATATCAGCCTATTCTGTTAAAATTGCCGCAATTGACGCCACATATTCCCCATTATTTCGAAAAATATTTGAATTTAATAGAGACAGTTCCCCCTCTTTTTTGTATATTGTGGGACCGGAAGGCGGTTTTAGCGAAGAAGAAACAGACCTTTTAACCGATTCCGAATTTGTTCCTGTTGCGCTTGGAAAGAACCGACTGCGGGCAGAAACGGCTGCGATTAGTGGGATTTCTTTAATAAAACAATATATTCATCAGTAAAGGAGGATAGCTTTGGGACACGAAGACTGCGTATTCTGCCAGGTATTGGAGAAACAATTGCCTGGTAAAATTGAATACGAAGATGATGACCTTGCAGTCATTTGGGATATAAACCGTCAGGCGCCAACACATCTGCTGATTCTTCCCAAAAAGCATATCGAAAAACTATCCGATGTTGACGATAGCGATTCGGATCTCTTATGTAAAATGTTTGTAGTCGCTAAAAACGTAGCCAAACGTCTTAACCTGCACGAACAGGGATATCGGTTGGTTGTAAACGAAGGACGTGACGCCGGGCAGAGTATTTTTCATCTGCATATGCATTTGCTAAGCGGACGCCGCCTGATGTGGCCTCCGGGTTGAACCATAAAAAAAGGCTGTTCAATATTTGGACAGCCTTTTCTTTATCTGATTTACGCTTCAGGCAATAACAGTAAATATTGCCGCTATTTTGTCTCCTCCTGCATCAGACGGCCGCCAAGATGTTTGGCCCAGAATTTTTCCATGGCATTATAAAAGTCAAAACGGTTTTCTTCGTTATGAAAGCCGTGGCCTTCGTTGTCTTTCACCATATATTCCACTTCTATTCCGCGTTTTTTCAACGCTTCGACCATTTGATCGGACTCATCAATATTAACCCGCGGATCGTTTTTACCCTGGGCAATAAATAACGGCACCTTAATTTTATCGGCATGCATAACCGGAGAAGCAGCTTCCATCAATTCTTTATCTTTTACCGGATCGCCCACCATTTCGTGGAACATATCCAGGTACGGTTTCCAGTAGGGCGGAATGGTATTCATAAACGTAAATAAGTTAGAAACACCCACGTAGTCCACGGCACAGGCATATAAATCGGGCGTAAACGTAATTCCTGCCAGAGTCGCATAACCGCCATAGGAACCGCCGTAAATACCAACGCGTTTAGGATCGGCAATGCCCTGTTCGATCAGCCATTTCACGCCGTCCGTAATATCATCCTGCATGGTTTTACCCCATTCCTTAAAACTGATTTCCCAGAAATGGCGGCCATACCCGGTGGAGCCGCGAAAATTCATCTGTAATACAGCGTAGCCGCGGTTTGCCAAAAACTGCACTTCCGGATTAAAGCCCCAGCGGTCCCGTGCCCAGGGGCCGCCATGCGGATTTACAACCACCGGCAGATTCTTTGCTTCCACCCCTTTGGGAAGTGTCAGATAACCGTGTATGGTCAAACCGTCACGTGACTGATATTTTATCGGTTTCATTACCGCCATATCATTTTCATTGATCCAGGGGCTTACATCAACCAGCTTTTTAAAATCCTTCGTATTGAGATCATAAAAATAATAAGCGCCTAAGGAGCGATCGCTGTAAGTACGCACTAAAACTTTATCTTCATTTTTATTCATGCTGGTCAGAGCAACTTCGTAACCGGGTAATTTATTCTGCAGTGTCTTTTGCAGGTTTTTCCGTTTTTCATCAAAAAAGTGGTAATGACGTTTATCGGTTGTGAAAGCAACGCCTGTAATCACTTTTCGTTTTTTTGAAATAAGCAGATTGCTCACATCCACTTCGGGATGCTGGTAAATAATTTCGAGTTCTTTGGCATTGGACAGATCGTACTTTACAATGGCCTGCTTATCCCGCTTTAGGTTTGAAGAGGCATAAACCACATCACCGTTATCAAATGTAAAATATAAAGGCGATAGAGTTTCTTTAAAATTCGTAGTAATAACAGGTTTAAAATCATCCGATTCATTTTTACGGTACAGAACGCTTGTATTTACTCCGTCGGTTGTGATAGCAATACGGATTTTACCATCCCAATCGGTCATCCAGCCGCCGATATTACCCGGATTTTTTGCTGTCATTTTCATTTCACCGGTATTTATATTAATACGATAAGCGTCAAAAATACGCGGGTCGCGTTTATTCATCCCGATGATCATTTCATCGGGATTATTTTCCAAATCATCAATAATTTGTACCCGGACGCCATCAAACGGTGTTAGTTCTTTTAAATTGCTACCGTCAATATTTACGGCAAACAGGTGAAAGTTTTCATTTCCTCCCTTATCCTGAATAAAAGCAATTCGATTATTGTTCGCCCAAAAATAACCGGCAATATCCCGCGCTTTTGCTTCGGTAACCCGAACCGCTTTATCTTCGCCGATTTTCTGGACAAATACATTCATTCGGTTTTCCCAGGGCTGCTTAAAAGCCAGATATTCTCCATTGGGTGACAATTGGAATGAAGATTTGACCGGATTCCGAAAAAAATCTTTCATTGGAATCAGCGGCGCTGGTTTTTGTGCCTTGGGTGTGCAAGAAAAGATTGTAGTCAGAACGAATACGGTTAAACTTGTAATAAGGATTAATTTCCTCATTTATACCTCCTGATTGGTTTAATAAAAAATCTATTAAATATACATGTTTCTAAACTTATGTAAAAGAAAAATAACGATTGGATCTTTCCTTTAATTACGGTTTATAAGTCGCTTACCCGTTTTGAGCGTTCTACAGATTAAAACCGGTATCAAATGATTTTTGCTTGCTCTCCTTCCAAAACAATATGGCGATTCTGTATACGTATCACAGGATGATTAATACGTTTTGTCGGGCTCAGGAAGCAACTAAATGTTCGTAACTACGATAAAAAAGTCGAAAGGTTACATCTTATCCAAACTCTAAAGTAAAATTTAGGAAACACCAAATTCTAAACTTTAAACATGCCTCTAAAAAGCGCTTCTTGCTTTAGTTTAATTTTATTGTTTTTTTGATATTTATGAGTCCCGTCTAAAAAGGCATAGCCACTGAGTTCCACAGAAAGGCACTGATTGTTTTTATTGAAATCACATTGAATAGTTTCGTGGAATTCGTGGTTTTTATAGTGAACTCATTTATTTTGTTTTTATTATTCATACTTTAAAATTTAAGATCTTATTTTATATCAGGATCGGAAGTAAAATCGTATTTTTCTCGTAATAATTGCAGGGTGGATGAGGTCACATCCAGGGTTGTTAATTCGGCAGCACTCACCCAGCGGACATCCAGCGCATCATCCGCGGCAACCGCTTCTCCGGAAATATAAACAGCGTCCAAATCGATAATTACATAGTGAAAAGTACGGATATATTCAAAGACATAAACCGGTTTTCCCGCTTCAATACGTATTCCGGTTTCTTCAAACAGTTCACGTTCGGCAGCGGCCTTTAACGTTTCCCCCCGGTTAACACGTCCGCCCGGAACAGCCCATTGTCCCGCAGCCGGTTCATTTTTTCGCTGTACAAGAAGCACCCGGTTTTCCTTAAAAACAACAGCGCCAACAGCAACCTGAGGTTCCTTCATTCCAAATCGGTCTTTCCAAATATGGATTCCCAGTGGTTATACAAAAGTCCCATTCGCAACACATCTTTATACATCCCGCCCACATGGGCTTCTTCGTATAAAATACCTTCCAACTCAAAACCAAATTTACTGTTCAGATTAATATTTTTAATATTTGTATCCAGTGAATTAATATATACTTTATTAAAATTTAAAATTTTAAAAGCATAATACAAAAATAAAAATGTCGCTGCCTTACCGAGGCCTTTCCCCTGAAATTCCCGGGCGCCGATAAATTTCTTCATTTCCAGTTTACGGAATGTTTCATCGATATTCTCGGCACCCACAATTCCGACAAACACTTCGTCCTCTGCATACACAGCAAAATATTTTCTATCCTTTGTAGCCAACAGATATGATTCCAACGGCGTTTTATCCTGCGGAAAAAAACGAATAAAGGTCTGACTGATTTCTCCCTCTTTTAGCCAGGCGCTTATTTGCGGAATATGAACCGGTAAAAGAGGTTGAATAGCAACATTGTGAATGGACAGTGTTTTTTTTGTTCCCCAGTGGTTATGAACGGCAGGAACTGAAAACAATTTATTGTAATAGCCGTTTGCATTTTCTTCGGCTTCTTTATTGCTGGTAACATAATCCAACAGATTCACCGAAACTTTAACAATATCGGATGTTTCAACACCATAACTGGTCAGTTCTCTGTAGAAACTCTTGGTGACCAGTTTTAATATTTGATTTTGTTTCTCTTTTGTTAAATCAGAGTAACTACTCAAAGCGTCCATTTTATGCTCCGTTCCTAAAATCGAACTAATTATATATCGGAAATGTACGAATGTATAAAATGAATATCGACAGAAAATATAAATAGAATAGGCCAGACGTTTAAAAAAATAGAATTTTATGTTCCGATTGTGCGTTTCAGCAAATAATGAAATGAATAGAACCTTTAGGTTTAAACGGTTGTCTTAAATCTATTTGTAAATACAAGGAAAACATATGAATAATAGCTCAAAAAGCACCATAGAAAATGTATACAGCAAATCCTCCTCCAAAAAAGGAGCCGCCGGTTTTTTCGAAATGTTGTTACGCCGTTTTCGCGTTGGCACATTTATTATTGCCCTTGCTCCGGTTTATTTAATCAGCATCCTGGCAATGGGAATTGCCGCCACTCCCGGAATCTATTTATTTTCGTTTATCCTGGAAACAACAAAAGACTGGCCCCAGTTTTTTCATTTTCTCTCTCTTGGCGTGGGCTTTTTTGGCGCTTATCTCTTATATGGAATTGCCATTCTCTTTGTCATTCCATTTTTTAACTGGATATTACCCTTCAAGCCAAAACCTTTTCGCGGCAGTTATTTTTCAATACAGTCTGTCCCCTGGTACGTCCATAACGCCTTAACCTATATTGTGCGCTACACGTTTCTGGAATTTGTCACACCAACGCCACTCAATACACTTTTCTATAAAATGATGGGTATGAAAATCGGGAAAGGCACACAGATAAACACCACCAATATTTCCGACCCTGCACTGATTGAAATCGGTGATTATGTTACGGTTGGCGGTTCCACACATATTTTTGCCCATTACGGTCAAAAAGGGTATTTGGTTCTTTCGAAGGTTAAAATAGAAAACGGTGTCAATATAGGCATTAAGGCAACTATTATGGGTGATACGCAAATTGGCGCCGGTGCGATGATTGGGCCCCATGAAGTTATTCTACCTAAATCAAGGATTCCGGCAAAGCGCAAATCAAAAAAAACACAGTCAAACGACGAGGCAAAGCAAGCCGGCTAATGCCAAACCAAGGGTTTTATAGAATGGGAGGGCTCCATCCCTCCCATTCTTCAAGCTCCACTTCCACATTTCCGATAAACACTTTTAACAAAGCGCGCAATGGCGGACGTTGCCCGTCGCGGGCAAACCAGCCTTTAAACGGCCCCGTAACGCCGGCAATTCCTTTCATTAAAATCGTACCGTTTGTGGTATAGGTAGGAATTTCCCCTTTTACGGATTTTATTCTAATGGGCTCCCCATCTCCTAAAAATTTAATGCGCACTTTTCCCAGGTCATCATCCAAAAAGGCCGTAATTATTTTTTCCTGTGGCCTTGCAATATGCATACGGGCAAATGAGATAAGAGATATTCCATCAAATACCGTCTCTTTAAGCGGCAGCGTTCTTCGCTTATAGGCCGAGGTATCTTTCCCCAAATAAAAATCAATTGTAAAAACCGAGTCTGAATAGAAAAAATTATAAACCGTTTTTTTTAACTTCCCGTTTATATTTTCGGCGGCGATATATTTTACCGGACGGGCGGACGAATCCAGATAACAATCGAAAACGCTGTGCATATTTACAAAAAACAAAACCGGGTTAGACTCGATATGAAAACGGGCATGACGAACCAGAACCGAATCGAGGCGTAACGTATCCACTAATTCCAGCCGAACCGTTCCCAGGCGGATAAAGCCCCATTTTACCTTGTAGGTTAATTTTTCTCCGATTTGCCAGTGAAACGTATCATCTGCTTTTAATATGAATGGCCGGGATAGAATACTCATTGCAAAAACGAACAGAAATAGTTTTTTCATCGGGCTGCGCAAATCCTAATTTTTAATGACAAATTAACCGAATGATTTCCAATTTGCAAACTTCCCATAAATTGATTTAAATTACAATTTATATAATCCCATTCAGTAAATTATGCAGTATACATATAATAGAAGGAACTGTTATGAAGCGCCTCCTCATTTTACTCGCATCGCTCGGTACTTTTGTATATGCCGGGTCTCAGGATTACACTATCACTTTTAATCAACCGCAAAACGATGTATTGGAATTAAACCTGGATGTCGTGTTATATCAAATCGACCAGAAAACGGTGGACGGTACGGTCTATTCCGTTATCCGCTTTAATTCTTCTGTTTTTACCACGCGAAAAGGCTTTGCGCAGCTGCCTGTCGTAAGTGCGGCATTACAGCTTCCGGCTCAAAGGGATATGGCCTTTGAGATTATGCAAAATAGCTCTGAAGAGATTGATCTAAAATATCCGCTTTTGCCTTCAAGAGGTGTTATTTACCGTAATCAAAATCCCGCTGACATTCCTTATGAAATTGATCCGGCCTCACTAACCGACAGTTGGTACCCGGAAAATCCGGCTAAAAGCGGCAAACCGTTTATTATCCGCAATGTACGCGGAAGCCGGATTGAATTTTCACCGTTTCAATATAACGCTCTGCAGCATAAATTACGTATTTACACCAATATAACCGTTCGTCTTAAAGAAACGGATGCCCCTGCGGTGAATCCTCTGACCCGCGAACCGGGACAGCGCTTACTGGAAACCCAGGGCATGTATAACTCCATTTTTATAAATTCCGATGCCGAAAGCGCCTTACCGATTGCTTTACACGGCGATATTTTGGTTATTACCACAAGCCGTGACGAAGACGCCATTCAGCCCTATATCGACTGGAAGCGTGAAAAAGGATTTAAAGTAAGTAAACAGGTTGTGGCCTACGGAACACTGGTTAAAGATTTAATTCAGCAGGAATACGACGCTAATCCGAACCTGTTGTATGTACAGTTGGTGGGTGACTGGGACGATATAAAGAGCGAACTGGGCACTTCTTCTAACCTGCCGATGGACCCTGATATGGGCTGTGTTTCCGGTACGGATAATTTCCCGGACATCGCCATCGGACGTCTTTCCGCCAATTCGGCCGCTGACGTAACCCTGCAGGTCAATAAAATCATTAATTATGAAAAAAATCCCGCTGCCGCAAACAACTGGCTGACAACGGCTACCGGTATCGCCTCCGATCAGGGGCCCGGGGACGATAACGAAAAGGACTATGAGCACGAAGATGTTATTTGGAATGATAAACTCGACCCGTTTACATACAACAGTTATAATGCGATTTATGATCCTTCCGCTACCAGCGCCGATGTTTCGAACGCGGTGAACAGTGGTACGGGAATCATCAATTATACGGGGCATGGTTCCAGTACCAGCTGGGGTACCACAGGATTCAGCAACAATGATGTTAACAACCTGACAAACGGCGAAATGTTACCCATCATCTTTTCGGTTGCCTGCAACAATGGCGAATTTAACTTAAGCAGCGATTGCTTCGCAGAAGCCTGGCTAAAAAAAGACGGTGGTGGCGCGGTGATGTTTCTTGGCTCCACCATCAGTCAGCCCTGGGATCCGCCTATGCGCGGACAGGATTACTTCAATGATGTTTTAATTGGCGGATACGATTACGACGCGCACGGCGGCCAATCCGGAATCAATACCAACGAGCAACGTACTTTTTCCGGTTCCGTTGTCGTTAACGGATTAAACCTGATGCTGAGCGAATCGGATAATAGCGATGATATCGAAACCATACAAACATGGACCACATTCGGCGACCCGGCCATGCAAATACGCACACAAGCACCGGCAGAGCTAACTCTGTCCAACGAAAGTGTCCGTACCGGCGAACCCTTTACTACTACCGTCACATCAAACGGCATCGCCGTGCAGGGCGCCATGGTCACCCTTTCTCAGGATGGCGCTTATTTTAGCGGCATCACCGACGAGAACGGAAGCGTCACCATCGAACAGAGTCTGGCCGCCGGAACAGCCAAACTGGTGGTTACCGCTTTTAATACCGAAACTATTTATAAAGATATTACCGTAAGCGCTGCCGATGGTCCCTGGATTGTGGTGGAATCGAATACAATTGACGATAGCGTAAGCGGAAACGGGAACGGACTGGCCGAAGACGCCGAAACGGTTTGGCTGGATGTAACGGCCGCTAATACGGGCAACGAAGCGGCGAGTGGTGTTCTTGCAAAACTGCGCAGCAGCGACGCCTATATTTCCATTGACGACAGTACACATGCTTACGGCGCAATGGCGGCTGACGCCTCCGTTGCCGGCGATGACGCCTTTGCTTTAACCGTAGCCGATTTTGTTCCGGATCAGCATTCTTCTCCGTGCCAGGTCTATTTTACCGATGACGCCGGAGGTTCCTGGACTTCCAACATTTCAATCCTGCTTAATGCGCCCGTTCTGGATAATCTGGATTTAACCATTGATGATTCGGCAGCAGGTAATAATGATACGGATCTTGATGTGGGCGAAACGGCAGATATACAGATTCCTACCACAAACATTGGGCACGCAATGGCCGCCGATGTGCAAAGTACGCTGACATCCGGCAGCGGTTATCTAACCGTCAATAACGGAAGCGCTTCCCTCGGTACACTCAATGCGGGCGATACGGTGACGGCCGTGTTTAGTGTTAGCGCTTCCGCGGACGTACCGGCAGGCACTACCGTGGACGTTTATTATACAGCTGTTTCCGGTGTTTATACACAAACCGATACCTTTCATATTACAATTGGTAATTTACCTGTTATTCTGATGGCCGACGGAACCGAATATATTACGGATGTGCTCTTTTGCGATACAGGTGGCAGCGACGGCGATTACAGCGCCAAAGAAAAACTGACAATGACTTTTTATCCTGAAAACCGCAGTGTTGTGAAAGCGGTATTCCGTTCGTTTAACCTTAGCGATTATGACGCGCTTTCCGTTTACGACGGCGAAGATAAAAATGCACCTCAGGTTTCCGGCAGTCCGTTTACCGGCAGCACCCTGCCTCCGGAAATTAAAGCCACCAATACCAGCGGCGCTTTAACTTTTTATTTTGAATCGAATATCGTTTACAATGCCGCCGGCTGGGAAGCGGAAGTATCGACCGACGCTATTTCTGACGTGGATAAAACGCCGAAACAAAATATCAATGATTTTGCGCTATTAGGAAATTATCCAAATCCGTTTAATCCCACAACGGCTATCAGCTACCGGCTACCGGCTGCCAGCCCTGTTGATTTGACGGTTTATAATACCTTGGGCCAAAAGGTACTGACCCTGGTAAGCGGCCGACAAAAGGCCGGAAGTTATTCGGTTGTATTGGACGCCTCCGGATTAAGTAGCGGGATCTACTACTACAAATTAACCGCCGGTTCCTTTGTGCAGATTCATAAAATGATGTTGATAAAATAACGGATTATTTTATCCCGATTTGTCCCATAGGATAGGGACGCCTTTATCGGGTTAAATAACGGATTATTTAACTTGGATTTTGCTTCGCTTAACCGACAAGACTTGTAAGTGTATTGAAAGGGGATGCTTAACCGCATCCTTTTTTTTGTATTTGAACCGACTGTGTCCATTCAAATACAAATTCCAACTTCTAAAAATTGAACATGTAGCTACAAGGTGTTTTTTGAGGTTTAAGCTTTTGTTCTTTTGATATTTATTTGATTTTTGTTATTTGTATTTTGGAGTTTAACTTCGTTTTTTGGAGTCTTAAGTTTATCCGCCGCTAATTTAATTGCAGACTGTATTTATCCAGAATCTTTGCCAGTTTCTTTATTATTTTTTTATTTTCCATACGGATCATGCCCAGATTCATATCTTCCGTAGCTACAACCGCAAATATTTCTTCTCTTCCGGGCAATTTGCTAAAAGAGAGCAGAGCCTTTTCGAACTCCATTACAGCGCTCTGTAAATTATTCAGATTCATTCTTCGAAAGCTTTCTGCTTCCAGCTCTGCCAGCGCATTTACTAACGGCAGGATTTTATAGTCGTCTACATCGTTGTTTTTAATCCGTGCCAGGGAGATGGAGGCGCTGTCTACCACTTCCGCCAGCAGGATTCCTTTATTTTTATTATACTGACGAAGCACTTCGGTTAATTCTTCTTCCCGCTTACGCAGAGCATCCACCCGATCTTTTGGTTCGCCACGCCGCTCATCCTTTAGACGCAGGCTTTCGATTAAAAGTCCCTGCCAACCTTTTAAAATAGTCTCTTTTTTAGATTTTTCCCCACGATGGACTTTAAAGCTTCCGCCTTCCCAGGACATAATTTCATAAAAGGCTTCTTCGCCCTGTATATTTCCCACCTCACTGTGCGTAATGGTACCGTCTTCAATATAAATCATACCCCGCTGCATACCCTTTTCAATATAAAGAGCGTTGGTCAGTCTTCCCAGGCAGTTCATCTGAATCAAATCACTCAGCTGAAAATCGGAAACCCGCCCGTCAAATCCTTTTTGGTCTTCTACTCCGGCCATAATTAAACGACGTAATTCCGAAATTTCGAAGGGCTTTTCGATATATTGAAAACAACCGCGCTCGCTGGCTTCATTCTGGATTTCAGAGGAGCCGTAAGCCGTCATAATTATCACTTTTGTGGAGGGATATTTTTCGCGAATATCGATCAATAAATCGAGTCCGGAAATTTCGGGCATCCGAATATCCGAAACAACCAGATCGATGGGCACCTGACTAAGCAAATCAAGCGCTGCCTGGCCGCTGTTTACCGAGTGCAGCTCATAATGACGGCTGTCTTTTTTTAAATGTTGCTCGATAGACCAGGTCAGGTCTTCTTCATCATCGACGATAAGCACGCGTTTCATTGCATTTTTCTCCAAATCCTTTTATGGAACTGTCGTACCAAATGAGTCTTTCTTGAGAAGGAAAAATAGTATGGAGGCGGATTGAACAGACGCAGGCAGACAAGCCTCATCAATAATTTTTATATCCAGAGCAGGTATAAGATCAAAAAAACAGGTGAAATAAAAAGCAGGCTGTCAAAGCGATCCAAAACGCCGCCATGTCCGGGCAGTATATGGGAGGAGTCTTTTACGCCTGCATCCCGTTTAAACCAGGATTCAACCAAGTCTCCCATCTGTCCGAAAATACCCACAATCAGTCCGGAGGCCACAGTCAACGAGAGTGGAATGGCAACGAGCCCTGTCCATCCTGCTAAGAAGAAAACAAGGATGGAACCGGAAATTCCGGCAACGGCGCCTTCGATGCTTTTCTTCGGCGAAACCCGCTCAAAAAGACGGTGTTTGCCAAATTGCTTTCCAAAAAAATAGGCAAACGTGTCACAGCCCCAAACAGAGACCATAATTGTCAACACGAAATACCCGGAGGCATTGTCCCCCTGTTCCGGCAAGATATCGCCGGCAGACTGCCGTAAAAAAAGTAAGGCCGAAAAGAACAAAACCGGATACACAACTCCGGTTAACGTGGCGGCAACATTCAGACCGGGAGAGCCTTCATTGATAAACATTTCCTGGCCAAACAGGAGAAGCAAAAGTGCAGCGACGGCAACAAGGCTCCAGTTTGTCAATCCGAAATAAACGGAGTGGAGGATAAAAAAACCCAGAAGCAAACCGGGTAAACGCCGGGCCAAGGCCTGTTTTTGCTTAAGCAAATCGTACATTTCCCACTGCCCGATGGCCGAAACAAGGATTATGAAACCTAAGAAGTAGAGCCCGCCTTTAAGCACAATAAACACAATAAGAGGGATGCCTACGACAGCCACCGCAATCCGAACGAGCAGTTCTTTCATCTATTCTCCAAAATACTATGTTCCCTTTTTATCCAAAACCATTCGGATTCTGCGGGCCAGATCAATAAGATTAAACGGTTTCTGAATAAAATCAATTCCCTGTTCGATTTCACCCTTCTTCATCAGGGCGTCCTGTGTGTAACCCGACATAAAAATCACTTTTACATCCGGCAAGATCGGTTTTAAACGCAAAATAAATACCTGACCGTCCATCTTTGGCATCACTACATCGGTCAGTACAAGATCTATCTTCTCTTTGGAAAGCGTTACTTTACGCAAAGCATCTTCGCCGTCTTCCGCTTCGATAATTTTGTAGCCGCAGCCTTCCAGACTTTCACAAATTACTTCCCGCACATTTTCCGCGTCCTCCACCAGCAGGATGGTTTCGTGGCCTTCGATTTCCGCGCCGGTTTTAAATATCATTCCCTCATCTTCGAGGTTGATGGTTTCTTCAACCCGGGGCAGATAAATATTAAAACGGGCTCCCTGTTCGGTGCTGCTTTCTACCGTAATATATCCGTTGCTCTGTTTTACAATTCCGTAGATAGTAGAAAGCCCCAACCCTGTATTGGTTGCTTTGTCTTTAGTCGTAAAAAAGGGATCAAAGATATTTGCAATGGTTTTTTCGGACATACCCATCCCGGTATCACTTACTGAGAGCTGTACATACTTGCCTGTTTTTGCGCCGCTGTGTTGATCGGCAAAAGGCTTATCGATAGTAAAGTTTTGTGTTTTAAAGATTAATTTTCCACCCTTGGGCATTGCATCCCGCGCATTGACCGAAAGGTTCATAATAATCTGTTCAATTTTTACGGGATCCACTTTAATGCGTCCTAAATCCGGATCGAGTTCGGCTTCCACCGAAATGGTTTCACCGATTAAGCGCTCCACCATTTTCATCATTTTTTCTATAATTTCGTTAAGAACGACAATTTTAGGCTGTAAAACCTGCTTCCGGCTAAATGCGAGAAGCTGGCTGGTTAAGTTGGCTGCCTTTTCACCGGCTTTTCGAATAGATAGTACATTTTTAAAGACAGGGCTGTCTATGCTGATCTTACTAGTAATTAAATCGCTATAGCCGTTAATAACCGTCAGCAAATTGTTAAAATCATGGGCAATTCCGCCGGCAAGCATTCCGATGGCTTCCATCTTCTGCGATTGCAGAAACTGTTTTTCCAGCATTTTCTGTTCGGATAAATCAAGCTGGATCCCCCAAACCCATTGTAGCTTATTCTTTTCCACATAGCCCGAATAAGAAAAACGAAAGGATTTTTCGTTTCCGTTTCTATCTCTGCCCTGTGTTTCCAGAAGGGCGGTACTAAAATTATTGGCGGCAAAGATTTCAAAATACTCCAGCGCCTCTTTTTTATTTGTGCCAAACAGATGGATATCCGCGATGGAAAGTTCTTCTTTACTAGCCGCATTGTACATACGCAGCAGAGCTTCGTTGCATTCGCTAAAATAGCCTTCGTCCAGCATTTTTTGAGCGATTTGAGAAGGCTTTTGATCAACTAAAACGGGATTTTTAAATTCCATACGCCAGATACCCAGCATACTGTTGCGGAATAAACTTTCGTATTGCAGGTTGCGCTCATACAGGGCGCGCTCCGCCTCGACCCGTAAACTCACATCCCGAACGATGGCTTGAATGTACAGCTCGCCTTTTAACGTTATACTGGTCAGGCTCATTTCACAATAAAAAGGCAATCCGTCTGCGCGTATAAATTGCCAGTTGACAAACTGCGGTTCGCCGGAAAAAGCGGAACCGATATATTTTAAGGCGGCCTCGGCAGAAGTCTGTCCATCCGGCTGAATTTTCGGAGAAAAATCCAAAAGTCCTTTTTTAATAAACTGTTCTTTGTTGCAGCCAAACAATTCTTCGGTCTTCTGGTTGCACTCAACAAAATGGTCAGCCGTCATTACCAGCACGGCGTCAATGGCATTGTCAAAGAGGCTACGATATTTTTCCTGATTTTCTGTGCAGGATTCCTGCTTCTTTTTAGAGCGCTCAAGAATTTTTTCGTAGTAAATAATTTTCTTTTTTAACTGATTCACTTCGTCCCGAAGCGCCTGAGTTGTTTTAGAATCCTTTTGCATGTAACCGTTCAGTTTCCTTTTAAGATTACCATTGACAAATCTAATAAAGACAGATATTAAATTCTAATATTTTTTACTTTCTTTACACCTACTGGTAGAATAAACTAAAAATACTGTCCCGCGCATGACAAAACAAATAGTTGTAAAACAGAACTTTTGCCGTTTCTGTTTCATTTTACAGAAGAGATAAAATAATCATGGACCCGCAAATCATCGGCGAGTTCGGGGTGAAAGGTACAAGCTAAAATATTCTTTTCCCGTACCATGACTACATCTGTACCATGGCGCCCAAGCGGCAATACATTTTTTCCTGTTTTTTTAATTTTCGGAGCGCGGATAAAGACGCCTTCAAATTCGATATGCTGCCCGTTTAGTTCGAGTTGTACCGTATCGATAAACGAATCAATTTGCCGCCCGTAGGCATTGCGCTCTATTTCTATGTCCAAAAGGCCCAACGAGGAGAAAGGTAATTTTCCTGGGATTTTGCTTAATAAAATAAGACCGGCACAGGTGCCCATCACAGGAAGCTCGGCTCCAAAATCCTGCAGCGCCGCGCGTAATTCTAACTTTTCTATTAAACGGATAATAGCCGTGGACTCACCGCCGGGGATAATCAGCTTATCACATTTTTGCAATGTTATCGGTTTTTTTAAACAGAGCGCCGAATGCCCGAGCTCTTCGACTGCCCGGGCATGCTTAGCATAGTCGCCCTGAAGTGCAAGAATACCAATATTCAATTACCAGCCCCGTTTGTTTAGCTGTTCTTCTTCGGGAATGGCGCTCATTTCCAAACCGGGCATGGCTTCTTTTAATCCTTCGCTGGCACGGGCTACCACATCGGGATCATCATAATGGGTTGTGGCCAGTACAATGGCTTTTGCCCGCGCCGCCGGATCTTCGGATTTAAAAATACCCGAACCTACAAAATTTGTTTCCGCGCCGAGCTGCATCATTAAAGAAGCGTCCGCCGGTGTGGCAATACCGCCGGCAGAGAAATTAGGCACCGGAAGTTTACCGTTTTCTTTGACATAAATAACCAGATCCACCGGCGCACCGATGTTTTTTGCATATGCCATCAGTTCATCATCGGACAATGTTTGAATGTGACGGATAGAACCCTGAACCGAACGCATATGCCGAACCGCTTCCACAATATTCCCCGAACCGGCCTCACCTTTGGTACGAATCATGGCCGCACCTTCGCCAATGCGGCGCAGCGCTTCGCCAATATCCCGGCAGCCACAAACAAAAGGCACTTTAAAACTGTGTTTCCAGATATGGTTTTTTTCGTCGGCCGGGGTCAGCACTTCGCTCTCATCAATAAAATCAACACCCAGTGTCTGTAACACCTGCGCTTCGGCAAAGTGTCCGATACGGCATTTTGCCATAACCGGAATGGAAACCGCCTTCTGAATTTCCTTAATCATTTTAGGATTGGACATGCGAGCAACACCACCGTCCGCACGAATATCCGCAGGAATACGCTCCAGGGCCATTACGGCAACAGCGCCGGCATCTTCGGCGATTTTAGCCTGTTCGGGGTTGGTCACATCCATAATAACACCACCTTTTAGCATTTCTGCCAGGCCCACTTTTAGTAAAAAATCTTTCTTTAACATCTAATACCTCTCATGAAATTGTTTGCATAGTGTGTTGCCCGTTAACCATTGGCTCGGAAACCGGCCTGTTTTTAATGCGCTCGCTGATGCGTTGCATGGTAACGGATATTTGTTTAATAAAACCATGAATAACCGTACTGGAAGGCGTTTGGAAAGCAAGCGGGCCAATGAAAAATAACCCCGGATACTGGATACTTTCACCGGCCATAGTGATTTCCGGAGCTTCATATTTATTACTGCGCAATTGAAACGATTTTAGGACATTCATACAGGGACGATACCCGGTGGCAAAAATAATTTTATCGACTTCGAGCATACGGCTTTTCAAGAGGACCTGGTTCTGCCGTATACGGATAATTTCCTGATGGCTGTAATACCGGATAATCTCCATTTTTATCAGTTCTCTCAAATAACTTTCGGAAATACCGCGAATATCCTGTAATTTCTGAGTTTCAGAAAAGAACGCTAATTCGCCACGGCTAACAAGATAAACCAGGGCTCTCCCCGCCAAATCAACCGCTATTTCGGCGGCGCTATTCCCTGCACCGACAATCAAAACACGTTCATTAAAATAATCGTGTGAACCGCGATAATCGTTGGAGTGCATAACAAACGGATTATCGGCGGCTCCGGGAATCTCAGGAATATACGGACTGCCAAACACGCCCGTAGCCATAACCAGATTCGGAGCAATAAACGATGTATTGAAATTTGTGTATATCAGATACTTTCCATCGTCAAAATGGATGGTTTCGACCATCGTTTGCGTTAAAATATTCAGTTTATAATAGTCGGAAAAGGCCTGAAGATAGGTTACAAATTCTTTAGCCGTACAATAAGGTCTGCCCGTTTTCATTTTCCAGATGGGAAATTTGTATGTAAGGCTGGTCCAGTCGCGCTGAGGAAGACAGGGCGACAGCATACGCATATCGGGCCGAACATTACGCCAGGCCTGCCCCACTTTGCCGGATTCAAGTATGATATATTTCAGCCCGGATTATTCCGCCTCATACGCCGCGCGTAACCCGGCCGGGCCTGCGCCGATTATCACCAGATCGACAGAAGTAAAATTTTTCATGTTTTAATCGTCCCCCAATTCTCCGGGATGACGAGTTTCATCCATAATCCGACACGCTTCCATAATAACATTCATTGTAGAATTTGAAATATTACTTTCGATAGCCACATCTTTAATTTCAAATTTAAACGAGCCTTCCATTTTTGCCACTAAACTGTAGAAAGCGTCTTCTCCCGTTTCGTCCCCGTGCATCACCGCCCATAAGTGGCCGTCCTTCAGATAAATAAATCCTTCATCTTCCGCTTTGATAATTAAAACACCGGATTTTTTATTCAGATTCAGCATCTGTACCAGTTCTACTATGGAAAGGTCTTTTAGATCGCCCGAAAAGCCATTGCGATCGTCTGCTTTCTTTTCGGCTTCTTTCAGGCTTCCACGCCGGTTAAGCAGCTCTTCCGTACGGCTTAACAGTTTTTTCCTATCGATGGGTTTGTTCAAATATTCGTCTGCTCCGGCCCTAAAACCTCGAATGGCTGTTTCCTGATCTTCAAACGAGGTTAGAAAAATAAACGGTACCAGCGGGACTTTGGAATTTTCACGTATCATCCAGCAGAGCTCAATTCCGTCCATTTTCGGCATCATTACATCCGATATAATTAAGTCGGGAAGTACTCTGTTGGCAATTTCAAACGCTTCTTCCCCATTTGAAGCCTGAATTATTTCATAGTCTTCTTTGGCTTTGGTCAGCGAAATATTGAGCAGGCGTAACACATGCGGATTATCGTCAACAATCAAAATCTTTGCTGCCATAATGAAGGCTCCGGTTTGTTATTTTTTATAATAATTTACATCTAAACTGCGTGCCGCACCGGCTTCATCCAGCCGTCTGACCGGAGTGTTAACCGGGGCATTGTGCAGAACGTCGGGATTTTGTTCAATCTCTTTATCAATAGTTAGCAGTGTATCTGCAAAATAATCCAGCATTTCCCGGCTTTCCGTTTCGGTCGGTTCAATCATCATGGCCTCTTTTACAATTAACGGAAAATAAACCGTAGGCGGATGAATTCCAAAATCGAGTAGCCGTTTGGCAATATCCAGCGCTTTAGCGCCCTTATTTTTTTGCTTCTCGGCCGAAAGAACAAATTCATGCATGGTGGGTGCATCATAACCGGTGTCGTATGCTTCACTCAGTCGTTTACGTAAATAATTGGCGTTGATAATGGAATGCCGGGCTATTTTCGGGAAACCTTCCCGGCCTATCATTCGAATATATACGTAGGCGCGAACAAAAATACCAAAATTCCCTGCAAAGGATTGCACCCGGCCAATGGAATTGGGCAAATTTTCGGAAAACGCATACCCTTTATCGGTTTTAACAACCAGCGGAACCGGTAAAAAGTCCTTCAGCTTATTGTTTACCGCCACCGGGCCGGAACCGGGCCCGCCGCCTCCATGCGGAGTGGAAAAACTTTTATGCAGATTCAGGTGCATCACGTCAAACCCCATATCGCCGGGACGTACAATTCCAAACAGGGCATTCATATTGGCGCCATCCATATACATCAGGGCATCCACAGAATCCATCAGTGTGCGGATTTCCATAATTTGATCTTCAAAGATACCGAGCGTACTTGGGTTGGTAAGCATAATAGCGGCCACATCTTCATTCATTGCCGCCCGTAATTCATCCATATCCACGCGGCCGCGGATATCTGACGGTATGGTGCGCACATTGGTAAAGCCGGCAATGCGGGCGCTGGCGGGGTTGGTCCCGTGGGCAGAATCGGGCACTAGAATAGTATTGCGCCGGCGTCCTTTCATCTGATGGTATTTTTGGATGAGCATTAATCCCACCAATTCTCCATGCGCACCTGCGGCCGGTTGTAGCGAAATGCCCGAAAAACCGCTTAGTTCCAGCAAGTATTCCTGCAGGTCATACATCAGTTCCAGCGCCCCCTGCGCCGACGATTCCGGCTGTTCGGGATGGAGCAAAACAAACGGTTCGAGCGCCGCAATCTGCTCATTAATTTTGGGATTATACTTCATGGTGCAACTACCCAGAGGATAAAAGGCCTTATCCACATGGTGGTTTAAATTGGAAAGATTGATATAATGGCGCACGACTTCATTTTCGGCAACCTGGGGCAAATCTGCCGGTGTTTCCCGTAGTAAATTTTTGGGAATTAAGGAGTCCAGCGGCTGAGCGGGAATATCTAACTGCGGCAGAACGTGCCCCACCCGGCCTTCATGACTTAATTCGAAAATCAATTTTGTATACACGGTAATAACTACTCCTCTATCTGCTCTGTCGCTACCGTTCGGCAGCGGCGGTTTTATCTTTTCCCGCCCGGGCCGCTTTTTTAAGCGCGTCCTTGGCTTCATTTAGCAAATCACTTTGCGTGTACTTTTCATTCATCTTTTCCGGCAGAGCAGCCGCTCCGAGATTAAAATTTATCTGTCGCAGCTCGCTCATCTTTCGTTTGGGTACAATCATCGCTTCCAGCATATCATCATCCACAAAGTCAACCGCCGAGAGGGTAAGCCGAATGCGTTCGGCTTCTAAAAAAGCGCCCTGTTTTCCCGTTTCCGGCAAAATAATATAAAAACGGTTTTCGGCGGAATAGGCCAAAATATCCTCGGAACGGGTTTTGTTAAGCAATCCGTTAGCCATTTTCATAATAATATAATTACTTAAGTTCTGTCCGAACGTTTCTTCTATCTGAACCAGGTTATTTATCTGCACAACGACAACGGACAGTTCTTTATTATAGCGTCGGGCCCGCCGGAATTCTTCTTTTAACCGGCGATCAAAAAAAGCAAGGCTGTACAAGCCGGTTAAGGGTTCGATTAATGATTCTTTTTGCATAGACTGCGATTGATCCAGAAGGTTTTTAAATTCATCTTGAATCCGGTTATTTTTTGTAGTCAGTTTATCATTATCGTTGCGCAACAGTTTGATTATTTCCGCCCGTTTAATAACGGCCTTGCTTCGGGCAACTAATTCCTTAGAGTTAAACGGCTTGAGCATATAATCATCAGCGCCCAGTTCCAGCCCAATCACGCGTTGTTCGGGATCGGTGTAATTGGCCGTTAAAAATACAATGGGAATATCCGCCGTGGCGTTTCCCGATTTTAAAATGCGGCAGGCTTCAAACCCGTCCATTACCGGCATCATACCGTCCAGAATTATTAAATCCGGTTTACCTTCCCTGGCTAAATCAACGGCTTCCTGCCCGTTTACCGCGCTTAGTACTTCGAACCCATAAAACGCAAAAATACGTTCCAGAGTTTCGCGCATTTCCGTATTATCGTCAGCAACCAGAACTTTTGGCATGAAAACCCTTTATTTGATGATTTCTTTTATCATGGATAGATAGCTATCCATTTCTTCTTTGGTACGTTTTTCGGTAACCGCCACCAGAAGATGGTTAGGATAACCGACCTTCTTAAGGGAAATACCGGCAAAAATTTGATAGCGCAATGCTTTTGCGATTACCTGTTCCGCAGGCTGTGGCAGCGCAATGGTAAATTCTTTAAAAAACGGGGCATCCGAAACCGGTTCGATTCCGTCAATTTCAAATAGTTTTTCCGCCAGATAATGCGCCTTTTGTGTACAAAGCTGCGCGGCATCCTGAATTCCCTTTTTACCGAGGGAAGCCAGATAAACGGCAGCGGTAAGCGTTAACAGGCCCGAATTCGTACAGATATTGGATGTGGCTTTTTCTCTGCGAATATGCTGTTCTCGTGTTTGCAGGGTCAGTACAAATCCGCGTTTACCATCCATATCGGTCGTAACGCCCGAAAGTCGTCCCGGCATTTTACGCACCAGTTTATTGGTAACCGAAAACAGACCGGCATAAGGACCGCCAAAATTTTGCGCATTGCCCAATGCCTGTCCCTCGGCAACAGCAATATCGGCGCCAAAAGCGCCCGGTGTTTTTAACACACCCAACGAGACAGGATCATATACGTGAATCAGCAATGCTTTTTTATTTTCACAAAGAGCGGCGGCGGTTTCCATATTTTCGAGGAAGCCGTAATAATTTGGATGCTGTACAATCAGCGCCGCAGTATCGTCCGTAAATGCTTCCTGCAGTGCGTTCGTATCAATTATAAAATCGGCGGCAGGAATATCGATGAGTTCAATATCAAGATTTGCCGTATACGTTTTAATTATTTGTTTATACCGGTAATTGAGAGTTTCCGGCAGCAGCACTTTTTTTAAGCGTGTATGTGAAACAGCCAGCAGAACAGCCTCCGCCAGAGCGGAACCGGCTTCATACATAGAGGCGTTGGTTACATCCATTCCCGTTAGTGTGCAAATTTGAGACTGAAACTCGTACATGGACTGTAAATTACCCTGACTTACCTCCGGCTGATAGGGTGTGTATGATGTATAAAACTCGGGGCGGGAAGCAATTTCGGAAACTACGGCCGGGATATAATGATCATAGGCGCCGCCGCCGAGAAAGGAGGTAAAGAGTTGATTTTTTGCAGCCAGCGAAGCGCCGACCCGTTGCACGCCGAACTCTGATTCGGCGGCAGGCAAATCTAATTCCCCACGGAATCGTAACGCCTCGGGAATATTTTTAACTATATCCTCAAAATCATCGACACCGATAACCTTTAACATCTCTTTTATATCTTGTTCGGAATTGGTCAGATATGCCATTTATGTACCTTCTTGGATTTTTTCTGTTTATATACTACTTCGGATTTTTTATAAAATAGTAATTTAATATATACTGT
Source organism: Calditrichota bacterium (assembly GCA_024278755.1). Classification (GTDB taxonomy): domain Bacteria; phylum Calditrichota; class Calditrichia; order Calditrichales; family Calditrichaceae; genus JANTFQ01. The sequence goes on along the minus strand of JAJRSO010000030.1, from coordinate 46,884 downwards.
AGAAATTAACAAAGGTTTTTCATTAGTAAAATTAATAAAGATTCAATGGCGACTCGTTTGGGTAAGAACAACTAAAAAAAGAAAGGCCCGAATGAACACTGATTTTCATTATTTAAATCCCTTCAGTGCTTATTATTGCGTTTGTTTATATGTATTCGCGACTAATTTCTTTTTTCGCAACCCCCTGTATATGGGGGAATTACTGCTCACCTGTAACTTATAGATAGATAAAATAGAACGCCTGTCTTAGCTTCTTTGCAAATTCATCCGTGAAAACTTATTGCATTTTTTTAAACTATATTAGCCATCATTAGTGTCCGGTTAAATTTAGAAAATTTATTCTGTTAAGGGAATTGTTTTAAAAACTCTCCCCCGAGCCCCGATTTCACGGGACTCACCCCCTCCCTTGACGCCTCACGGGAGGGGGATGGGGGGTGGGTTCCGAATCAAGTCCTGTTAATTCGTATTTCCCTTAATTTCCTGGAATTACAGAATTTCCAGACACTTGTTATTTTTTAACCGGACACTATTGATTAGCCATGCAAAACAACATAGTCCCCGAATAAAAAAGCCGTTCTGCATATAGCAAAACGGCTTTCTTTGATGAATGGTTTGAATTTTATCGTACCAATACCATTTTTTTAACAATTTGTTTCCCTGCGGCTTCCAGCCGGTAAAAATAAACACCGGAAGCTGTCTTTGCTCCTTTTATATTTCTGCCGTTCCAGACAAAACTATGATAACCGCTTTTAAGCCTTCCATTGTATATTTCTGCGACTTTCTTACCAAGAATATCATACACCGTTAAAACAACCTTTTTTCCACCGGCTTCGGCAGGGATGCCAAAACGAATGGTCGTACTGGGATTGAACGGGTTGGGAAAATTCTGTTCCAGTTTAAAAGTGAGCGGAATCAGTTCAGGCTTAAAGGATTCATTTTGTGTGGCATATACCTTAAAAGTTGTTTTACCTGCGCCCGGCGTAAACACATAATTGTTTTCCTCATTCATATTAATCACCGTTTCACTTTGCTCGTCCACAAGGTAGAGGTAAACATCCTCCCGTTTCAGAACGGAATTATCCCACGAAAAGGTATGCGGAATATTCGCTTCGTGCGATACAACCTGCAAATGCCATGTTTTAACATCTTCATTCGATTTAAATGCAGAATATATTTTTTGTGTAATATTACCCTTTTCCGAAGACATATATACGGCGCAGAAATCACCGATATGTGGGGGTTCCATTACCCGTATGGAGGAGCCAGAGCCAATTCCTAAAATATTTTTTAAATCTGCGTAATGTTTATTCCGCAAACTAAGGTTTAGCCGCCAGCCGCCTTCGTTTTTAACAGCCATACTTTTCTGAACGCTACCGGCATCTTCGATTATTATTGCTGCAGTCCTGCTTTCATACGCCGGATTATCGGGAAACTGTACTTCGCAGGGACGGTTAACCCGAAGCCAGTACCCGAGCCACGGCTCCGCCCGTGAAGTAGAGTCCACTACAGACCAGTCGTATCCCTGAAAATCTTCGTTCTGTTTAAAATTATATACCACGCCGTCGATTAGGCTATCCTGAACCGCCTGTAGAAAATCGTACTCACCGCCATCCTCCGTATAAAAGCGCATCTGATGCCAAAAAATACGGTAATCCAGTGGGATTCCAATTTGATTCCATCCGGTTTCCAACGCATGTATCGGTATATAATCTCCCGTTTTAACCGGCGTTTGCAATGAATCCACTTTGGCTAAATCGATTTCCATCTTTTTAAAGGGAAAGGTCCAAAAAGCCTGACCAGGCTCCACATTTTCGATGTCCAGCGGAATATATTTTTCTTCGGCATTATCCCATTTCAGCAGATAGGCCAGCGTATCTTCGAGGGCAAACCAGTTCCAGTTAACCGAATAATTACGTGGAATGGAAACGAGATACCAGCGTAAACGAAACGCTGTTTTCGTTCTTACATCAATACGAAAGAACTGCCGTTTTACATGATTTTCCCCGATATAGACACCCACCAGGGGATTAGCCCACATTTTTAATACATAAAGCCCGTCATCAAGATGGGAAAAATCAAAATGGTCGCCCGTCCGTGCGCTGCCACTTCGAACAATTGTATCGCCATCGACAAAATGCAGCAAATTATAACGAACGACATAGGTTCCTTCCTGTGCAGGCGCATCGACGTTCGAGCCGCTGTCTGCAACCGAATACCAGAAACGCACTGCCGACTCATGAATAATATGCTGCGGAAGCGGATCTATCCGGACAATGGGCGCTTCGTCACTGCCGCGTCCCAGCAACAGAGCCGCCGCAAAACCCTTTTCCAGATGCGGATCGTTACAGTACACACGAATTGTATCGCTGTAATCACCGATCTGTGGCGGAGTGAACATAACCGGCACCAACACGCTGTCTCCCGGCGAAATACTGTGCGCCGAACTATTTAAAAGTTGAAAGACGCTTCCTTCAGACTGCAATTCAATCCTGCTTACCTCCAGCGCCGACCCGCCCGGATTATGGATTACAAAACTTGACGTATCCGAATTTAGCGGACGGATTTTTAACAGCATCGCCTGCGGATTAATTTTAATACGCGGCTGCAATGAAGGAGTGGCCATAAATGAACCGCCAAACAAGCCCTGATTGATGCGTCCGCCGTTGGGCGCAGGTTCTTCGCTAAAATCATCTTCCGGATCTCCGGCGTCGATGGTGGGTGACATATAATCAATACGGAAATCGCCGGAATCGGGCGGCATAAAGATCGGCGCAAGATGGCTTACTTCAGTTTGCCCTACCGATTGCTTTATACTGTCCACGGTAGAATACGAAACACGTAGCAGTGTAACCGCGTTTTCCTTGGTAACCGGCCCCAGATTATCCCAGATAATGGCATTGCGTACCCTCGTCCGCGAAGTTCCTTCCGCTACAATGCTATTAAACTGCGAATGCACGATCATCACATTTTTAACTTCGGCATGGGTACCGCCGTAAACATGCAAGGCCACTCTATTTGAGTCAAAAATCACATTTTGAATATTCAGCGTATCGCCGGTTGCCTGTAAACCGGTTTCATTTTGCATGATTCCGCCAAATTTCAACTGCAACGGTCGATTTTCTACAGTGATTCCATTTTTTGCGCCGGCAACCGAAAACCATTCAAAGCGCACCGTATCGCTGGCCGGATGCAAATAAACGCCATCCCAGGAACTTAGCGAATCCTGCCAGGTGCTTTGCAGATCCACCATTTGATTTTCAATTTCGTTACCTGCAACCTGAAGCGCACCCCACACATCAAAGCGTGTTCCCGGTTTAAACCCGATGCGAATTCCTGGGTGAATTTCAAGTGAAGCGCCGCTTTCTACCGATATAGAGGTTTCTGCAAGATAGGGTTTTGTGGTATCGGAAAGTACACCCGCCTGCGGCCCGTTTAATTCAAAATAGGTTTGCAGATGAACCGGCTCGGACCATTCGCTTTCGGTTCCGTTATTATAAATCGCCTGAACCGAATACCAAAAAGAATCGTATTCGCCCACTTCATAATCGACAAAACTGCTCTGGTAGCTTTGCCGGATATAGGTTCGGTTATAATCGAATTGCGGAGTGGTATCACGGGCCACAAGGTAGTACTCCAATGTCCCTGCTTCCGGCGGTAACGGCGTCCAGGCCAGATTAATCTGATTATCGCCGATCCAGGTATTTTCGATCACTGGTTTCCACATAAATTTATACCAAATATCAAATTGCCCGGCGCTCATATTAAACACCGAAAAATCAAGAGCGGCGTCTTTATTATAATCTCCGGCAAAGATACCGTTAAACGCTCCTCCTGTTGCCTTGGTATATTGAGGCAAAGGAATAACTGAATATTCCCCGGGATAATTTGTTTCATTCTCAAAGAATAAGATGCTGTCCTGGGAAAGAACCGTGATATCCGGTTTTGCGGAATTCTGTTCATCGCGCTGTCCGCCAAATTCCTGAATAAAAACATCATAAATAGGTGAATGTCCAAGAAGAATGAAGTCTTGCATAGTGCTAAACTGCCACTCTCCGGAAATGTCATCACTTAGATAAACCAAATCCAGATACGGCGACGTTTCATAGGGTGAAGAATAGGCAATAATTTCCTGACGATGATCCCTATCCATGTCGGAAATTTGTATTCCACCGTAGCTCCGGCTATCGACAGGACTGACACCACTATAGCTGTCATACCAGGTCCGGTTATTCCAATCATCCTGTCCCTTATAAATTTCCAGCATTAAATCACTGTTAAGGATTATCATCTCCTGACGACCATCCCCATCGATATCAGCCATCTTTATATCCGCTTTCGGGGTAGCCTGGTATTCATGGGTAATTTGATCGCTGTCAAACGAATTTTCATCAATATCAAGCAGAGTATACAGGGAAGTCCCATCGAGAAGCATGTCGACTTTATTATTATTATTATTATTGTAGACAATGATTTTTTTTATCCCTTCTGCGCTTAACTGAGCCGAAGGAAGGCCAAACTGAACCTGTTGGCCTGAAGAACGGTTTATCAGCATATAAACGGCGGATGATGAATACAATAGGATATCGGGTAAACCGTCATTATTAACATCCGTCAGGACCAACTGTTCCGCCATATTGCTATCAATCTGTGCAATGCCGGCCATGGGAATGGTTTGCAGCGTGTACACATTTCCGGTGTCGGAACCGGTGTAACAAAAAATAGTATCCGCGCCAAAGGTGAGCATGTCAAGGTTATCATCTTCATTAATAAATCCGGTTACCCAGTTGGTAACCGAATGTCCCAATGGCTGAGACCGAAACGATCGGCTAAACTGAAAAGAAGTAACCATTGGAGAAACCAGCGTAATATCATAATTAAGGGTGTGAAACGGTTGCCAGAGAGGACCCGCTTTTTCGTGCAATGTATCGCCAAGCGTAATATTTAACTTTTCCCCCGGTATTTGTATTCCCCCTGGTAAGTCATTTAAAATCAGCCTTATTTGCGTCGAATCTTCTTCCAAATATTCGGCATTAAAAGGAATGTCTCCCCGTTGATCGCTTAAAATACGAATTCCGGACTGAACGCTGCCCAGATCAGGAATCAGAGTAAAACCGAGTTTTATATCTTGTAAATCCGAGCTGACAATTTCATTGGGCCCCGGAAAACCCGAATGTAATTCAAAACCGTATTTTAAAACGATACCGCCGCTTCCAAACGCGCGCCCTTCGAGTCTTTCCGAATTACCCGCCAGAACCGAAAACAGATCACGGTTTTCGGAATCGCTGTAAATTAACGACCAACTGGCGCCAACATCGGCAGATTCCCAAATTCCGCCGGCCTCAACGGTAACCCAGAGAACCATCCCTTCGAATCCGGCTGAAGTTTTACCTCCGATATATCCCTCTCCCGAACTCCACGCGCCAATACCGGTAACAATGCCTAAATCCCCAGAAAATATTTCGGTGGGCGGGGTATCCTGTGAATACGTTGTAAATTCATACAGATGCGCATCGGGAACACCGGTTTCGAGGCCTAAAATATAAATATCGCCGTAACCGCCGGCAGGTTTTGCCGAATCGATAAATTTTATATCGGGCAGCGTATCTCCCGGCGCAGAATAAAAAACACCGGAATTCATCGATTCACGCAAAACAAAGGTGCTGTCATTTTTTTCCGCAAAAACAAAAAGCCAGTCGTAGGAGGAAGCAAAACCCAAGATATTATAGGACGTATCAAAGGGTTTATTTAACCAGTGGCGCCCGTAATCCTGCGAATAGTAGAATTGTCCATGGTTGCCGCCAACTAAAAATCGTGATGTATTCTCATCATAAAATGCCACATTATATGTTTCGGTTCCTAATGAATCGTGAGCAAACCACTCTTGCAAACTGCTATCATAAATCAGTACCGCACCGTTTTCACCGGCAACCATCTGTATCTGAACGCCGTTATTATTCCAGTCTTTTGCCGTAACAATGGTTCTCAGGTTTTCGGTTGAAATAGTTTGCACTTCCCAGCTCCATTCGCGGCCAAAATGCTGCAAAACATAATATCTTCCGGTATCACCAACCGCATAGATATCATTAATATCGTAATTTCCATATACGGCCGCTTTTATATTGGGCTGAGTGGCGTCTTCGTAAACCTGATACCAGCCGGAAGCCGTGGCGCTGCTTATTGATATTAAAAAAATAATCAAAAGGCTTTTAAAAACGGAACCGTCCTTCGACAACATATTGATTTCCTCCGGTTAAGAGCAGTATTTTTTAAAACGAATGTAAAACAACCTTCGACAAAAAGCGAAGAATATTAAGCTTTTTGTTAAGGGCTAAAAGATGAAATTAAAATGCTACTTCCCAAAATCAAATGCTGTGACTGGAAACAAAATTCCCTTGATAAAGGAAGGGTTTCCTCCGGTGAAGAAACAGTGATTTTCTACTGCAACAGCTTCAGGAGGTCTTCGGTGGTCGTTACAGGCAGGCTACAGGTAAAATTGTGACAAACATAGGCCGTGGGCTGCCCGTTCACGGCGTCCCTGTTTTGCAGAATTGCCGCGGAAACCGGCGATTCCTGTTCGGCCCCGGCGGATTTTACAACAACAATTTTATTCGGCAGGTATCGGCTGCGCACCATTTTAAGCAACATTTTAAGCAACATTTCGGCAGATGTTTCCGGTGGTATAATTAAGATGATTTCCTTCGGCTTTTCCAGATAAAAATCCAGCGCGTTCAGGTGGCTGGCATATCCGTACGGATTGACAACATATTCGCTTCCGTATTTCGTAAACACCTGCTCCGCCAATCTGACTAAATCGGCACCGCCCGTCAATGCGTTTACACGCAACAGGTTTAGACACATCATTCCGGTGCCGGAAGGAATGGACTGATCGCTGTCGTCTTTCATCCGCTGAATCAGTTTTTCCTGTTTGGAGGAGGTGTAAAAATAGCCTTTCTGCACGAGATCCCAAAAGCGCTCGTTCACCCGATCGGTTAGTGTGATTGCAAAACGCAAATAGCTTTCATCAAACAGCGCTTCATAGGCGTCCAGCAGCCCCTGAATCAGCGCCGCATAATCATCGAGATAGGCGCTGTATTTGGCCTGACCGTCTTTATAGGTGTGTTGTAATTCGGAACCGGTAAATATTTTTTCCCGCAGGAACACGGTATTTTTTTCAATAACCGATTTATAGTTTTCGTTGCCCGTTACCTGATAATTACGGGCAAAGGCAGAGAGCATCAAACCGTTCCAGGCGGTAATTATTTTTTTATCGAGATGGGGCCAAATACGTTTAGACCGCTGTTTGCGTAAAACGGTTTTCGCTTTTTCCAGCAACGATTTTATCTCCTGCTGCGAACGCGTATAGGTCCTGGCCAGCTCCTCTATACCGGCGCTGATGTGTAAAATATTTTTATGTTCAAAATTACCCTCTTTGCGCACATCGTAGCGGCGGCAAAAAATATCTGCCGATTGCTTATCCAGCAAATCAAAAATTTCGTCTTTTGTCCACAGATAAAAAAGACCCTCTTCGCCTTCGCTGTCGGCGTCGAAACTGCTATAAAAGGCCCCGTCCGGCGCGGTCATTTCACTACGCACAAACTCCAGTATTTCATTGGAAATATTCAGATAAAACGCATTTTTTGTAACCAGATAGGTATCGAGATAGAGATTCGCAAGCTGAGCGTTGTCATACAGCATTTTTTCAAAGTGCGGCGCGAACCACTCTTTATCCACCGAATAGCGGGCAAAACCGCCGCCCAACTGATCGTAAATGCCGCCGCGGGCCATGTTTTTTAGCGTTAATTCCACCATATCCAGATAGCGCTGGTTCCCGGAATTTTTATGGGCACGTAAAAACAGAGTGAGCGCCTGTACCGCCGGAAATTTGGGCGCGCTGCCGATACCGCCGAAATCCGGTTCATAAAAACCGCTGAGCTGTTCTGCCGCCGAGTTAAATGATTTTCGATCCGCTATCTGCCCGCCGGCGCTTTCTTTTAGAGCGTTTTGAAACGCTTGATCCACCTGTTGTAAATTCTTCTTCAGCTCGTCTTTCCGGTTTTGATAATAATCCGAAACCATGGTTAACAGTTTTTTAAATCCCGGACGGCCGTAACGGTCATCCGGTGGGAAATAGGTGCCGCCAAAAAACGGTTTTTTATCCGGCGTTAGAAAAACCGACATGGGCCAGCCGCCGCTGCCGGTGGAGAACTGTACGAATTTCATATAGACCTGATCCACATCGGGACGCTCTTCCCTATCGACTTTTATATTGATAAACAGTTTATTCATCAGCGCGGCGGTTGCTTCATTTTCAAAAGACTCTTCTTCCATCACGTGGCACCAGTGGCAGGCCGAATAGCCGATACTGAGAAAAATGGGCTTATTCTCTTCTTTTGCCCGTTTAAAAGCCTCTTCGCTCCAGGGATACCAGTCCACCGGATTGTGGGCGTGCTGTAATAAATAGGGACTCGTTTCTGAAATTAAATGATTGGTGTATGTATGCATGGTTTGTTTCCCGGGTGTATTGTGTTGGTCGGAGCCGCAAGCGATTAGAGCGGCTAAGAACAACAGATAAAATAACTTCATTCGAATTAACATTTCTTGTTTTTAATAAGCAACTATAACAATGTTTATATGTGTAAATTCTAAGACGAAGAATAAACGCTAAAAATTCCGGTTGTCCGGAAATACGCCTTCCGGGGTTTTGAGGCCGGAAGGCCCATCATTTGTCCGGCATTATTTAGTTTTTGAATTTATCTTCCCGGCTCTTAAATTCTTTGCTTATAAAACAAAAAAAGAATTGAACCTAATTTTATGATGTCTTCTGTTGCCGTTTTTCTAATTGTATTCACCCTCATCTACGCCGGCGTATTGGTTTATCTTTCCGACGGATTAAAGCGCCTGAAACGTCAAAAGCGTAGTGAAGAACAGCCGCCGGTTACCGTAATTATCTGCGCCCACAATGAAGAACGGAATCTGCCCGCCTGTATCGCGCATTTAAAAGCACAGAATTATCCTCCCGAAAAGACGGAAATCATTCTCGTAAACGACCGTTCCAATGACAAGAGTGAAGAAATTATGCAGAAAGCCTGTATTGATGACAGGCGTTTTAAAACCATCGCCATTTTCGACAGACTGTCGGATTTTGCCCCGAAAAAACGCGCCATCGACTCGGCCGTAAAAGCGGCACAGAATGAAATTCTTTTATTTACCGACGCCGACGGCCGCCCGGGGCCCGACTGGGTCAAAACTATAGTTTCCTATTTTGACGCGGAAACAAGTATGGTAATTGGCTATGCCCCCTACACCGTAAAACCGGCCACGCATTTCACTAAAAAAATTCTGGCTTTAGAATATTTATCCCACGCCGCCATTGCCGCCGCAACGACCGGACTTGGTTTTCCGGCTACCTGCGTTGGCACCAATATGGCCTACCGCAAAAAAATGTACCTAAAAATTGACGGATTTGGAGAATATAAAAATCAAATCTCCGGCGACGACGATCTCTTTTTAACCCGTGTGCGCGAACAGAAAAAATACCGCATCGCCTATGCCGATAACGCCGGCAGCCATGTGTACAACAATCCGCCCCGGCTGTGGTCGAAGTTTATCCACCAGCGGATGCGCTATGCCAGTAAAGGGTTTAAATATCCGTTTAAGGTAACCGCCGCTTTGCTGACTTATTTTACCTATAATTCGCTCTTGCTTGTTTTATCTTTCGGCGTCTGGTTCATGCAGGAATATCTTTTGCTTTTTCTGTCTGTGCTTGCTATTAAGTGGGCGGCGGAGTTTTTCTTTATGTATAAAGCCGGTAAAGCGCTTGCCGATAGGCGCAATCTGAGTGTTTTTTTATTTGCCGCCCTGTTTCATATTCCCTACGTGGTTGTGTTTGCGGTTTTGGGGCAATTTGATTTTTTTAGATGGGCTGAAGAATCGGCGGAGCCGGGCGTACAAAATGGAAACGGAAGCGCGGTATGAACGGAGATTTTTTGAATATTGACTTTCTAACCATTGTGCTGGGCATGATCTATTTTTTTACCTCTATGTATCTGCTTAGTCAAAAGTATCCGTTAAAATCCGAACCGCAAGTCCTGCCCAAAACAGCCGTGCTCATCGCCATGCGGAACGAAGAGGAATCGATTGCATCCTGTTTGCAATCACTCGCAGGCCAAAACTATCCCATCGATCGATTTGATGTTTTTGTACTGAACGACGGCTCCACCGACCGTTCCGTCGAGATTGCGCTGGGAATCGTTTCCACACAAACAAATTTTCATTTGGTTGAAATCCGGGAAGAGAAAGACGGCTTAAAGGGTAAAATGAACGCGCTGTCGCAGGCCCTGGATCGGGTGGATCACGAAATTGTTTTAATCACCGACGCCGATTGTATCGTACCTTCCGAATGGATTCGCACCCATATTTCGTATTTTGATGAAGCCAGCGGAATGGTCGGCGGACTCACCTCGCTAACCCCGCCTGCAGGAATGGAAGCGGCCGGGCATAAGGCTTCTTTTTTCGATAAAATTCAGACGCTGGACTGGCTCTACCTGCAAACCGTCGCCGCCGCCAGTAGCCACGCCGGGAAACCGATAACCATTCTTGGCAACAACTTTGGCTTCCGTAAAACAGCGTATGATGAAATCGGCGGTTTTAAAAGCATGGAATTCTCTGTGACGGAAGATTATCTTTTAATGAAGATGATGCTCAAAAAAACAAACTGGAAAGTGCGGCATACGCTTGATCCCCAAAATACGATATTCAGTAAACCGGTCAGGAACCTTTCTGCATTTTTTCAACAGCGTCTGAGATGGACGCGCGGCGGACGCGGCGCACGGCCCTGGGCTTATTTTATAACCGGCCTCTCGCTTGCGGTACATCTCCTAATTATGGCGGTTTTTATCCTGCAAAACCGGAACATCGCGGCGGCGGCCGGAATCGGCTTAATTTTTGGAATGGACTACTATATTGTTAAACGGGGGCTGCGCATCATCGGGCAGGATCGGCTACGGCGCTATTTTTTACCGTTTGAAGTCTTTTATACATTCTATTTAATCGTGTTCAGCCTCTGGACTTTTATTCCGCAGAAGGTGCGCTGGAAAGGAAGGAAGTTGTAAAATCTCTGCCAGGCGATAGATCATTTCCACTGCCTCGCGTCCGCTTACATAGCGTTTCGGGAAAAAATATCCGTCGTTCCCCGCCGGGATCAATTTTAAAGAGACAGCCAATACAGCCGCTTGAATATAGGGCTGCCAGAATTCCACATCTTTAAAATTTCCACGTTCAGCTTGTTGAAAGCCGGTATGTTTTTCTTTCAGAATATGTTCCATAAACAGCGCCGCTTCCGCCCTATCCACCCGATCCGATGGCCGGAAGGTTCCGTCCGGCAGCAGCGGTAACAATCCGGCCCGAACAGTTTTCTCTATGGCCTGCGCCCGTGGTGCGGTAACCGGCAGGTCGCGGATTAATTCGTTTCGTAGGGTATCTGCCATGAAATAAGCGGGTAAATAATCAATCAAAAGCAGAGCAATATCGGATCGCGAAACCGTTTTCTGCAAAATGATTTTTTGTAGGGCGCGTCCCCTGCCCTTCACTAATTTCAAACTTCGTTCGGTAGCGTTAATTTTTTGTTGCAGTGTTTTATCATCCGGATTTTGACTTTGCGCCTTTTTATAATGCAAAAGAGCCGCATTAAAATTACCCGTTCCCGCATAGGCGTCCGCTAAAAGCGGCTGAATGTTTTTTTGCATTGAAAATAGTTGATGGGCTCGGCTACGCGCCTCCGCCTGTTTCAATTCTTCCAAAGCCAAATCATAGTCCTCTTTCTGCAGCAGAATTTGCCCCTTTAAAATATAGGCGGGAATCCAGTTTTTATCGGCCTGTACCGATGCCTCCAAATACTGCTCGGCTAAATTGATTTGGTTACGTCTGCTGTAAACCCGCGCCATCCCTTCCAGCGCCGGCGCAAACGGTTCTGCCTGCTGTAAGGCTTGTTTAAAACAAATTTCGGCCTGGACAAGGCTGCCTTTTTTTAAAGAGAGCAAACCTTCTTTATAACAGCGGTTTGCCTTTTGGCGGGAATCCGGATCATTTTTATACAAAAAAATCCCGCAACTTTGCAGGATAATTACGGCGCATAAAACAAAATAAACAGGCCGAACGGAAAAGAATGTTTCGAACTTAGTTTTCATTTAGAGCGGGAGACGGGAGTCGAACCCGCGACGTCCAGCTTGGGAAGCTGACATTCTACCACTGAATTACTCCCGCTAAAACCGGCAATTTATCGGAAATTAAAATTTATGTCAAGTTAAAGAATACTGAAAACATTTGTTGATTTATTCTTTTAGAACTGCATTGACTGTGCCCATGCAAATGCCTAATAACCATCTCTCGTTTTATACATAAAACGATTCCAAAAAGATTACTATAAAATTAAAGCCTGTTATCAAGGATATGACGGATCTTACCGACAAAGGTCCTTACCGAATAGGGCTTCTTTAAGAAATGGATGTCTTCCCTCAGCCAGCCTTCTTTTAGCAGATGATCAAAGGTATAACCGGAAACAAAAAGCACTTTATCCGTCTTAATCCGGTCACCCAATTGTTCAATTAATTCCTGACCGTTCATTTCCGGCATGATCAAATCGGTTACAATTAAATCAAATGGTTCGGGTGAATGATGCACAATGTCTAAGGCGTCTTTACCATTTAGAGCAGTCTCAATAGAATAGCCGAAATTTCGTAATGTTGCGGAGGCAAATTCCAAAACCGCCCGATTATCTTCCACCAGTAAAACCCGCTCTTTTCCTTCCAGATTCTGGTTTTGGTACTCTTTATCGCTTTGCGGATTGGTTTCCTCGGAAGAGGCCGGCCATAAAATACTGAAAACAGAGCCTTCGCCCGGCTGGCTGGTGACAAATATATTTCCTTCATTTTGACGGACAATACCATACACGGTCGCCAGGCCGAGACCGGTTCCTTTACTAATCTCTTTTGTCGTAAAAAACGGTTCGAAGATATGTTCCTGCAAACTATCGTCCATTCCCGTTCCCGTATCGGTAATAGAAAGCATCACATAAGGCATATCCGGTTTCTCTGCATAACGTACAACAACATGATCCCCGGCCTCTTTAAACATGGTTTTAATTTCAATGCGTTTTTCTGTTTTTTTATTTTTTTTATCTATTACGGCGTCCCGGGCATTAATAATCAGATTCATCAAAACCTGTTCAATCTGGCTGGGATCGGCTTTAATATTTGGAATATCCCTGCCGAGTTCTGTTACCATCTTAATATCTTCCGAAATCAAACGGCGCAGCATTGTTTCGGTTTTCATGATAATTTTATTAAGATTAATAATACGTGCCTGAACCATTTGCTTTCGTCCAAAGGCTAAAAGCTGTTTGGTTAATTCTTCGGCCCGGCGGCCGCTTTCCTGGATGGCCGTAAAATGTTTCTTCTGCGCCGGATCGATTGAGTTTTGCAACAAGGCGATTTCGGCATGTCCGTTGATCACTGTTAAAATATTGTTAAAATCATGCGCCACGCCTCCGGCAAGCGTCCCCAGCGCTTCCATTTTTTGTGATTGCAAAAGCTGGCCATGTAATTTTTCTTTTTCTTTTTCAACCCGTCTTCGTTCTTTTATTTGTTCGCTCAGGCGATGGTTAATTATACGTAATTCCCGGCTTCTATTTTTGATACGCATGGTACGTATTTTAAATACTACCACTATCATTCCGATGATGAATACCAATATGAAAAAACGGAACCAGATTGTCTCCCAGTAAGGTGGGACGATAATAATTTTTAGGGAGGCTCCCTTTTCGTTCCAGATTCCGTCGGCATTGGATCCCTTAACTTTAAAGAGATAGGTTCCTCCGGGGAGCGTCGTATAGGCGGCCGTTCTTGAGGCGCTATTTGTATAAATCCAGTCTTTGTCAAAACCTTCCAACTTATATGCATATGCATTTTTAGCCGGATTGGCATAATCCAATGCGGCAAATTCAAGTGAAAAAAAATAGTCCTGATGCTGAAGGGTTATCTCTTTTGTATAGGCAATATCCCGTGTTAATATTTGCCCCGGACCGATTTTTACAGGTTTGTTTACAATTTTTATATTGGTCAAAACCACCGGCGGCGCTTGTGTATTTATCAGTATATCCTCAGGCGTAAAGAAGTCCAGCCCTTTCATACCTCCGATAAATATTTCGCCTCTCTTGTTTTGATAGATAGAACCCGGCAAGTACTCCTGATTCAGCAATCCATCATCAACCGAGAAGTTAGTGGAATGTTTGGTTACGGGATTAAATTTGGCCAGTCCTTTAGACGTGGTCAGCCAAAAATTTTCTTTGGAATCCTGACAGATGCCGGCAATCTGATTATCCGGCAACCCCTGTTGTTTCGTATAATTTATGTATTCGCCCGTAAGCGGATTAAAACGAAGTAACCCGTAATCGGTACCCAGCCAGAGCATATTTTGCTTATCTTTATAAAAAGCAAAAATCCGGCTGCTGTGTTTCATCTGTTTATCAAAGAAGTAGTGCTTAAAACGACCTGCCTTTATATCTAACAGGTTTAACCCTTTCCCTGTTCCTATCCATAAAAACCCGGGCTTCGCCGGTCTGATGAACCAGATTTCATTATGAATGAGGCTTGTTGAATCTGTTTCTACATGATAATAATGTTTTAGAATCTTTCCCGTCCGGGTATCCAGTAGCCGCAAACCGCCCTGAAAAGTCCCCAGCCAAAGATGGCGTGCGGATTCTTCATAAATCGTGATTACCCGTTTAAAGGGCACACTGTTTTCTGCGACAGAGGGCAAGATATAATTACGCGCTTCGAGAGTTTTAATATTGAAACGGCTAATATCCGAATTGATACTGAACCAGATAATATTTGTATCGATACTGGAATGGTACAGTGTACGCTTACGTGAATCATCCGTTCCGAAGGCCAATCCCGAAATATTTTCATACCGAAAAAGTTTTCCGGAGGTACGATTGTAACGCAGTATACTGCTAAAATTATTTAGGTATAAATCATCGCCCACCTGACAAACCGTGAAAATGGTATTTTCCTTAGACGCCTGTTCCGGACTGCTGCTAAAGGTTAAATTATGAAATCGTTTATGGTTCGGATTATACTTATCAATTCCTCTGCCTCTGTTGCCAAACCATAAAATGCCATAACGATCTTCAAAAATCGAACGCACTTCATTATCGCCCAGGCTGCCCGGCTTGGAAGGATCGTGTACATAACGCTCGTATTGATGTGTTTGCGGATTAAATTTAAGCACGCCAAAACCTGTGCCGATATATAAATTTCCATCCCGGGTTTCGCAAATAGTATTTATCCGTCCTTTGTTAGAGAAAAAACGTTTATCCGGCTGATAAAAAAAACGCTCGAAACGCCCGGTTTTATAGTTAAAAGTATTCAGACCCTTTTCCGTACCAATCCAGAGTTTGTTTTGTTTTGTAAAACAGATGGTACGTATCGTATTATGGCACAGTGTATTGTTATCTTCGGGTATTGAAAAATAATGTTTTATTTTTCCGGTCGAAGGCTCGAAACGGTTTAGACCGTACGAGGTTCCAATCCACAGATAGCCCAGACTATCTTCAGTAATACACCATATACGGTTATTACTAAGCGCGTTTGCATTGCCTTCTTCATGCTTAAAATGTGTAAACTTTCCCGTCTCTTTATCCAATAAATTCAGTCCGTTTGCATAGGTTCCCGCCCAGATACGATGCTTTTTATCTTCAAAAATACACTGTACCCGGTTTCCGCTGATACTGCCCGGATCCTTAGGATTGCTCTGGTACCGAACAGCCATATTTGTATTAGGACAAAAGCGGTTCAGGCCGCCGCCCCAGGTTCCTACCCAGATATATCCTTCGTGATCTTTATATATATTCCCGGCGCTGGTATTGGAAATCGTTGTCGAATCTTCGGGATCGTATTCAAACACTTTAAAAGAATAACCATCATATTTATTAAGGCCGTTTGTTGTGCCAAACCACATAAAACCGCCGTCATCCTGTATAATCGAGAAGACCGTGGAGCTGGATAAACCGTCATCGATGGAAAGATGCTCGAATACCGGCGCGTTCGAAGCGAATAAGACGCTATGTATAACAAACAGGATGGAAAAAAAGCTGTTTTTACTCGTAAATGTCAATGGAACTGACTCCTGAGATGCTTAACACGTATCGCTTGTTTATTCGGAATGAACGGCTAAAATGTTAGTTTTTTTTACCGGATGACTGCTCCGTATCGATAATTTTACGTATCATCTCCAGCAGATTTTGGATGGAATAGGGTTTTTGAAGAAAATTAATACGGCTTTTTAATGCGCCGTTTTCCATCAGATGGTCATAGGTATATCCGGAAACGAATAAGACTTTGCACTGCGGTATTTTCTTTTGAATCTTTTCAACCAACTCCGCTCCGTTCATCCCCGGCATAATTATATCGGTAATAAGAAGATCAATGGCAAGGTTCCCGTCTTCAACCAACTTAAGAGCATTTTGTCCGCTTTGCGCTTCGATTATTATATAGCCAAAATTTTTTAAGGCGTCGGCTGAAAAACTGCGTACGCCGTCGTCATCCTCCACAAGCAGGATTTGTTCCGTTCCCGAAAGGTTATCTTTTTTGAATTTATGAACTAATTCCGGCGCCGGGATACGGTTGGTAACAGGCCAGTAAACCGAAAATTCCGTTCCCTTTTCCGGACTGCTTTCTACTTGAATATAGCCGTTGTTTTGTTTTACGATTCCGTAAACCGTTGCCAGCCCAAGCCCCGTACCCTTGCCCACTGCCTTGGTTGTAAAAAAAGGTTCGAATATTCGGCTCTTTACCTCCTCATCCATGCCTTTTCCTGTATCCCTTACCCGCATACAAATATGCGGTCCGGTCTGACTTCCGGAATTTTTTCCGATAAACAGATCATCCAAATCCTGCAAGTCGGTTTGGATTAGTATCTGTTTTTCGGCTTTTCTTGATATATTTTCATTTATAGCGTCTCTGGCATTGATCACCAGGTTTATCAGAATTTGCTCTATCTGTCCCGGGTCGGCTTCGATGTAAGGTAACTCGTTTGACAGCTTATATTCAATCTGAATATCCGCCGGTATTAAACGGCGCAGCATCTTATCCAAATCCTGAATCACCGTATTCATTTCAATAATTTTTAGTTCATGAATTTGTTTTCGACTAAATGCCAACAGTTGATTCGTTAGTTTTTCCGCTCGTTTGCCCGCTTTCAAAATAGACAGCAAGTCGCTGTGGGCCCGCATTTCTTTATTTGTGTGGAGTAGAGCAATTTCGGCATGACCGTTTATAACCGTCAGTAAGTTATTAAAATCGTGGGCTATGCCGCCCGATAACGTGCCAATGGCTTCCATTTTTTGCACCTGTTGTAATTGCGCTTCCAGCTTTTTTTCTATCGTAATGTCCCGAAGTATGGCCGCATAATTAATATTTTTTCCGTTTCCGTCTTTGATGGGAAAAATAGCTGCCCGTTCATAATAGATTTCGTCATTTTTTCTTTTGTTTATTATTATATTCTTCCATTTTTTCCCGACCGTAATTGTATCCCACAAATCTTTAAAAAATGCCTCGTCATGTTTTCCGCTCTTTAAGATATTCGGTTTTTTCCCCAAAGCTTCCCTTGCGGTATATCCCGTGACGTGTGTAAACGCTGGATTTACATATTGAATAATACCTTCCGTATCCGTAATTATGATAGATTCTACGGCTTGTTCAACAACCGTCGGCTACTGCGTACTATCAGTTCGGACCGAAACTTTTCCGGAACAAGTTCGGCAATATTCATATCAATGAGCGCCGTACCAAAACCAGACACTTCCATTGCCGATTTATTGGCATAAACGATAGTGCCGTTAAGCGTATGTATTAAAATCAAATCGGTGGCTGTTTCGGCTAAACTGCGGTATTTTTCTTCACTTTCCAGAAGCGCCTCTTCGGCTTCTTTTCGATCCGTTATATCCAGAATCTGGGCAATTGTTACGGAATTACCATCCTGATCTTTTATAATGGAAGAACGGATTTCCACACGGCGCAAAGCGCCATCATTACTTAAAACATTAAATTCGTATTGCGTAGGAACATTTTCGCCCCGCTGCCGGCGCCGGTATCTATCGGCCACCAGTTTTTTGCTTTCTTCGTCCAGAACCAAACGAAAATCCTGCCCTATCAGTTCATCCCTCGTATATCCGGTTAATTCGGCAAATTGCGGATTGACATATATAAAACGATATATACTGTCTATGAGGGTAATGCCTGCATGAGAGTTTTCTACAATGATCCTGAATTTTGTTTCCGATTCCCTTAAAGCTTCTTCGGCTTTTACGCGCATACTCACATCCGAAAACGAGACGAGTGAGGCGGGCTGGCCTTCGAACTCCGTATGGTTAGCTATTAATTCCACGTCAAAAGCGCTTCCGTCGATACGGATTAGTTTTTGAGAAAGTATACCGGAGGACACATCCGATTTATAAATTGTACGGATACTTTTTTGCGCTTCTTTTTTATAATCGGGATGAATAAAGTCCAGCATTTTCCGACCAATAAAAGCAGTGTCGGATTGTCCGCCAAACATCCGCTTTGCCGCAGGATTAACGAAACGTACAATTCCTTTGGAATGTACTATAATCGGAAACGGAAGGCGGGTTACCAGTTCGCGGTAACGCTCTTCATTCTTTTTAATTTGTTTATTAATTTCCTTTTTCTGAGTAATATCCCTAAAAACAACCTGCGCGGCAGGATTGCCTTCGTACAGAAAGGGCACAACACCTACCTCCACATCACGGGCATTCCCTTTGGTCGTAATAAATTTCTCTTCAATAAAATCCTGGGCGCTACCTTGTGAGATTAGTTTTTGGATGCGTTGCGCAGCCAGTTCACGAAAATCCGGGTGGACAAACGACATAACCGGTTTTCCAAGAATTACGGCTCTGTCGCTTGCTTCGGAAAACTGTAACGCAGCATGATTTAAGTCAACTATCTTTCCGTTAGAATGGATGATGATAGGATAGGGGGCAAATTCAAACAAATTATGATACCGGATATCACTTTCTTTCAGCGCCCTTTCTGCCAGTACCTGTTTGGTCATATCCTGAGCAAGGCTGATAATACCCGGTTTCCCGTCAGGCAGCGTTATCCGTTGTTCATTAAGCTGGATGTAACAGATACTGCCGTCTTTTTTAACACTTTGTTCCACAAATTGCAATATTTCGCCGGACATGATTCGTTTTATATTCACATCCACCCTATGCCGCTTTTTCGGAGACGCCAAAAAATGAACTTTTCGACCAATTAGTTCCTCTTCGGCATACCCCAATAAAGAACAAAATGCAGGATTGGCTTTAATGATAACACCCGTTGCGTCCTCCAGTAAAATACCGCTGGGCGAAGCGTTAAAAAGAGTATGATAAAATTCCTCGGATGGTATCGTATTTTCTTTTATATTTTCTTTCGCCCCGGCGCTCTCTTTTTTCACCCGCTTAGGTTTTTCCTGTAATTCTTTTTTTGCTTTCCGCTTCATAAAAGAGCCTCTGCATTGATGTTATGCAGTTTTCTATAAATATATAATTTCAAATCTTAAAAATAAACCGAATATTTTTTTACCCGGCAAAACTACCTGGCGGGCATGGTATAATAAAAAACAGAGCCCCGCCGCCGTAAAATATTTAGACACGACAATTAACAAATGTATCGTCTTTAACAGAGGAGACAAAACGAAAAAAACGTATACGTTAAATATATTTTGTCTATCGGCCGTTTTAAAGATATTTTGAAAAAACTTTATTCTATTTCCTATTTGACTACAACCGATTTTTTCAGCAATTTAAATTTATGAACACTTTTTTTCAATCCACCATTCCCAACGCACATAAAAAACAGTTAGTCGCCGCCATTGTTATTCTTACTCTTTCCATTACTCTTGCACACTACACGATGAGTCACACCGTTATCTATCTGCACGATATCTCCCGGCGTCTCTACTATTTGCCAATCATCCTGGCCGGACTCTGGTTTGGGAAAAAGGGAGGAATTTACACGGCGGCAGCCATTACGATTTTGTATTTCCCGCATGCTCTCTTTTCCTGGTATGGTAAAAATCCGCGCTATCTGGATAATATAATTGAAATTGTGTTTTTTAATGTGGTGGGCTACCTGATTGGCTCTTTTATTGAAAAAAGAATTTCCCAACAGCAAAAAATAGAACGCAGCGCACGGGAGCTAAAACAGGCCTATCGGCAACTTCAAACAAATTCCACTCGCATAACCGAGTTGGAAGAGAAGATGCGCTTTGCCGATCGTCTTTCTATCCTGGGAGAACTGTCGGCCAGCCTGGCCCACGAAGTGCGCAATCCGTTGGCCGGCATTCAGGGCGCGGCCGAAATTTTAAAGAAGAAACTATCCAGCCGGAACGATGAAACAGAGTTTATCGATATCCAGCTTAGTGAAATACAGCGGTTGAATAAAGTGGTACAGAATTATTTATCCCTGGCAAAATCCGAAACCGTTAATTTTACGGTATTATCCATCAATGATATTGTAAGAGAAACAATCGAACTGGTACGCCTCTCGGCGCGAAAGAAAAAAATTGATATCCGTATCGACCTTCCCGACGAACGCATTCGCGTATACGGCTGTATCTTACAAATCCAGCAGGTTATTTTAAATTTGGCAATAAACGGTATTCAGGCAATGGAAAACAGCGGCCAACTATTGTTAGCTGTTTCATCAGATAAGAACAGGGCTCTGTTAACGGTGCGGGATACGGGCCCGGGTATTCCTGAAGAAAACCGGGAAAAATTATTTACGGCATTTTTTACGTCAAAAAAAGAGGGCACCGGACTGGGACTCTCCATCGTAAAACGGATTGTACAAAATCACAACGGTAAAGTCTGGTTCGAAACCGGTGCAACGGGCACCGCCTTTTTTGTAGAGCTAGCGTTGGCGGAAGGAGAATGAGCCCGGATTTCAATAAGCTCAGCCGGCAATAATTGAGTATTGGACTTCGACAAGCTCAGTCATCGGGAATTGAAAAAAATAAGTCTGGGATTTTAATATGGCAACTATTTTACTTATTGATGACGATCAGAGTCTGCTTCGGGTAACGGAATACCAGTTAAAAGAAGCCGATTTTACCGTCGTTACCGCTTCCGACGGCAATCGGGGTTGGGCGCAATTTAATTCCGAAAAAGTCGATTTGGTTTTAACGGATATCAATATGCCGGGGATGGACGGATTGGAATTGATCCGTAAAATCCGCAGCCAGGATGAAAACATTCCCATTATTATCATGACTGCTTACGGCAGCCTGGACAATGCCATTCAATCCACTCAATCCGGCGCGGACGATTACCTGACCAAGCCGTTTAGCTTTGAGGCCTTGCAGTTTTCCATTAATAAGGCGCTGCAATTGCGGGCCGTTAACAGCGAAAACAAACGGTTAAAACAGGAAATTGCCGATAAATACGCCCCCGAAAATATCATCGGTCAGAGTCCGCCCATGAAAGAGATTCAGAGCACTATCGAAAAGCTATCCGGCAGCGACGCCACGGTTTTAATTTTAGGCGAAAGCGGCACCGGAAAAGAACTGGTGGCCCGGGCTATCCACTATAAAAGTACACGCAGCGCTCATCCGTTTATTGCCGTAAACTGCGCCTCTATTCCGGAGAACCTAATGGAAAGCGAATTGTTCGGACATGCAAAAGGCGCCTTTACCGGAGCCATTCGCGACCATGAAGGCAAATTTGAAGCGGCAAATAACGGTACTCTTTTTCTTGATGAAATCGGTGATCTGAATTTGGATTTACAGGCCAAACTGTTACGTGTATTACAGGAACAGGAAATTCAGCGTGTGGGCGAAAATAAGGTGCGTAAAATTAATGTGCGTATTCTGGCCGCCACCCACCGTAATATGGAAGAACTGGTGCGACAGCGTTTATTCCGCGAAGATTTATATTACCGGCTCAATGTGGTTCCCATGACCGTCCCGCCTCTGCGCGAACGGAAATCGGATATTCCTCTGCTTATTCACCATTTTATTCAAAAACTGGAGCCCACCCGTAAAATAACCGTCTCCGCTGCTGCAATGGATAAGCTGGTACAAAATAACTGGCCTGGTAATATTCGTGAACTGGAAAACTTAATCGAACGCTTTTCCATTTTATTTGCGGGTCAGGAAATAACCGCCGCGCAGTTACCGGGACAGACCCAAAGCGGAACCGTTTCGGAAGAAGTGCTGACGATTCCTTTCCCTGCCGAAGGTATCGGCCTCGAAGAGATCGAAAAAACAGTTATTTTAGAAGCCTTGAAACGTAATGAAAACAATCAGACCAGGGCGGCCCGGTTTTTACGAATGCCCCGCCATGTACTGCTTTACCGGATGAAAAAATTCGGATTGTAAAGAAGCATATTCTCAGCAAAACATTAACACTTTTATCATCCCGCAGGGAACTTGTTGTACTAGCCTATCTACACAGAGGCGCTAAGGGCATCGATTCTTCCAGAAGGACAAACATTTTCACCTTTTCCGCGCATACAGTTTTTGTACATTATTCCCCAATTCAACTGTAGATTATTCTACAATTAACAAATTCCTCTTATCTTCCAAAACAACCAACGTACTCTTTAACCTCTATAAAAACCATTCGTTACAGGCTTTACTAAAACCTGGCACTATTATTGATTAAAAGCGCCGTATGAAATTAATACTCATAACCGCTGCCCTTGGGATTGTTCTGTTTTTTCCATTGAGCATCGACGGCAGCACCTGTTTGTTCGGATATTTAACCGGCTTGCGCTTGACATCCGGAGGCAATCCGTCAACAGCCATGCTAAACCATTATATGCGCTGCTTTGCCCTGCCCTGGTGGATCAGCATCGGCTTAGCCATTTGGAGTGTTAACAGATTAAATAAGAAAAAAACAGAGCAAAACGTTGGAGGAACATTTAATGCTTAAAAACGGATTTATCATTTTATTCTTACTCTTTTTCAGCAGTCTGCCGCTTTACAGCCAGGAAGAGGAAAAGGCCATTTCGCTGGATGCGCTGCTTAAAGAAGCGTTACAAAACAATCCCCGTTTACAGGCCTTTCGCCTGCAAACCATTGCGGATTCCTTAAAAATACCGCAGGCCGGCGCCCTGCCCGATCCGATGCTCAGCCTGAATATCCTTAACCTGCCGCTTGATAATTATGTGTTTGATCAGGAACCCATGAGCGGAAAACAGTTTGCCGTAAAGCAGAGTTTCCCTTTCTTTGGAAAACTTGGACTGAAAGAAAGAATTGCCCGCGAAAACGCACGCGTAACCAGAGCTAATTACAACGAATTAGAAGCACAGCTTTTTCGTAATATTAAACTGTTGTATTACGATTTGTATTATATAGATGAGGCGATTACAACCACACAAAAAAACTTTTCACTGATCACAGAATTTGTAAATATCGCTGAAAAAAAATACAGTGTCGGTAAGGGCCTGCAACAGGATGTACTAAAAGCGCAGGTCGAACTCTCTAAAATGAACGAACGACTGATTACACTAAAACAAAAACGCGAACAGCTCGAAGCAAACCTAAATAAGCTATTAAATCGCCCCATCCGGCAAGCCGTTGCCAAAACGGAAAAACCTCTGCTTCCCGTAAAAATATACGATTGGAAAAACCTTGAGCAGTCAGCGGTCAAACAGAGAGCCCTGTTAAACGCCTGGCGTTTGCGCATTGAGCAGCGAAAAGCTCAGAGCGCTCTGGCAAAAAAGAGTTACCTGCCCGATTTTTCTGTTTTTATGGCCTATACACAGCGAGACGTTTTGCAAAGCGGAATGGGCGGCGTTGATTTTCTTTCCGGAGGAATCACCTTTAATCTGCCGCTTTACTTTGGACGCAAACAGGCAAAACAGGTACAAGAAAAACAAATTGCCCAAAGACAGGCCGAAGCCGCCTACAGAAATATACAGAATCAGGTCAATGCCGCACTGGACAATACCTTAACGGCAATGGATAAAAACACAAAGCTGCTGGATTTATACAGTACGGGCATCATTCCGCAGGCGGCCCAGTCTTTACAATCGGCAATGATTGGCTATCAGACCGATAAAGTGGATTTTTTAACATTAATCAACAACCAGAAAACCCTGTTCAATTTCGAATTGGAGTATTCCAGAATTTTAAGCGCCTATCAGAAAAACCTGGCGGAACTGGAGTATGTAACCGGAACAAGAATACAGTGAAACTAATTCGCTTCCCTTTGGGTCAGGGTATCGCAGTTTCTTTTTTAGCCGCGGATGAACACTGATTTCCACTGATTAAACCCTTTCAGTGCTTATTGTTTCGGCTGCTTAAATATATTCGCGCGCTTTCGCGGCTAATTTCTTTTCGCAACAATCTGTGATTAGCGGGGATAAAAGATCGTCATCCCCACGTAGGCGGAAATACGGTTACATACTTAGCCTCCCCGACAAAAATATTCGGGTATAAACAAGATAAACCAGAAAATATAATCAAATGGAGAACCAAATGAATCTACCAAACCCAAAATCAAAGAAACTACTCTTTTTCTCTTTGCTCGCTCTGCTCACTGTTTTTTCCGTATTCACCCTGTCCTGCAGTAGCGAAAAACAGGCAAATGAAACCCACCAGCACAGTGACGCGGAAGGTCAGCTTTACACCTGTGGCATGCATCCGGAAGTCATTTTAGACGAGCCGGGTCAGTGCCCCAAGTGCGGTATGGACCTCGTGCCGTTAAAAACAAACAAAACGCCGGCCGGAACCGATAAAAATACGGATAATGGTGAACGCAAGATTCTTTATTGGCAGGCGCCTATGAATCCAACGGAAATATACGACAGACCCGGTAAATCCAATATGGGAATGGACCTCGTTCCGGTATATGACGACCAGGTGTCTTCCGGCAGCAATGTGCAGATAGACCCGGTCACCGTGCAAAACATGGGAGTACGCACCGCTCCGGTTATTCGAACCGATTTCAGCCGATCGCTGCGCGCCGTGGGAAAAGTGGATTACAACGAAGAGGCCATTTATGCCATATCCGCCCGGATTAGCGGCTGGATTGAACATCTTTCGGTAAATTATACCGGACAGAAAGTGCGCAAAGATCAGACGCTATTAGAAATCTATTCACCGGATTTGGTTACGACACAGCAGGAATATCTGTTGGCCTTAAAAAACCAGAAGATGGTAAAAGACAGTAAATTTGCAAGTATCCGCGATGGGGCCGAATCGTTGGTAAAGGCCAGCCGCCAGCGTCTTGCGTACTGGGATATTCCCGAAGCGGAAATCAAAAAGCTGGAAAACAGCGGACAGGTGCGCAAAACGCTTCGCCTGGTGTCCCCGGCAAATGGCGTTGTGATTCACAAAAACGCGGTTGACGGGATGCATATCAAAGAAGGAATGGATTTGTACCGCATTGCCGATCTCTCCACGGTTTGGGTGAATGTCAGTATTTATGATAATGAAGCCTCCTGGATCAAAGAAGGTCAGCCCGCCGAGCTGGAATTATCTTATATGCCGGGAAAACGGCTAAAGGGGAAAGTAACGTATGTCTATCCCTATTTAAATGAAAAGACGCGCGATTTAAAAGTGCGCGTCGAATTTCCCAATGCAGATATGCAGCTCAGACCCGGAATGTACGGAAATATCCGTATCCAGGCCCCGGCCATCGAAAATGCTCTGGTGGTGCCCACCGAAGCGGTCATTCGTTCCGGTGCGCGTAATATTGTTTTTCTTGCCCAGGGTAAAGGCCGCTTTACGCCGCGGGAGGTGCAGATCGGCGAAGAAAGTGAAGGAAAAATCCGCATTATTTCCGGTTTGCTGGGAAACGAATCCGTGGTAATTTCCGCACAATTCATGTTAGACAGCGAAAGCCGCCTGCAGGAAGCCATTCAGAAAATGTTAGCCGAAAAGAATGAAAAAAGACAAATGAAAAATGAAAAAACAGAACCGGGAACAAAAGAGCCTGAGATGAAAATGGAACCGAAACCAAAAGAGAAACTCAATAAAAGCAAAGAAACGGAGATGAAGTGCGGCGCCGGAAAATGCGGCGGGAATAAGTAACCACATCTCCCTTAAAAAAGGGGGACAGAGGGGGTTGTTTTTGTTCTTTTTTTGAACTGAAATAACATTGCATAGGACTTATTTTACAACCCCTTAATCCCCTTTTCTAAGGGGAAATTCAATCAGGGAATTCTGTTTAAACGGAGAAAAAATGTTAGAAAAAATAATTGAAAAATCAGTAAACAACCGTTTTCTGGTGATCATCTTCACCGCCTTTCTGGCTTTGGCCGGAATCTACGCTTTGCTGGATACGCCCATTGACGCCATTCCGGATTTGAGCGATGTGCAGGTGATTATCTTTACCGAGTATGCCGGTCAGGCGCCGCAGGTAGTGGAAGACCAGGTGACCTATCCTTTAACCACAGCCATGCTGGCCGTACCATACGCCAAAGTGGTGCGCGGCTATTCCTTTTTCGGTCTCTCCTTTGTTTATATTATTTTTGAGGACGGCACCGATCTGTACTGGGCACGATCGCGGGTTCTGGAATATCTGAATTACGTTTCCAGTCGTCTTCCCCAGGGCATAACACCCACCTTAGGTCCGGACGCCACCGGTGTGGGCTGGGTTTATGAATATACACTGGACGGCGGAGATACGTATGATCTTCAGGAATTACGCTCCATCCAGGATTGGTACCTGCGCTACGAATTAACCACCGTACCCGGTGTGGCCGAGGTGGCCAGCATCGGCGGTTATGTAAAACAATACCAGGTACAAGTGGATCCTAACAAACTCTTAGCTTACAACATCCCCATTCAAAAGGTGCGAAAAGCCATAAAGCGCAGCAACAATGATGTGGGCGGTAAACTGGTTGAAATGGGCGAAACCGA
Organism: Calditrichota bacterium; assembly: GCA_024278755.1. Taxonomy (GTDB): domain Bacteria; phylum Calditrichota; class Calditrichia; order Calditrichales; family Calditrichaceae; genus JANTFQ01. The sequence goes on along the minus strand of JAJRSO010000030.1, from coordinate 19,953 downwards.
ATTTATGGTACGCGGACTGGGATACATTAAATCCATACAGGATATCGAAAATATCCCGCTGGGTGTGGACGCCAACGGAACGCCGATTCTAATTAAAAACGTAGCCAATGTGGTCATCGGACCGGAGCTGCGGCGCGGCCTGGCCGACTGGAACGGCGAAGGTGAAACCGTGGGCGGCATCATTGTAATGCGCTTTGGCGAGAATGCCCTTAAAACCATCGAACGGGTCAAAACCAAATTAGAAGAACTCAAAAAGGGTCTGCCCGAAGGCGTAACCATCCGGACCGCATACGATCGCGCCGGACTCATTCAGCGCGCCATCGATAATTTAAGCTGGAAGCTGCTGGAAGAACTGCTCGTAGTAGCCCTGGTCAGCATTATCTTTCTGCTGCATTTTCGCTCGGCATTCGTGGCCCTGTTTACCCTGCCCATGGGTATTTTAATCTCTTTTCTGATTATGTATTTTCAGGGGATTAACGCCAATATTATGTCGTTAGGAGGTATTGCCATCGCCATTGGCGCCATGGTGGACGCGGCCATTGTGATGATAGAAAACGCCCATAAACATATCGAAAGGGATGGCGGTAAAAAGGATCACTGGCGCATCATAATCGATTCGTCCAAAGAGGTAGGACCGGCGCTCTTTTATTCCCTGTTGATAATTACCATCTCCTTTTTACCGGTATTCACCCTGCAGGCACAGGAAGGCCGCCTGTTTAAACCGCTGGCGTTTACCAAAACCTATGCTATGGCCGGAGCCGCTTTTCTGGCCATTACCATCGTTCCGGTGCTAATGGGTTATTTTGTACGCGGTAAAATTATGCCCGAGCACAAAAACCCCGTCAGCCGCATTTTGATAAAACTATACCGGCCCATTATCCACTGGGTGCTGCGTTTCCGTTGGATTACCATCGGAACGGCTGTGGTTATTCTTTTAATCACAATTTTCCCCCTTGGTAAAATCGGTTCGGAATTTATGCCGCCCTTAAACGAAGGCGATCTGCTTTATATGCCCACTACCGACCCGGGTATCAGCATTACCAAGGCCAAAGAGCTCTTGCAGCAGACGGATAAGATCATTAAAAGTTTTCCGGAAGTGCACCATGTATTCGGTAAAATCGGCCGGGCCGAAACGGCCACCGATCCGGCGCCGCTGTCGATGATCGAAACAACCATTATGCTTCAACCGAAAGAGAAGTGGAGGCCGGGGATGACCATTGAGAAACTGATCGCCGAACTGGACGCGGCGATTCAGTTTCCTGGTCTTACCAACGCCTGGACCATGCCCATTAAAACGCGAATCGATATGCTTAGTACGGGAATTAAAACGCCGGTGGGCATTAAAATTATGGGTCCCGATTTACAAGTGCTATCCGACCTGGGTCAGGAAATCGCTGCGGTAATTAAAGATGTCAAAGGCACGCTTAGCGTCTTCCCCGATAAAGCGGTGGGCGGTAACTTTTTCGATTTTGATATTAAACGCAAAGAAGCGGCCCGCTACGGACTTACCGTTGGCGATGTGCAGGATGTAATTATGTCGGCTATTGGCGGGATGAATGTAACATACACAGTAGAAGGTCTGGAACGCTATCCGGTAAACGTGCGTTACAGCCGTGAGCTGCGCGACAATCTGAATTCTATTAAGCGTGTGCTTGTTCCTACTCCCGGTGGCGCACAGATTCCATTAAGTTATGTGGCCGATATTTCCATTAAAAAAGGCCCGCCGGTTATTAAAAGCGAAAACGCCCGCCGTACGGCCTGGCTCTATGTGGATTTACGCGGCATTGATGTGGGCACCTATGTTAAAAATGCTCAAAAAATAGTGGAAAAAGAAATCGATTTCCCCGAAGGATACAGCCTGGTCTGGAGCGGTCAGTTCGAATACATGGAACGAGCGCAAAAACGTCTGAACCTGGTGATCCCCATTACGCTGGTCATTATTTTTCTGCTGCTTTACTTTAACTTTAAAAATTTTACCGAAAGTCTGATCGTAATGCTGTCGCTGCCCTTTGCGCTCGTGGGCGGCATCTGGTTTATGTATTTTCTGGATTACAACTTCAGTGTGGCCGTAGGAGTGGGTTTCATCGCCCTGGCCGGTCTGGCCGCAGAGACGGGCGTTGTGATGCTGGTGTATCTCGATAATGTGTTTAAAGAAAAAATATTAAACGGTACCATGCGTAATATGAAAGATTTATACGACGCCATCATCTCCGGCGCGGTGGATCGCGTACGCCCCAAGCTAATGACGGTGATGACGACCATGATCGGTTTGGTACCTATTTTATGGGGCGTCGGCGCCGGTTCGCAAACGATGAAACGGATTGCCGCACCCATGGTGGGCGGGATGGTTTCATCCACCATTTTAACGCTGATTGTAATACCGGCCATCTACTATCTGTGGAAAAGCTACGAAGTTAAACGGCTTGCGGTTCAGTTAAAAACAGAAGCTCCGGAAAGCCATACAACCAATTAGAAGGCAATACAACCTTCCGGGATTGAACCGTCCCGGAGGGTTGTATTACTAATTTTTTTCATTCGTTTGTCGCCTGTTAGCCTGCCCCTTTAATCCGACCAGTCACATCATTACAAGTAATAGCAGATATTTTTATACTACTATGAATTGTCAGGAAAAAATCAGAAGGAAATTAAAAAGCTTATTTTAATTAAATAAGAACTTTCACTATGATTAACAAAATTTAAATTATAAAGGCTGTCTCTTTTCCGGGCAGCCTTTTTTGTTGCGGCCTAGAATAATCGAAACCGGAATAGACAAAATATAAGGAGGTAACTTCATTTGAACCGCAGCTGCCATTTTCCTTAAATTAATTTAAGGAAAATTTATGTTTTATCTTTCCATAAATTCCTTAAAATATGTCTAAAATATTCCGGAACGATAACATGCGCATTTTGGTAATTGAAGACGAACAAAAAGTAGCCGCAGCTTTAAAAGAAGGTCTGCTGCATGAAAACTACGAAGTAGATCTGGCCTTTAGCGGCGAAGAGGGCTTTTATATGCTCAGTACGCAAAGCTATGATCTACTGCTGCTGGATCTGATGCTGCCAGGCAGGGACGGACTGGAAATTTTAAAATCGGTTCGTGAAAAAGGGATGCGGTTTCCTGTTCTCGTTTTAACCGCGCGGGACACGGTGGAAGACCGGGTAAAGGGGCTGGACAGCGGCGCCGACGACTATCTGATCAAACCCTTTGCCTTTGCCGAATTACTGGCGCGTATCCGGGTTTTACTTCGCCGCGGAAAAAGCAACGGCAGGTTACGCCTGTTTGTTTCCGATCTGGAAATGGATCGGATTACCCGAAAGGTTAAACGAAACGCCGACGCTATTAGTTTGACGGTTCTGGAATTTGATTTTCTGGAACTATTATTGCGCCACAAAGGCCAGATTGTCTCGCGGTAAATGATTGCAAAAGAGGTGTGGAAAGAGGTCGATCGCGCCACCCCCATTGATAACCTGATTGATGTACACATTGCCCGGCTGCGCCGTAAAATTGACGATCCGTTTCAGCAGAAATTAATTCATACCATTCGCGGTGTGGGATTTATCCTTTCGGAGGATACACCCTGATGCTTTCCGGAATTAAAAATGTCCGTGCCAGGTTAACGCTTTGGTATGTATTGATTTTTACGTTTATTCTTATTCTGTATGCCGGATTTACCATTGCATTGCTCTATTTGAACTTGCGTCATAATTTGGACCAGGAGTTAGCGGAAAACTACGAACTTCTGGAAAACATAATTCAGATTGGCGCAAACGATTCGCTCTATTTTAAAGCGGAAAGCAACCCGTATCTGCGGGAAAACTGGTTCGAAATCTGGTCGCCGGAGAACCTGGTACTTTTTAAAAGCCGTCCGGTCAGTTCAGCCATACTCCCCTCTTTTCAAAACCGGCTAAAAAACGGAGACGGATTCCGCTTTAAATCGTTAAGCCTGCCCAACGATTTACACCTGCGCATAATGCAGGGAAAAGTAAACATCGACGGCCACTGGTTTTTTGTTCGGCTTATAAAAAACGAGGCGTCTTTATGGCGGGAGTTGTTTTCGTTTTTATGGATTTTAATTATTGCCCTGCCGCTTTCCATTATCATTGCCGGATGGGGCGGGTATTTTTTAAGTAAAAAACTGCTGGCTCCGGTGGATCGAATGGCAGTTACTGCCCGCAAAATAGGTGAAGAAAATTTACACGAACGGCTTCCGGTCGCCAATGCCCGGGATGAGTTGGGAAATCTTTCTCTCACTTTTAATGCCCTGCTGGATCGGCTTGAAAAATCCTTCCTGCGGCTAAAACAATTCACATCCGACGCCGCCCACGAATTGCGTACTCCGCTCACCGCCATCCGCAGTATGGGAGAAGTGAGCCTTCAGGAAAATAAGAAACCGGAATACTACCGCAATGTAATCGGCAGTATATTGGAAGAAAACCGCCGTTTAACGCGATTGATAGACAGCCTGCTTTTTCTTTCGCGGGCCGATTCCGACCAGATGAAGCTGCGCAAAGAATTATTTGATTTTATTCCCTTTGTCGAACAGACCATAGAATTTATTCAACCCCTCGCTGAAGAGAAGAAACAAGTCATCGAACTGCAAAGTAATGGCGACATCTCTCTTTTTGCCGACCGTGATTTAGTACGGGAAGCGCTGCTAAATATTTTGGACAATGCCATCAAATACGCTCCCGCGGAAAGTAAGATAACCGTTACGTTAAAACATAACGCTTTTGAAGCCGCCATATCCATAAGCGACAGCGGAAACGGAATTCCCAAAGCGCATCTCGATAAAATCTTCCGGCGTTTTTACCGTGTGGATAAAGCGCGTTCGCGCGAATTGGGCGGAAGCGGATTAGGACTGGCCATTTCGCTTTGGGTCATTCAAATGCACAACGGAACCATCGCCGTAAAAAGCAAACAAAATGAGGGCAGCCGTTTTACCATTTCGCTGCCAATAAAAAACGACAACGCAAGAGAGGACTAAAAAAAATGGACGCAACCGCAATCGCCAAAGGATTAGAAGTCTGGACTCTGCAAACCCTGCTGAACGTTTCCATCATGCTCGGTTTTTTATCTATGGGTCTCATTTTAGCCCAACCCTATTACGATGCCCTTAAAAAACATTTAACCCTGCGCGTTTCCATCGAATTGTGGAATGTGTTTACCGTCCTTTTGGCCGATATCTTTCTCGTGCTGGTCGTCCTCATCGGGTTTCTGATTCTTAATCCCGATATTATGGCCGACATCAAAGTGGCCGTGCCCTTTGTGCCGGCGGCAACGGTACTGTTTGCCATCGGCTTGGTACTGCGCCTTTTTTACGACGGACACCGGCAAAAGAGTCCGCGTTTTAAAACAGCGCTCTGGTTTATTTTTGCGGCCAATCTGATACATATTATCGGCTTTTCTTTTATTATGGAAGCGCCCAGCGGCGAATACCTGTCCATTCATCCATCGCCGTTCTGGACATTTATAAAAAGCCATCTGCGCTCCAATGCCAGTCCCCACGGGTTGGAAGTGGCACAATGGACCTTTTATTTTATCTTCCCCCTTTTACTAAGTATTTTTATTTGGGGATTTGCCCGCGCGCTTAAAACATTAACCAAACAGAACGATTAAATGATGGGATGGAACTGGAAACTTCTCGAGAATTTCTGCACGGGCTGCGGCATCTGTTTTGATGTTTGTTTGCAGGAAGCCATCGCAATGCCCATCGAATTTGCATTACCGGAGCCTGTTGCGGATGCCTGCACCGGGTGTTTGGACTGTGTAGATGAATGTCCCTTTGACGCCATTGAAGTGAAGGAAGAATCGTTATAAAACCGTATTTTTTAAAGGACTTTTGCAAAAGGATAAACCGATGAACCGAATTCTTTATACGACATTGCTGTATTTTATTGCGGCGCCCCTTCTTGCACAGGTTAGTGTACCCAATCAAATAAAGGCCTATAAGATCACCGCGGCCATAAAAACAGACGGCCGGCTTTCGGAGACGGTTTGGCAACAGGCCATGCATATTTCTAACTTTACGCAGCGGGAACTAAACCAGGGAGAACCGGCCAGCGAACGTACCGAAGTGGCCGTTTTATATGACGCTAAAAACCTGTATATCGGCGTCTGGTGTTTCGATACCCATGCCGAAAAGATGCGCGCTCAGGGGATGAAACGCGATTTCAGCGCCTCGACCGACGATAATTTTAAAATCGTTTTAGATACTTACCATGATGCGCGCAACGGTTATTTATTTACCACAAATCCTAACGGCGCCCGCTTTGACGCGCTTATTCAGAACAACGGCAACCGGGTAAACGAATCCTGGGACGGCGTATGGAATGTTAAAACACAAACAACTCCGCAGGGCTGGTTTGCGGAATTTGTAATTCCTTTTTCCACATTAAAATTCAACCCGGCGGATAAGCAAACCTGGGGCGTCAATTTCGAACGTAATATCCGGCATATTCGGGAACAGGATTTATGGCAGGCCTGGTCACGGGATTCCGAACTGGAGCAGGTCAGCCGCGCCGGAACTTTGACAGGGCTTAGCGGAATAAGCGCAGTGAGTCTACTGGAAATAAAACCCTACGGCATTGCCGGCATTGAAGCGGACAGGCATTCAAAAATCAATTCTACGTTTAACGGCGGCGGCGATCTGAACTATCTGATTACGCCCAGTATGAAACTGAACCTAACCGTCAATACCGACTTTGCCCAGGTAGAATCCGACCGTCAGCAGGTAAATCTAACCCGCTTTTCGCTTTACTATCCCGAAAAGAGGGATTTCTTTCTGGAAGGGCGCAATTATTTTGATTTTGGTTTGGGGCACAGCACACAGCCTTTTTACAGCCGCCGCATCGGTCTAACCGGCGAAGGCGAGGCCATTCCCATAATCGCCGGCGCTCGTCTGCTCGGGAAAGCGGGTGCGGCAACGCTGGGCGCAATGAGTTTGCAAACGGCAAGTAAAGATTCCATTCCGTCAATCAATTCCACCGTTCTACGCTGGAAACAGGATGTGTTTAAACAATCGACCATCGGTGTAATTGGCGTTGGCAGAATGAAACCCAACCGACAAAACATTGTTTACGGAACAGATTTTCTCTATTCCACAAATAGTATTGGGGGGGATAAGAACCTCTCCGTTGGCGGGGCCATTGCCCAAAGTTACACTTCGGATAGTGCAAATAAGACCGGTCTGGCCAGCCGCATTTTCCTCGATTTCCCCAACGATTTTGTGGATTTCTCCGCCATCTGGGACCGTTCAGATGTACATTTTAATCCGGAATCCGGATACCAGCGTCGTACCAATTACCAGATGTACAATGCCGATCTGCGTATTAAACCGCGCCCTGAATCCATTCCCTGGATTCAGAAACTCACCTTTAAGCCGTTCGATTTCAACTATTATATCGACGATCAAACCCACGAGATGCAATCTCTCTGGTCGGAATTCCGTCCCTTCGGTTTTACCACAAAAAGCGGTGATTTTTTCGAATCCAATGTTCAGCGTCTTGCCGAAAACCTAACCGAAGATTTTGAAATCCACGAAGGTGTGCACATTCCGAAAGGTGAATACTGGTTTACCCGCTACGAGCTGCAATACGGTTCGTTTCGCGGAAAACCCTACCATTATTTTATCTTTTTTAACTGGGGCGACTACTACAACGGACAGCGTACCGAGTGGGCGGTACGCAATGTGTATCAGATTAACAAACACCTGAATGCCAGTGTTAATTACACACAAAACTTTGTCCTTTTGCCCGAAGGAAATTTTATCATTAACGAGGTCAGCGGTCGTCTGGATATGGCCGTTAATCCCGATCTGTTCGGGTCCGTTTTCGGACAGTGGAATAATGACGATAAAGAAGTTTTGTTTAATTTCAGAATGAACTGGATTCCCACTCCGGGTACCAATTTTTTCTTCGTGGTTAACCAGAGTTTTGAAACGGCAAACGGCTCCTGGAAGGCTGTCAACACAACCGTTTTATCAAAATTTGTCTGGCGCTTTGTTATTTAGCGGTAATCATAGCATCGGGTAAAATGTTTATTCGTTCAGAATGTTGATAATAAGACGGGTTAGCGCCTGTGCCTGTGTGGTTTTAAAGATATGCTGCGCATGTGCGCCACCCTCTATCCAAAAAATCTTTTTGGGCTGCGGACTCCGTTTATATTGTTCTTTTATGGCCCGGGCCAAACCCTCCTTTTTACTAACGATATAAACCGTTAAGCCAGCGTGTATCTTTTCCGGTGTTTTTATTGGCACCGCCGATAGTAAGATCAGGCGTTTTATCTGGTCTGGTTTCGCCAAAACAGCCGCCCGTGCGCTGGCTCCCCCACCCATGGAAGCTCCGAGAACCGAAATATTTTTATAACCTTCTCGCTGTAAAAAATCCAGTGCGCCCAGCACATCTTCTTCGAGTCCGGATACATTGGATCCGGGTTGCGAATTTCCATATCCGCGAAAATCGATGGCAAGCACTGTAATCCCTTCCTTTGTTATCTGTTCGGCAAGGGGCTTCCAACTCTCTTTATTGAAAATAGCGCCATGAGCAAGGATGACAGCCTGCGGTCCTGCCTTGAATAGATTAGCTGAAATTGTACCGCCATCTGCCGTCGAAAACTGAACGCCGGAAGTATTTTTGCCAAATGCAAAAAACGGGAACAGCAGTAGGAAAAGACTTAATAAATACTTCATTTCTTATTTTCTCCGCTAGAATTTTAACGTTATACGCTATAACGCGATACAATAAACATAATTCCGCAAAAGGAATTCCTCTGTTTAGAAAAGAGTTCTATACTTCGAAAAAGTATAAGGAAATATAATGGCAAAAAATAAAAATTCGACCCAGTCAGACAATTTAATTATACTATTCGACGGAGTTTGCAATTTATGCAACGCTACGGTACACTTTGTCATTCGACACGAAAAACAGCGTTTTTTTTTATTTGCCTCCCTGCAATCGGCATACGGCCGACGTCTGCTGCGCCGGTACGATCTTACGAACAGGAAAGTCGATTCCATTGTGCTACTTAAAAGAAATAAAGCGTACATAAAAAGTGATGCTATCCTACAAATTATCCGCAGATTTTCCTTCCCCTGGTCTGTGCTAACTTTACTTCGTTTTTTACCGTTATCTTTCCGCGATTCTGTTTATGATTTTATCGCCCGTAACCGCTACCGCTGGTTTGGCAAAAAGAAAAGCTGCCCCCTGCCAACAGCAGAACTTTTGGACCGTTTCCCGACAGAGCCTTCGGCTTTTGTGTAGAATATTCTACACAAATATTTATTGATTGGCGAATATTCTCTACCATTTTGCATATATAGTTTCTGCTCATCATTCCTAATCCCTTAAATAACTAATAGTTAACACTACTATGTTTTTCTGGCACATACATTGCTTAAACAGAGGTAAATAAAGGGTAAAAAACAGATATAAATAATAAAGGAGAATTATCATGATGTTAGGAATGGGATTTGGATCCGTCTTTGGGCTACTTGCTCTTCTACTCATTCTTTGGGGCGTGTTTACCGTATTTAATACAAACCGCGACCAAGACCGGCCTTTCCTTGCGGACGGAACGTACAACACCGATTCGGATGCGCTGGAAATCCTGAAACGGCGCTATGCTAAGGGAGAGATATCCCAGACAGAGTACGAAAAGATTAAACAGAATATTAATGCGCTTTAGGCCGCTCGAAAGGCAGAGTATTTATTTATGGTAAAGGAGTGATCTATGAAAGAAATTAAAACATTTTTTCGCGCGGACAAAGCAGAGAAAATCACCGATGCACTGGATAAACTGGGTGTTGTCGACTATACAATCACTTTTGTAATGGGTATTGGAGATCACCTCGCAGATACAAGTAATTCCCTCTATTCCATACAGGTCGTAAAGAAATATTCCAATATTGCAAAGCTGGAGCTGGTGTGCAGAGAAGCCCAGGTTTCAGAGATCACAAAAACGCTACAGGAAGTAGGATACACCGGACAGCAAGGAGACGGAATTATTTATGTGACCCCTGTAGAGAAAGTAATTAAAATTCGCACGGGCGCCATCAATAGCGAGGCGTTGTAACAAACACACATATCTTTAAAGGAGAATTATTATGAAGAAGTTAAACCTTTTAACCTTAGCCGTTGCCGGGTTGTTTTTCGGCGCTGTTTTTTCCACAACCACAGTCCAGGCGCAACATATGGATCAAAGCCATCAGGGCCAACATCAGGGAATGCAAAATTCCATGCATCAGGGAATGGAACATATGAATCAGCAGAATATGATGATGAATATGGATCAGATGATGCAAAACATGCAGCAGATGAATCAACAAATGCAAAATATGATGAAAAATACCGATGCCTCGGGTAACCAACAAATGCATGGCATGATGCAAACAGAGGCCCAGATGAAAAATAATAAAATGACCGAACAGAAAATGGGGATGATGTCCGGCAAAATGATGCGGCCTGGTCAGGGCCAGGATATGCCTGTAAATAAAATGGGAATGGACATGAAGCATATGACCAACGGCATGGAACAGATGATGAAAAATATGCAAACCATGATGGCCGATTCAAAGATGATGGAGAACCCCGCCATGAAGAATCAGATGGACGAAATGATGAAAAACATGGATGAGATGATGAAGTCTATGGACGGTATGATGAAAAATTATAACAAAATCCGCCAACAGTCCGCGGCCCCGGAAAGTAAATAATGAAAACTCTTAACTTACATTTTCCCGGAGGCTCTTTGCGGGCCTTCGGGATTATATCCCTGCTGTTTTTTATCATCAAAGCGCCAACTACGGTCAGCGCAAAAAACTGGTCGGTATATACTTCGGCTTCGTTTAATAACGGTACTTATATTTATGATCAAAATACATCCAATTATTATCTAAATACCGGTATACGCTATCAAACGACAAAATGGACGGCTTCTGTTGCATTTCCTTTTATCGTCCAGAACAGTTCGGTTTATAATCAGGGTACCGTTTCGGGTTCTGCAGGGAATGCGGCAATGCAAGGTTCGGAGAGCTACTCCGGAGGAATGGGAGACGTGTATTTATATAGCGAATACAAGCTTATAAAAAGCAACCGTTTGCTCCCCTCCTTTTCGGTAACGGGTCAGTTAAAAATACCTACGGTTAAGAAACTAACTCTGTTCAGTTCGGGAGCTTTTGACTATGGATTGGGTATGGTACTGCGAAAGCCTTATGGTATGTATAGTATTTTTGCAGATGTCGGCTACCTGTTGTTAGGTGATCCTTCCGGATATAATTACATAAACCCTTTTAGTTTCGGTTTTGGCCTTGGCAGATTTTTTAAAAATGGCGCTTACTCGGCAAGCATTTATTATAAGGGTTACACCCAAATCATCGGGGGAATCGACCCGCCGCAACAACTTTCGTTGGGTTTATTTTCGCGAATATCAGACAGTACCATTGTATCGATTTTTGTCGGTAAAGGGTTTAGCGAAAGCAGTCCGGATTATGCACTGACCGGCGGAATCGAATGGACACTATAGAAAGGAATAAAATATGCAGCTCACACCCGAATGGATGACAAATATCCATCCGCTTATTGTACATTTCCCCATAGCCCTGCTGTTTATTGCCGTAGGAGCAGACCTGGCAGGCCTTATACTCAAACGTTATACATGGATAAAACCGGCAACCTTATGGCTCTATGTTTTTGGCGCGTTGGGAACGGTCGGCGCCTATATTTCCGGTAAACAGGCGGCCGATGTGGTTAATTTCCCACCACCTTCCTATCCGGTAATTAGCGAACATGCCGATTTAGCCCTTTACACAATGATCTTTTTTATCGCCTATGCTGCTGTTCGTTTGTTTACCTACTGGAAAAAATGGGACCAACGTACAGCCATCGCAGTGCTCTTATTTCTTATTGCCGGTGGCGGCCTGGGGCTGATACAGCAAACAGCCGAACATGGCGGTGAATTGGTGTTCCGCTTCGGTGTTGGTATGGTTGTACAACAGAAAGCCGTTTTAAAGAAACAGGAAGTATCTCCCACCGCTACCATTCATATAGCTGAGAACGGTTCATGGAACTGGCAGGCCGGAAATGAGGCCGCTTTAACTTTTCGCCAAAACTTTACATTAGCGCAGGGCGAATGGGAAAACGTTACTCTACAAAACCTACAAAAAGAAAACGGTAGCGCGGCGTTAAACGTTAAACTACCGGAGAATGCAACACTCTTATTTCATTTTGGACCCAACTTAAAAAATCTTCAGCTTAGTATGAATGTGAATCTTGCTCATTTTAAAGGACGTTTTTTTACAGTGCACCATATTTCCGGGCCTGCAACATATGATTTTTTGGCAGTAGAAGAACCGCAAATACGACTGGGACGTTCCGAGAACGGATCGGTTGATTTTTTTGACACGGGCGTTGTTAAGGATTCCGGGTGGCTTGCATTGAAAGCTGTGAGTAGCAGCGGTCATTACCGAGGGTATGTAAACGAGCAGTTGCTCGTACACGGGCATGGAGACGATTTGCCGGCCGGACCGGCAGGCTTTTTGATTTCGGGCAGCGGCAGTATTCAGTTCAGCGGTATCGAAGTAGTTTCCCTTGATGACATGCCCGCAATGGAAATGGATAAAAACATGATGTCTCACGATGATGCCGGAGAAGAAACGCATGCTCATTAGTCATAAAATTCTGTACAAAACATCAGGGATGTTTAAGACCCATGAATTTCATGCAAAGTGGATACTCCAATGAACAACCCCGCCGCATGTTAAAAATACCGATTTATCGGTGCAACGGGGTTCACGATCCAAGGAGCGGGGAATAAAGCTCAGCTGGATGAAATTTAAATCTTCCAATAAACCACCATTGCTTCCTCCTTCCCCTTCCTGTTTCTCTTAAAAAAGGAAGGGGAAATTGCCGGAAACAAAGAAAAGGCGAAATATTGATTTTTCCAACAGAATTCACTTCAAAAAAAATGCTCTTTGTATAACCGGATACGGTTAATATCGTTAAGACATTTCAACCTTTACCAATACCTGGGCAAGGATATATACCGTAACCATTATTAACGATATCCGAATGGATTTCACATCGAAAGGAGTTTATTATGGCACGAATAACTCGAAAAGGGATTCTTGCTTTTTTCTCCATACTCATTTTCTGGTTCTTATTTCTTAACTTAAATCCGACCTCCCCGCAAGATGGTTCGGGATGGATTGCCCCAGCGGAGGCGGATAAGCTGGAAAATCCTTTTGCAAACAATCCCAACGTCTGGAAGAATATGGAGCAAACATTCAATACACTTTGTACTGTCTGCCACGGAGCCAAAGGCTTAGGCGACGGAATAGGAGGAATGGCTTTAACACCCAGACCCGCAAATCTGGTTTCGTCCAGAGTACAGAAACAAAGTGACGGCGCCATTTTCTGGAAAATTACACATGGGAAATCACCAATGGCTTCTTATAAGGATACCTTTAGCGAGGAACAACGCTGGCAATTAGTAAAACTGATTCGCCATCTTGCTGAAAAATAACCATAAAAGGAGTACCTGATGAAGCGTATCGTAATTATTATTTTATTTATGCTGGGTAATCTGTTCGCCCAGGATATTGAAACATTAACTAAAAAAGTGAATACCGTGATACCGGGTCAGAGCCGGTTTTTGCTTAGAGGCTATGCACATTCCGGTTTAGAATTAATCGAAGGCAAAACAAGTTTTGTTGGCGGCAGTTTCAATCCCATCTTCTTGTGGCAGCAGTCGACCAAATTACTGTTCGAAGCGGAACTGGAGTTGGAACTCGAAGACGCGAAAACCTACCTTGCGCTTGAATACGCGAACATGTCCTATTTTCTAAGTAAATACCTCTCCTTACGGCTTGGCTATTTCTTACTCCCGTTTGGGACGTTTGGTGAACGACTTCATCCCCGCTGGATAAACCGAATGCCTTCCACTCCGCTTGGTTTTGGACATGATCCCGTAGGCCCTATACGTGATATGGGTGTAGAAATACGCGGAGGACATAATCTGCGTACAGGGAAAATAAACTACGCGCTATATATTACAAATGGTCCCCGGCTCAATGATGGTTCTGATCCCGAACTGGAAACAGAAGAAGCCGGAATGCTGATTTATAAAAATTACAGTGATAACAATACAAACAAAGCCGTGGGCGGCAGAATCGGTTTGCTGCCTTTTTCTAACTCTTCTTTGGAGATTGGAATATCCGGACAGTATGCTAAAGTAGGCGATACCGGTACCCGGTACAAGAATACCGCTGCACTGTTATCTGCCGTTGACGTATCCTATGTAAGAAATATACTGTTTTTTAAAGGCGTACTTGATATTAAAGGACAATTCAACAGAGTTACCGTGGACAACGCAGACTATTATTCCAATAAAGACTCCGCTTATTATTCATTTAAAAATATAAGCGGGTCATATTACATGCAGGCTTCTTTTCGTCCGGCATACGTATATAATGCTTTCTTTAAAAACATTGAATTCGTTGGACGCTACTCCAGCCTAAGTTTTCCTGGTAATGCACTGTGGAACAGCGAACAGACCCAATGGGCCGCTGGTATAAATTACTGGTTAGATTGGAGAACGGTTTTAAAAATTGCCTATCAGGTTACCGAGCGTAAAAACAACACGGATAAAACAGCATCGGAAAACAACGCGGTATTTATCCACTGGGCCTTTGGCTTTTAAACAAGGATAGTTTTTTAAAGGAGAAAAATATGAACTTTTATAAGAATAGAAACGTGTACGCCTTTTTAAGCATTCTGCTTTTCGTGGCTTCATTTTTTGTAATCGAAAGTTGTAGCAGCAAAAAATTGGTCGCCGAAAAGCCCGGCGCTTTATTGTGGGGCGAAAACTGTATACGTTGTCACAATGCGCCGTCACCATCTGCTTTTAGTGATGTACAATGGGAAACCATCGCCATGCATATGAAAGTTAGAGCAAACCTGCCCGAAGATGATATTATAAAGATTGTAGAATTTCTGAAAATGGCGAATTAGCATCAGATTGAATTTATCTTTTAAACAAGAATAAGCAATCCCAGACAAGCAGAGACTAATTTCCTTATATCCGAATTTGGTTTCTGCTTTTTTATTTGCTGTAGCTGAAGACTATTCTGCACCGCCTTGCGGAATAGTCTCCATCTTTTCAAATTGTAGTAAATCAATATAATGATAAGCATTGATTATAAAGGATTTGAATGGTTTCTTAAATTGGCACGGTTCTTGTTTTTATATTAAACGATTAACGCATCTAACACTCTAAATAAATTCATTGCGGAGGAGATTATAATGATACATGATTTTGGTTCTATCATTTTCGGCTGGATTATGCTTGGTCTGCTGGTGGTTCTGGCCATTGTAATAGTTAAGTATTCCAGACCGTTTTTTAAAAAGAAACCATAGCCACACGAAATAGCCATAATCCATAGAGATTTTGTAAAAACATCTGTATCCATTGCATTTAATGATACGGATTGAATTCATTCGAAAACGCAATATAAAAAATCTATCTTTCATCCCCCAACAAAGCCTGCCACAAAAGACGGAACGGGAAGCTCAATCTCTCCTTCCGTCTGTCTTTTATTTTTTTCTGGAAAGATTTGAATCGTATTATTCAGACTATGTTGAATAGTCAACAATTAAGATTTTTATGCGCTTGTCTGTGCCGGTATAATCAGCCTTTGCAGCGTTTATCAACGTTGGCATTGTATTTGAACTACATTTAACAAACTGAAAGATACCGGTTATTAATAAAATTAACAAAGGAGACAAAAGATGTTAAAAACAAAAGTCGTTGGCTTATCATTGGGAATTTTTTTTGCTTTTAGTTTCATCTTGTGTGTGATATACGGATTATTCGTTCCGGAGAATTTGCACATGCATCAGTTCTTACAAAATATTTTACCCGGTTTCAAATGGCTAAGCTTGGGAACATTTGTATTGGGACTGACTGAAAGCCTCTTATGGGGTCTCTATTCAGGCATAGTTTACGTACCCATTTATAATTTTATTTACAAACGGTTTACTATAGAAACTCAATAGTGTCCGGTTAAAATAAAATTTCTTTTTTTAAAAAAATCCGGGTTGATTAGTTCGTCTTCTGACCCTCCCCGTCCCGATTTTCGGGACTTCCCCTCCCTAATTCAATTAGGGAGGGGCTTGCCAAAGGCAAGAGGTGGGTTAGGATAATATTTTATAACCAAGTCTCTTTTTTTCATAATAAGCAGGAATCTTTGATTTGCAAGGCGTCTTTTGGTACCAGTTCTTTTTTAACCGGACAATATTAAAAAAAATGTTTTTTATCTTTCTTTTTAAATATATTTAAAAGTCTTTTTGGCAATGCAGGTTTTTGGCGATAAAAAAGGAGCGCTTTATGAAACGAAGAGAATTTATGCAAACATCTACTATGTTAACGGCAGCAGCCGCTTTATTGCCGGCAAGTTTGCTAAGCACAACGGCTGTGGCGGCTAACGCACAGAAGTTTCCTGCACCACTTAAACCAATTATAGACGGCGATGTGAAAGAGTTTCATCTCTTCATTGACGTTCATCAGCAGGAAATCGTACCAGGGTTTAAAATCCATACCCTGGCCTTTAATAATCAGGTGCCCGGACCGGAAATCCGCGTTAAGCGCGGCGACAAAGTGCGTGTTATTTTCAAGAATAAAACCGAACTGAATCACACCATTCACTGGCACGGTATGCACGTCCCATGGCGCATGGACGGTGTACCGTATGTAACACAAATGCCCGTAATGCCCGGACAGGAATTCGTTTATGAGTTTTTAGCCGAACCACAGGGCACACATTTTTACCACTGCCACTGGGGCACTTTACTGCACATGCAGGCTGGTATGTACGGTAGTTTAATTGTGGAAGAAGATGACGATCCTATCCGTAAACAATTTCCCTACGAACGCGAATATACATTACTTTATTCGGCCCACGATGTTAATTTTTTGCGCGAAGAGATGAACAGCATGCTGGAGCGGATGAAAGAGCGCATGTATCTGATGAAGAACGGCCGCTTTAACAAAGAGCGTTTCGCCGTATTCAACACCAAAGATGAATTTGTTCAGGCAGTAAAAGATGGTTACCAGCCGCCTTATCTCGTTAACCGCCGGGCGCCGGATGAACTACCCGTGCCCAATTGGTTTACGGTAAACGGCAAATCCTATCCTATGACGCCTAATTTATTTATTAAAGAAAAAGAAAACATTCGGGTACGCCTGATTAATGCCGGCACGGAAGAACATTATTTGCATTTACATGGGCATGATTTCTGGCAGGTAGCCGATGACGGCTTGCCGGTTCCACAGCCCTGGCAGCGCAACACATTACGCCTGAGTCCGGGTAAAACACTGGACATCATTATCGAAGGGAAAAACCGTGGCATCTGGACCTTTCACGATCACGATACCCGGCGAGTAACGAATAACGGTCTGTATCCCGGCGGCAATCTTCTTGCCCTGGTTTACGAGGACCTACCGGCTAAAGAAACCGAACTGAACATGATGGCCAAAAAGATGGGTCTGAAAAATCTGCCCATCGTGGCTCTGGACGAATAGCCGTTTAGCGACCAATAAAAATATCAGGAGAAAATAATGAACCTTCTAAAAAATATAGCGCTATTGATTTTACTTACAGGTGTGTTGCACGGCGCCTTTGCACAGGTCAGCCCGGAAATTCAACTGAGCGCACGCGGTGTGATGTCTTTTAACACGGATATCAGCGACAATCAAAAGGCTACCAGTGTAAACGACTTTTCCGATACCGGTCTTTTATTGGGTTTCCGGCAAAAGCTGTACAGTAATTTTCGCGGACAAATGGTCATCGGCTTGCAGTTCCCGGATGCCGATTCCGACCTCGGACAGGTATTTTTTCATCAGACTTTTCTGAAAATCGAAGACCAAAAGAATATTCTTAAAATGGGACGCTCACGCGTGCGCAGCGCTCTGATCGAATTCCCCACCCTGCGTGATGATGACGCTTTATACTTTACGGATGTACTGAATCCCTTTTCTTCCGGAGAAAATACGGAAGATAATCAGTATGGCAATGTAATTGAAGCGGCGCATGTGTTTGCACAACGCTACTGGCTGCGTGTCCATGGCGAGCATTTTACGAAACCTGTTCAACCGCCGGCCACATCCGAAACCGATTTCAGTCTGAATGCGGTTGGACTTACTCTGGAATACCTTATACCGGAAACACAGCTCTGGAACCGGCCTTTTATTCAGCAATTGGGCATTGGTTTTAATAATTTTTTAACCGACCGACAGGGATTTTCCAGTCAGTTTGACCAAACACTGAAAAATATTCTGGTATCTGGTATTTTTAACCTAAAAGCAGATCCCGTATATTTTGTGGATACTCGTTTTCAGGTAATCTATAATTTGGGGTTTGATAATATTTCAGAAATCAGTAATTATTTCGATTTAACACGCGCCCGGTCGGCAGCACACTTTTTTTCTGTGCGCTTTTTATACCGCAAGCTGGAACGTCCCACTTTGCAATTAGCGCTTTCCGGAGGATTTAAGGTTTTTCCGGATTTAACGCGGGAAACACGGCAATGGCAGGTTATTGTCAATACATTTTACCGCCTGGGCGAAAATTTTGACCTAACCCTGCAGTTACAACAATCACAGTTTAGCGGAGATTTAAAAGCATTGTATGGAAAAAGCGAAACCCGGATTCAGGCCGGATTGGTTTTCTCCATCGATCAGCGCTGGAACAAACAGTTTGACGACCGTAACTCCTTATTAAATCTGGAACACGGGTATATTCCGTAATAAAAAACAGACAACCCGGAATCGAAATTCAGGCAATTCCGGGTTTCCGGTTCCTAAGGCCAAACAGTTCTCTTTTAAACACAGGAATTATTATGCATCGACGAAAATTTTTAGGCTACGCTGCCATTGGATTGGGAGCAACCATTGGCGGGATAACTTTGTGGAATCCCTTTAAAGGCGGGCGTTCCGTTTCGGCTAAGACGGTGACCAACACAAATTTCACTCCCGATGTGGAAATCACTTTGACGGCTCAGTCCGGGAAGATTCCCATTTTCGACGGGCAACCGACACGGGTTCAGCATTACACAGCACATGTGCTTAAAGGTCCTTCGGATGTGGTACAAACGGTTGAAAACTCATACCTGGGACCTGTTTTCCGTCTAAAAACCGGGCAAAAAGTACGTGTGCAATTTACCAGTCAAATCGATCAGGAAACTATTGTACACTGGCACGGCCTGCATCTGCCGGAACGGGCCGACGGCCACCCACGCTATGTGATTGACAAAGGCGAAACCTATGTTTACGAATTTGAAGTAACCAACCGTGCAGGCACTTACTGGTTCCACCCCCATCCGCATGGAAAAACCGGTCCGCAGGTCTATTCCGGTCTGGCCGGACTGTTTATCATCAGCGACAACGAAGAACAAGCCCTTGGTTTGCCTTCCGGCGCCTACGATCTGCCACTAATTATTCAGGATCGAACCTTTGACAACGACAATCAACTGGTCTACCTAAGCGGCGGAATGATGCAGCGCATGAGCGGTTTTTTGGGCGAACGCATTCTGGTTAATGGTCATCCGGAAGCAGCCTTTGATGTAACATCCAATGTCTATCGCCTTCGTTTACTGAACGGTTCTAATTCACGTATTTACAAAATAGGCTGGAACGATGGCACACCGCTTACGGTCATTGGCACGGATGGTGGCCTGTTAAAAAAACCGGTCACAAAACCTTATATGATATTAGGTCCGGCCGAACGCATTGAACTGTGGGTCGATTTTAGTCAATACAATGTAAATGAGGCGGCTCAGCTGGTTAGCCTACCCTTTAGCAGGGCCGGCGGTATGGGCATGACAGGCGGTGGAATGATGGGCATGGGCCGCCGTGAACGCCGAACCGGATTTCCCAGTGGAAGCGCATTTGACATTGCCCGTTTT
>JAJRSO010000029.1 GCA_024278755.1 Calditrichota bacterium | reverse complement strand
TCCGTTATTATTGGAAACCGGGCCATGTCCTGGAAAGAGATGCCGTTTTTGCGCGTTATTTCCAACCGTACCACATCGGCTTTGTTAACGAAGCTAACCGGACAGACAATTAAAGACAGCCAATGTGGCTTCCGGTTAATCGAACGCCAAATTTTAGAAAAGATTGACATGCATGAAAATGGTTTCCAGTTGGAAAGCGAGTTTATTATAGAAACGGCAAAACAGGGACACGACATACAATTTGTAAATATTCCAACCATTTATAATCAGGGAGAATCAAATATCAACCATTTGGGCGACACCTTTCGGTTTATCCGGCTGCTATTAAAGGAGTTATTTTAAATGATTAATACGGCAAGACGAAAAGCAATGGTACAGCGCCTGCGGGAAGCGGGGATTTCCAGCAGCGTTGTTTTAACGGCGATGGAAATCGTTCCGCGGCATCATTTTGTTCCGCCCGGTCTGGAATTTCAGGCTTATGACGAAAAAGCGCTGCCCATCGGTTTTGAACAGACCATTTCGCACCCGTATACGGTTGCGGTGATGTCTCAGGCACTCGATGTACAAAAAGGACAGCGAATTTTGGAAATCGGTACCGGTTCCGGCTACCAGGCGGCTGTTTTATGCGAAATGGGCGCGCAAGTTTTCACGGTAGAAAAAGTGCCTGCTCTGGCCAAATTTGCAGCCGAAAAGCTGTCCGCTTTTAATTACCACCTGGTAACGCGCACCGGTGACGGTACTTTGGGCTGGCAGCACTATGCACCGTTTGATTCTATTATCGTTACGGCCGGAGCGCCCGTTGTGCCGGAAGCCTTGCTGCAGCAATTAAAAGACAACGGAAAACTGATTATTCCCGTCGGTAAAAAAGAAGAACAGGTATTAACATTGTATCTTAAAGAAAAAAAAGGTTTTAAGAAGATGGCGTTGGAAATTTTAAAATTTGTTCCCTTGCAGGGAAGGGAGGGCTGGTAGTGTCAATTACTTCTATGCTGGATAAACTATATAAATGGCTGCTACACTGGGCGGAAACGCCATACGGACTCCTTGTTTTGTTTTTTTGGGCGCTGGCGGAGTCTTCCTTTTTTCCAATTCCTCCGGATGCCTTTTTAATTGCTATGGTACTCGGCGCCCGTAAAACGGCTTTTAAATTTGCCCTGTACGCTTCCATCGCATCGGTTATCGGCGGGATTCTGGGCTACGGTATCGGTCACTGGCTCTGGTGGCAGGAACCCGGCGTCTATTCGGGGGCGGCCCGGTTCTTTTTTGATAATGTCCCCGGATTTACAACAAATCAATTTGTAAATATTCAGCATCTTTACGATAAATGGAATTTCTGGGTCGTGTTTACCGCCGGCTTTACTCCGATCCCCTATAAAGTAATTACAATTTCCGCCGGCGCATTTAACATAAATTTCCCCGTTTTTGTGGTGGCTTCCGCCATCAGCAGATCTGCGCGTTTTTACCTGGTTACATGGTTGTTATGGAAATACGGAGAATCGATCAATGCTTTTATTAATAAATATCTGGGATGGTTAAGCCTGGCTTTTGTAGTGCTGTTGGCCGGTGGATTTTATTTGATCAAGCATGTTTTATAGTTTTTTAGGGATAAGTGTTTTTATTTGGGAGCAGGGAGCAAGCGCCCGCATCGACGCCTAATCCGATAGTAAACTTTATCGTAAACGGAAACCGACTATCTATTTCAAAAGAAAAATCTTTTTTAATTTGACACATTTCTAAATTTTACTTAGATTCTGCCTCTTCAAAAGCTCGGGGCGTAGCGCAGCCTGGCAGCGCGTACCGTTCGGGACGGTAAGGTCGGAGGTTCAAATCCTCTCGCCCCGACTTCTTTTTCCCCTTTTATATTTTACGGAGTTTGTTATGGCTATTGCCTATCACAAAATAGAAGAAAAATGGAAAACATTCTGGGAAGACAACAGGATTAATAAAGCTAACTTTAACAGCGAAAAAGAAAAATGCTATACGCTGGTTATGTTTAGCTATCCTTCTTCCGATAAACTGCATCTCGGCCATTGGTTTAACTATGCGCCGACCGATAGCTGGGCGCGTTTCAAACGGATGCAGGGTTTTAATGTATTCGAACCGATGGGGTTCGATTCCTTTGGCCTTCCGGCTGAAAATTACGCCGTTAAAACCGGAATCCATCCCCAGGAAACCACCGACAATAATATCCGTTATATTCGGGAACAGTTAAAAGCTATTGGCGCCATGTACGACTGGGATTACGAAGTAGTAACCAGCCATCCCGATTATTATAAATGGACGCAGTGGCTCTTTTTAAAACTCTATGAAAAAGGTTTGGCCTATCGTGCAAACGCGCCGGTTAATTGGTGTCCGCATGATCAAACTGTACTGGCAAATGAACAGGTACAAGACGGAAAATGTGAACGCTGCGGAACAGAAGTGGTTAAAAAGAACTTAACCCAATGGTTTTTTAAAATAACCGCTTATGCCGAAGATTTACTGCAGGGACTGGAATCACTCGACTGGCCCGAAAAAACCAAAGCCATGCAGCGCCACTGGATAGGGAAGAGTCAGGGGCTAAAAATAACCTTTGATCTGGAAAACCACAGCGATAAACACCTCGATGTTTTTACAACCCGGCCAGACACCTTATTTGGCGTAACCTATGTTGTTCTTGCGCCAGAACATGAATTGGTTGCCAAACTTACTTTACCGGAATTTAAGGAGGAAGTGGAAGTTTATAAAAATCTGGCCGCTAAAACATCCGAAATTGACCGCCTGGCGGTAACCAAAGAAAAAACCGGCGTTTTTACAGGTTCGTATGCCATCAATCCGGTGAACAATGAAAAAGTGCCTATCTGGATTTCGGACTATGTGTTGAGCACATACGGAACCGGTGCTGTAATGGCTGTTCCTGCACATGACACCAGAGACTTTGAGTTTGCTACTAAATTTAATCTTCCCATTGTTAAAGTAATCCTTGAAAAAGGAAAAACGGCCGAAGAAGAATTAAGCGAAGCGTTCACCGCACAGGGCACAATGATAAATTCGGCCAAATACAACGGTCTTTCATCCGCTGAAGGCGCTCAAAGAATTGGCGACGATTTAGAAAAACTTTCCAAAGCGAATTGGACCACTCAGTATAAACTGCGTGACTGGCTGGTTAGTCGTCAGCGTCTATGGGGCGCGCCGATTCCCATCATTTATTGTGATAGTTGCGGGGAAGTGCCTGTGCCGGAAAAGGATTTACCCGTTAAATTACCAATGGACGTGGATTTTACGCCAAAAGGCACGTCACCGTTAGCTTCGAGCGCCTCTTATGTAAATACCGTTTGCCCCAGATGCGGAAAGCAGGCCCGTCGTGAAGTGGATACAATGGATACGTTTGTCTGCTCATCCTGGTATTTTTTACGTTATCCGGATGCTTCAAATGATAAAACGCCCTGGGACAAGGAACTGATTAATCGAATTCTTACGGTAGACAAATATGTTGGCGGCGCCGAGCATGCCACGATGCACCTGCTTTATTCACGGTTTGTAACACGCGCGTTAAAAGATATGGGCTACGTCTCTTTTTACGAACCTTTTAGCAGCCTTGTGCACCAAGGTGTAATTATGGGACCGGACGGTATGCGGATGTCCAAATCAAAAGGCAATGTGGTCAATCCCGAAATCTATCTTGAAAAATATGGCGGAGATGTCTTCCGGCTCTATTTAATGTTTGGTTTTGCCTATACGGACGGCGGTCCCTGGGATGATTCCGGAATTGCCGCTATTGACCGCTTTTTAAATCGCGTCTGGCGTTTGTATGATGAAATCAGCCTGCCTTTTATTGCTCAACCCGGTTCCGATGTTTTTGAAAACCCGGAATTCAATTTACGTTTTGTCATGCACAATTCCATTAAAGGCGTCACGGAAGATACAGAACGTTTTCATTTTAATACCTCCGTCAGCCGTATTATGGAACTCACCAACGAGCTATATAAATACACACAGGAACGAACGCCTGAACAATTTAATAAACCTTTGCTAAACTCTGCTTTAAAAAATCTTGTCTTACTTTTGGCTCCGTTTGTCCCGCATCTTGCCGAAGAATTATGGCTTAAAACCGGTGGAAAATCTTCCGTTTTTGATCATGGGGAGTGGCCTTCTTTTAATCCTGATTTCCTCAAAATGGAACAATTAAACTGGGTTATTCAGGTTAACGGGAAAATTCGTCAGCGCATTATGGCAAGCGCTTCTTTAACAAAAGAAGAGGCCGAAGCCATGGCTTTAACCGATGAACGTATAAAAGAATTTATCAATGGTAAAACAATCCGTAAAGTGGTTGTTGTACCCAAAAAACTTGTTAATATTGTTGTATCATAAATAATGACCGATTCTATCCGGACAGGACAAATCCTTCTTGGCGGTTTTCTGGCCCTGGTGATTGTTCTCTTAAGCTACAAGGCAAAATTTTTAAATCGTTCAGGCGCGTTTGCCACTTTTATTTTAGCTGTATTAATCTTCGGTTTCGGCGGCTGGAAATGGTCTGTGCCTATTCTCGTATTTTTTATTTTATCTTCGCTATTAAGCAAAACAGGGAAGAAACGGAAGGAACAATTTAAAAATACGTTTGAAAAAAGCGGCGTCCGCGATTACGCTCAGGTAATTGCCAACGGGGGATTAGCGGGACTTTTTATCTTTCTTTACATTTTTAAGCCCCTTCCTATGTATTACCACCTTTACCTCGTTTCACTTGCGGCGGCCAATGCAGATACCTGGGCAACCGAAATTGGCGTACTATTTAAAAAGACGCCTCGAATGATTACAACGTTTAAAAAGGTGGAACCTGGTATTTCCGGGGCCGTCTCTATTTTTGGTACCGGCGCCTCTTTATTAGGGAGTTTTGCTATCGCTTTTAGCGGCTACTTGTTTTCTCTTTCTTTCAAAAATTTAGTTTTAATAACGCTTACCGGTTTCTTCGGTTCAATTATCGATAGCTATTTTGGCGCATCCATACAGGGGCAGTACCAATGCACAATATGCAATTCATATACTGAAAAACATATCCATTGTAAGTCCGCTACAAAACACATTAAAGGATTTAATTGGCTAAATAACGATCTTGTAAATATTTTATCTGCTGTTTTTTCCATTCTTATTTTTTTACTTTTTTCATAACCGATGCCGTTTTTTATTAAACCGGTACGACGTCTTTTTTTATGTGCGACAGAGCTAAAAAAATATAGCGAATTGTAAACAGAACGATTGATTTTTATCCCAACGAATTAAAACATTATCTTTAATTCGTAGAATACTACTTTTACAGAAGATGCTAACTTATTCTTTTATGCGCGTCCTTTTTTTCTTAACGATATTTTTTAAATCCGCAATATTTTTACGCTATCCCATATTATATTGAATTATACGATATTTTCAAAACAACTCTAAAATCTCTCAACAAATCATATTTAAAGCTCGGCCCAAGAACCCACAAACCCCAAAACCCACAACCAAGTGTTGTATAATATATATTATGTAAACTTATATATATCATAACTATTTGTTTTTTATGGTTTGGTGTGTTGTAATTGTATTTTGTGCATTTTATGCCTGTTTGTCATATTTATTCCCTTTTTTCTTTCACTGGTTTTTTGTATTTTAAACACACGGACGATTAACCTGTTCTTTGAGCAAAGTTTTTTAATTATTTGGCTCTTAGAAGTTTTTAGTAAAAATGATTTTACTGAATTAAATTTTTGGAGGATTCAGGCTATGGATAAGGATTTAATTGTTGTTGAATATCTACGTATTTATTTTAATTCACATCCGGAAAAAGTCCCTGAAGACTCGGATAAAGCCTTTGACTATTTTCAAAAATTACATAAAAAATATAAGTATAAATTTTTAAACGACTATAAACAAAAAAGTGAAAAATTTGTTGATAAATTTTTTGATGAGAAGAATCAAAAATATTATTAGAGTCCAAATTACCTTATATCGATTCCATCTCTTACTGGGATGGAATCGTTAGTAAGCGCTAACTAATACCGCGCCGCATACCAATACAATCGTTCCTGTAATCGTTTTAAGATAATGTCCTTCTTTAAAATAGAATAAACCTGCCAATCCCGAAATCAATACCCCCGTTCGTTTAAAAGCAATCACGGTACTCACTTGAGTCAGTTGAATTGCGGTTAGCTGTGTCAAGGCCAGGATAGCGCTCACGATTCCGATGACTAAAAGCAACGCAATGTTCTTTCCTGAATTGGTCTTATTGGTTTCAGCTTTTTCTGTATTTCTTTGTGCAAAAAGTAAAAAGACAAGCCCTAAGGCCAAATGAATCGCAGCGCCGTAAAACTCGGGTGAACTGGAAAAAACAGCAATTTTTTCCACACTTGCCGAGATGCTCCACAAAAATGCCGCCGCTAAAGCAAAGTAAATCCCCTTTTCTTCCCTGTTGAAGAATCGTAAAACAGTAAACTTTTTTTCCTTAACCAAACGTACCGGAAGCTGCAGTATGAATCCGCCCACCAGAATTAACAGAATTCCCCAAAATGACAGAATTCCGGTTTGTTCATCCAAAATCAAATAGCCGCTAAGGGTTAAAAACAACGGCGTAAATCCTATGTAAGGCATCACGATGGAAATAGGTGAAATCTTAATGGCTGTGAATAAAAGAAGATAGGCGGCAATATTGATAAAGAGACTAATTGAGAAAGCTGTGGAAAAAGAAACAAGGTGAACAGTTGGTACTTCTATTAAAGCTAACGGCAGTAATACAATGCCGGCAATCGAAAACAGGTATTTTAAAACCTGCACCTGACTTTGTTTTAGCAGGGCGAATTTAACCAGTATCGATTGCAAACCGAACAGAATGCCTGTTAAAACGGAAAAAAGCAGCGCCATTTGGATAGGGAATTATTCTGTTTCCACTTCTGTTTTTTTCTTCGAATCGATGGGCGGAAATGCATGGCCGTTTATTTTCTCATACAATTCTTCCCGGTAAATACTGATTTCCCTCGGCGCTTCGATACCCAGTTTCACCTGATTGCCGTCAATATCCACAATTACAACGCGTACATTTTCGCCAATGGTGATCGATTCCCCTAACCTCCGTGTTAATACAAGCATACCTGCCTCCGCACTTTAAGTTTCAGACCATTTGGGTTTACGTTTTTCAATAAAAGAAGAGACTCCTTCCATAAAATCGTCACTCTCCCGGAATTTGGCATTGAGTAAAGCCAGGTTTTTAAGTTCTTCTTCTATTTGTGCTGCAAATAAGATTTTCGTTGATTCCATCGCAAAAGCAGAATTTTGGCGCAATTGTGCAACAAGTTCCCGCTCCGCTTCGTTTATTTTTTCCTGAGGGAAAACAGCGGTCACCAATCCAATTTTTTTTGCTTCCTCCGCCGTGATTATTTTTCCGGTTAGTAATAGTTCGCGAGCAATCCGCTCTCCTGTCTGACGGATTAAAAACTCCGAAACCAAAGCGGCAACAAATCCAATACGCACTTCCGGATAACCGAATTTAGCCGCCGGGGTAGCAAGCACAAAATCGCAAACGCCGGCCAAACCGCTTCCACCTGCAAGCGCGGCTCCTTCCACTACCGCAATAACCGGCTTTGGATACCGGTAAATAAGCAGATAGAGTTCCGCCAAAGACACCGAATCCTTTATGTTTTCTTCCTTAGTAAACGAACGCATTTTCTTAAGATGGGCCAAATCCGCACCGCTGCAAAAAGCGCTTCCCTTTCCTTTCAGAGCAACGGTTTTTATCCGACTCTCTTCTCTGTATTGAGAAAATACTTGTTTTAATTCATCAATCAGGCCGCCATTTAATGCATTCCTTTTTTCCGGCCTGTTCAAAGTAATTTCCAGATGTGCATCTTCTTCCCTGACAAGCAAGTATTGGTAGCTGCTCAAGCTGCTCATGTTTGTAAAACTCCGGGGTTAAAGGTTTCCAGCTCCGGATTATTAGACACCGCTTCGAGGGCATTAATCAACCGTTCCCGGGTCTCTCCGGGCAGAATAATCTCATCAATCCAAAGTCTTGCGGCGCCATAGCGCGGATCGGTCTGTTCGTCATAAGAGGCTTTAATGGATTCAAACAGGGCTTGTCTCTCTTTCTCGTCAATCTTATGTCCGCTGCGCTCCATTTGCTTCACTTTAATATCTAACAGCGTATTGGCAGCCTGAGCGCCTCCCATAACAGCATATTTGGCCGAAGGCCAGGCAAATATAAAATTGGGCGCATATGCTTTTCCGCACATGGCATAATTGCCGGCGCCAAATGTTCCGCCAATAATTAATGAAATTTTTGGCACAACCGAATTGGAAACAACGTTTACTAATTTCGCACCGGCTTTAATAATTCCGCTATGTTCGGCGTCACGTCCCACCATAAAACCATTTACATCATGAATAAAAAGAAGCGGAATCGTATTCTGGTTACAATCCATAATAAAGCGCGCGCTCTTTTCAGCGCTTTCCGTATAGATAACCCCGCCAAACTGAGGCGGACTGCCCTTTTTAAGAATATGTTTTTTCTGATTGGCGATAATACCCACCGGATACCCTCCGATATGCGCATATCCGCAAACCAGCGTCTGGCCGTATTCTTTTTTATATTCCACAAATTCACTGTCATCCACAATGCGTGCGATGATTTCATGCGCCTCATATTCATGTTCCTGATCAAAGGGCATTATTTTAATCAGTTCGTCAATCTTATATTTGGGCGCTCTGCTTTCCCGGAGACTAAAGACAGCCGGTTTGGGGCGGCCCATTTGCGCGACTAATTTACGAATATGTTTTAAAGCCGAGGGATCGTCTTTTTCCTTAAAATCGATAGTACCGCTGGTCTCCATATGCATAGCGGCGCCCCCAAGCTCTTCCGCGCTGATTACCTGACCGATAGCCGCTTTTACCAGCGCCGGTCCGCCGAGAAATAGACCGCTGCCTTCCGTCATTAAAATTTTATCGGTCATCACCGGCAGATAGGCGCCACCGGCGACACACATGCCCATAATGGCTGTAATTTGCGGAATCCCTTTGGAGGTCATCCGCGCATTCAGATAAAAAACCCGTCCGAAATCATCCTGATCCGGAAAGACATCTTCTTGCAGTGGTAAAAAGATACCGGCGGAATCCACAAGATAAATAACCGGCAAATGGTTTTCGTAGGCAATGGTCTGAGCGCGAATCACTTTTTTTGCGGTCATGGGAAAGAAAGCGCCTGCCTTTACGGTAGCGTCATTGGCAATAACCATACACAGTCGTTCTTCGATGTAGCCAAGACCGGCAATGGTTCCGGCAGACGGCGCCCCGCCCCACTCTTCGTACATACCAAAAGCGGTAAACTGGCCCAGTTCATAAAACCGACTGTTTTTATCAATCAGTTTTTGGACGCGCTCCCGCGCTGTTAAACGGTTCTTGGCATGTTGCCGATCGATATTTTTCGGACCGCCGGCCGCTTCAATTCCTATTCGCTGTTCTTTTATAAGAGTGATATTTTCGAGCCAGATTTTTTCATTTTTTCTGGACTGCGCAGATGAAAGCTCTACATCAGAAATAATCCTGTCTTCCCTGTCAATTTTCGCCAATGCCTGTTTCCTCCGTGTAAGGGCTATTTAAGAAATTACAAAGATACTATAAGATAGAAAAAAATAAATATAATCTACGAATATGTCAAGGTTTAACTAATTTCATTTTATCATATTATAAATAAGTTCCGCCAGAGCCTGTTTATACTCTATTGAGTTCACGGAAAACGGCAGAACATGATGATCCGGAAAGGTGGTTTCGAAAATACGTCGTTGTTTTGCAAGCTGGTTCTTTGTCAGCTTATCCACTTTAGTTAAAATGACAATATATGGGATACTGTTAAAGTTTAGCCAGTCGCTCATCTGCTCGTCTGCCTGCATCAATTTATGGCGCGAATCAATCAGCAGGCAAACAAATTTGAGTTCCTGCGACTGAAGAATATATTTTTCGATCATCTTCCCCCATTTCGCAGAAACGGCTTTTGGGGTTTTAGCATATCCATAGCCCGGCAAATCAACAAAATAATACCGCTCATTTACAAGAAAATAGTTTAAAAGTTGCGTTTTCCCTGGAGTCGAAGAAGTTTTAACTAATTTTTTTCGGTTAAACAAGGCATTAAGAAGCGAGGATTTTCCGACATTCGAACGGCCGGCAAAAGCGGCTTCCGGTAATTTTTCTTGTGGTTTTTGCGAAACATCCGTTATACTTTTCACAAATTCGGCTTTACTAAACAATAAATTCATATAACCAGAGCGGCTTTATTTAAATTAACGCTTTATATTATCTAAAGCAGTGGTAGTAATTTATCCATGATTTGCTTTTTAGGAATGGCACCGATAATGGTTTCGTATGGTTTTCCTTCTTTAAAAATAAGGAGTGTCGGGATTGAACGTATGCCATAGTTCATTGATGTGGTCGGATTACTGTCCACATCTAATTTAGCTACTTTTACTTTTCCGGCGTATTCGGCAGCAATCTCTTCGACAATGGGAGCAATCTGACGGCACGGAGCGCACCATTCCGCCCAAAAATCAATTAATACCGGAATTTCAGATTCCAAAACTTCTTTTGTAAAATTACTATCATTCACGACGGCTAACCCGGACATGTAACACTCCTATTTACTTATTTATTTGTTGAGTAGATATTTAGAAATTATAAAAGTCTACTAAATATTTTAAATTAGAACAAAAAAATCTTTGAAAATATTCTGATTTTTTTATTAATTTCCGAGGCGAATAATACGAATTTTTACTTTCCCCACTCCGGTCCCGGTAAGCCCAATTTTTCTGGCTGCGGCATATGAAAGATCTAAAATGCGATTTTTTACAAAAGGTCCCCGGTCATTTACCCGAACCCGAACGCTTCGACCATTGGCCAGATTGGTTACTTCTATAATTGAGTTGAACGGTAAAAAACGATGTGCCGCCGTAAGTTTATACATGTCAAAAACATCTCCGTTTGATGTTTTTCTTCCATGGAATTTCTTCCCATAATAGGAACTCATTCCCGTTAAAACTTGTCCGGTATAATATTTTTTTGCGGTTGAGGTGTTTTGGCCGGCGGTAGAATCTACCCTGGATTTACGATATTGTACATTTGCAGAACAGGCATGTAAACTTAGCAAAAAGATAAATATAACAGCAATCGTTTTCACCATATTTTATTCTTCCTCTAAAATTTTATTTATTTTATGTATAGAATCCGCTTCTGTTGTTCTTTTTTTCGGCGTTTGTCTATTCTGTATTTTATTTTGGGGATTGTTCTTTTTTTCTGTTTTTATCTCGTTTTTCGGTTCGGATTCCGGTAGAATTTCTTTAGGGGGTTTTTTTATTTTATTCTGCGCAATTTTTGCATATTTGCTTTTGGGATACTCCTTTTTCAAAACCCGATACGCCTCGACCGCACGAGGAATATCATCTAAAAAATGCTCATACGTATAAGCAATTGCGTAGCGCGATTTTTGCGCCCATACGCTTCCCGAATCCTGGACAGCTATTTTCTTCAAAATGAAAAGCGCTTTTTGATATTTCCTTTCCTCCAATAAATTTTCTGCGTTTCGATATTGCTGTATAAAGACTGTTTCCTGTGTCGGCGCAGTTTTTTCTTTTTTTTGACGGACTCCCCTCAGTTTTAATCCATATGGAGAATCGGGATATTGACGGACAAGCAAAGCCTTTAAAGAATCGGCTTTTAACGAATCAGTTTCTAAATCCTGATAAATAAAATAGAGCGAATAAAGCGCTTTTGGCACCAAAATCGTGTCTTGCGGGAAGACTGATATATACGTTTTATACGCGGCGGCGGCGCTATCGTAGTTTTGATATTTTAGCAAGAAAAACTCAGCAATATTAAAACTAAATTTTTTATAACTTTTTTTAACCTGATCCGGCGTTCGGCTGACGACTATTTTTTTTACCTTTTTTTTCTTCTCTTTTTCTTTTTTGGCCAAACTGTCCCGCAGGGCTTCTTTTTCTTTATTGCTCATCGAAAAGGCTTCACTAAACTCTTCTTTTACAAACGTCTCATCCCGCTGAATTTCCAAACTATCCGGAGCAACAACCATGCTGTCTTCTAAAGACGAATCGCCCTGTGCCAGTGCAAAGAGATCCCGCTTATCTTTCCGAAGCTGATCTCTGATTTTTAAATATTCTTTTACCAGCTTTATGCGTTCTTTGGAATCGTTTAATATATCGTCATGCGTTTTCAGGTTACGCACTTTTGCATAATAGACCTTAGCCGAATCAAAATTACCATCATTAAATTCATAAATTTGCGCTAAGAAATAAGCCGAAAGGGAAACGCCTTCATCGTTCTTGTATTTTGACAGGATATCGTAATATAAATCCCGTGCATATTCCGTATCTCCCTGAATTTCGCTAAGATTGCCTAATTTTGTTTCAATAACGGAAAACTGTTTATTAAAACGAATATCGCGCAACATCTGTTTTAGAAGACTCTCTGCCGAGCTAAAATCCTTAAGCGCAATCAAAGCGTCCACCTGCCGCATCTGCGCTTCGTATTCCTTTAATATCGGGATATCTAAATCTCTCAAGCGATCAAATTGTTCGGCGGCGGCGTTATATTTTTTTTGTTTAAAATAGATTTCTCCTTCCAGATAATATGCATTCCCCAGAAGTTCATCCTCTTTTGCAATATTTATTGCTTTTTCAAGATACTTTAGCGCCGTATCATATTCTTCCTTCTGATAATGCAGGGAACCGAGAATATAAAACCCCTGAACAGCAATTTTACGATCCACTTCACCGCTTAATAATTCGTCGAGAAGTTCTAAAGCGTCTTTCTCCTTTTTATTGGAGATATAGGATTTTGCAAGCCATAACTTAGCTTCGGGAATAAACTCACTTTCGGGATATTTCAGAATAAATTGTCCTAAAACACGTTCGGCCTGCATATATTCGCGAAGATTGTAATGACATTTTCCTATTAGTAAAAGCGCGTCGTCGGCATATTGGCTGCTGTCTCCGTAATTATTAATTAATTTACAGGATTTATCAATAGCGGCGCTGTAATGTTTAATAATATCCGCGGGCAGACGTTTTCCCTGAATTTTAATGGTTTTCTGTTTCTCAAAGGCTTCTTTAAAATGCTTTTTCGCATTGAAAAAAGTATTATAATAGGCACAGCTACTTAATATAAAAATTATTGCGAGAAAAAAGTATTTTTTCAAACCGACCCTCAGTTTTAGTATCTGTCCAAAGCCATAATAAGGTATGGCAAAACGTCGCCTGCCTTGCCAATGATTACTTCATCGGCATGTTCCGAAAGCGGAGTTCGTTCCAAATTCACTTCGACAAGATACGCGCCATTTCCTTTGGCAATATACGGCAGAGATGCTGCCGGCTCTACAACGGCCGATGTGCCTATAGAGAAGAAAATTTCACAAGTTGCCGCAGCCTCCTGCGCATCGGAAAGCGTTTTTTGAGGCAGCGACTCCCCAAACAAAACTACCCCGGGACGCATCACGCCACCACATTGGGGACAAGCAGGAACAGAGGCGTTTAACGCGTCTTTTTCGCCGGCCTCATAGCCACAGTCATTACAAACAGTTTTACTTATGTTTCCATGTAATTCCAAAACCTTTGTATTCCCTGCCACATAATGCAGGTTATCCACATTTTGTGTGATTAAATAAAAATCATAAAATTGTTTTTCCAGATCGACCAGGGCGTAATGCCCCAGATTAGGTTTAACCGTTTTTAATAATTCTCTGCGCCAGTTATAAAATTCCCAAAACAATTCCGGATCCGATTTTAAGGCTTGTTGCGTAGCCAGTTGCATCACATCATGATTTTTCCAAAGCCCGTCTTTTCCACGGAAAGTAGGCACCCCGCTCTCGGCAGAAATACCTGCGCCCGTAAGCACTGTTACACCGTTTGTCTTAATTAACCGCTTTAGAAATTTCTCTGAAAACATGTAAATCCTCTTTCTGCCCTGTATTCTTAGTTCATTGGTTTCAATTTTGCCGTAAAATGACGCAGCATTTCAGGCGCATAAGTAATCTGATAACCACGTAAAGATTTCCGATCGTTATATATCTCACCCAGCGCTTCCGATGTGTATTGCATATGCATACTCGTATAAACGCGGCGTGGAATTGCCAGCCGCACCAGTTCCAGTTCCGGTGCAATAGTTTTTCCCGTTTCCGGGTCATTCCTGCCAAACATCAGGCTGCCAATTTCTACCCCGCGAATGCCGGCTCTTGTATATAATTCCACAATAAGCGCCACTCCCGGAAATTCATGTGGAGGAATATGCGGCAAGAAACGTTTGGCATCGATATAAACGGCATGCCCGCCTACCGGCTTGATAATGGGGATACCCTGTTCTATCAGCATTTGCCCCAAAAAATCGGTTTGCTGAATGCGAAAACGCAGATAATCTTCGTCCAATACTTCTTTTAGACCGCGTGCAATGGCTTCCAAATCGCGTCCGGCCAAACCACCGTAAGTACGAAATCCTTCAATTAAAATCAGCATATTGGTTATTTGCTGAGCCAGACTGTCGTTGTTCATTGCCAAAAAGCCACCCATATTTACCAGGCCATCCTTTTTGGCGCTCATAGTTGTACCGTCGCCATAGCTAAAGAGCTCACGGGCAATTTCGATAATAGATTTATTCTTGTATCCCTCTTCCCGTTCTTTGATAAAATAGCAGTTTTCTGCAAAACGACAGGAGTCGAAGAACAGAGGAATGTTATACTTCTTTGCCACCGCGCTCACGGCTTTTACATTGGCCATCGAAACAGGCTGGCCGCCGCCGCTGTTGTTGGTAATGGTAAGTAAAATCAACGGTATTCGCTGCACGCCGTATTTTTGAATGACCGCTTCTAATTTCCCGATATCCATATTCCCTTTAAACGGATGCAGTGTCTCGGGGTTCAACGCTTCATCAATCACGCAGTTTACCGCCTGTGCCTTTTGATGTTCGATATTTGCCCTGGTCGTATCAAAATGGATATTGTTAGGAACCACATCGCCTTCTTTTACAATGGTGGAAAATAAAAGGTTTTCGGCAACCCGTCCCTGATGTGTGGGGATAACATTTTGAAAACCAAAAATATCGCGTACGGTTTCTTCAAAATGGTAGTAATTTTTACTACCGGCGTAGGATTCATCGCCCAGCATCATACCGGCCCACTGATTATCGCTCATAGCCGATGTGCCGGAATCGGTTAGCAAATCTATAAAAATGGAATCTGCCGGTAACATAAAAATATTGTAACCGGCTTTTTTTATAAGCGCTTTGCGCTCGGTAACGGTAGTGGATTTTATCGGTTCCACTACCTTAATTCTAAACGGCTCCGCAGGAAATTTCATTTATACTTCCTTAATTCATGGTAAAAAAAGTTTACAGGCTACATAAGCCACAAAATTATTTGCGGCAATAGCGCATTAACAAAAAGCCCTAAAACAGAAATCAGGGCAATTCGATTTAACTGCACTGAATAATTAATTACAAAATACCGATTAATAAACCGCTCTTCGATAACCAGCATAACAGCGGCTATTACCTGGCTGCCGACAGCGGATAAAATCAAAACAAACCAAAGCCAGCCATAGGCCGCATCTTTATATGTAAAAAGAGAAAATGCGTTTTTTGCAGACCAGTAAAACCCTGCATTTATGTAACTCGTATACAGAGCGACAAAAGAGGTTAAAAGCATAACGATCCAAAACAGAATACGTATGGCCGTTTTACGTTTTCGCTGTACTAACCAATAGATAACAACAAACAGTAGCACCCCGGACAGCAGGCCCCAAACCATCACATCGGGAAGCGTTTTTATTGCATTGCTTTTATGCAAAACAGACGGAAAGAATAGATCAGCATTATACTTAAACCAGCCCGCAACAGAAAGTATTAAATCCAAGCCGATAAAATAAAGGCTAAATTTTAGTACTTTTAATAAATATTCGTATTTATATATTAGTTTTATATGATGATTTAACTGCAATAAAAACACAATTAAAAGATAAATAAGTCCGGCAAGGGCCTGGTAGAGCATAAAAACGACGCTAACCGTGTTCCCTTCGGAAATAATTGCCAGTTGATCAAGCTGCATGGGAAACGCCGTTGCAAAGATAAGCCGGGTAATAAAAATACTGAGCAGAAAAAAATAGAGCATGTTTAAATAGGTTTTTATTTTTTTCTGAAGCGCTTGATATTGTTTTGTTTGCGTTGAAAATTGTTTACGAACCGTCTGGAAAACAAAGGCCGAAAGGGCCATGAAAACCGAGCTGAGGATAAAATAAGTTAATAGAACATAGTCGTAAAACACGCCGACTCACTCTCCCCGCCATTCATCTGAACAGTTTTTTAAAGGTAAGACGCAGTTTCTCACTGGCTGTGTCAATATCATTATTGTCAACAATAAGCGGCGGAATAAAACGCAGAGTTGTACCGCCGGCAATATTAAAAAGGAGCCCTTCGTTAAAACTTTCGCGCATTAACTCGGCAGCCTTTTGGCGCACTTCAACGCCAATCATCAAGCCTTTACCGCGTACTTCTAAAATCACATCATTAAATTCATCGGCCAGTTCAGTTAAAAGAGTTGTAAAGTATTTTCCTTTTTTATGTACATTTTTTAAAAACGGCGTTGTGGAAATAAGATCAACAGCCGCAAGTCCGGCCGCACAGGCCAGTGGATTACCGCCATATGTCGAGCCGTGTTCACCACGGTTAAAAATATGTTCCAGGCGCTTATTTACCATAAATGCGCCTAACGGCATTCCGCCGCCAAGCCCCTTGGCAGAAGCAATGGCATCGGGGACTAAACCCGTTTGTTCGTAATAATAAAATGACCCGGTACGCCCGGTCCCGCTTTGAATTTCATCGGCAATGATAAGAAAACCATACTTCTCCCGAGCTTTATTCATGGCTTCCAGCATTGCCGCAGATACAAGACGCACACCGCCTTCTCCGGTAATACCCTCGTAAAAGACAGCGACCGTTTTGTCATTAACGGCATTTTCAAAGGCAGAGATATCATTAAAAGGAACAACGTGTGTATCGGGTAAAAGGGGACGAAAATTTTTCTGATGTTTTTCCTGCATGGTAATAGACAAAGCGCCGAGCGAGCGACCGTGAAAACTACCCCGAAAGGCAATTATTTCTTTTTTATTATTCTGGTTTCCCCATTTTTTTACCGCTTTTAAAAGTCCCTCTATCGCTTCTGTTCCGCTATTTGTAAAAAACACTTTCTTAAACGAAGTTAACGATACTAACTTCTGCGCCAGTTCCACCTGCACATCCTGTACAAAATACGGCCCCAGATGCATATTGCGTTCCAACTGTTTTCTTATGGCGGTATTTATAACGGGATGCGCATATCCCAGAGCATTTACGGCAATTCCGGCTAAAAAATCTAAATAGCGGGCGCCATTCTTATCATATAAATAAACGCCCTTTCCCCTGTCCACATCAATGGGAAAGCGATTATAAATATCAAAAAAATATTTTTCTGCCTCTTTAAAAATTGTCATTTTATTTTTTTGCGATTAAAATTAACTGCGCTTTCGCATCCTGCATTCGTTTGGCTTCGGGATATTCGTCCACAATTTGTTTTAAAAGATTTTCCGCGCTTTTATAGTCGTTTATTGCAATATAGTTCAAGGCTGCGAGATAAAGATAATTGGAAGCTTCCACAAATTCGGGATCTTCTTTCTGTGCTTTAATATAATATTCTGCCGCTTCTTTGGATTGATTCTGTGCTTCAAGACACGCAGCATAACCGGCATACCCCGATGCTTTAAGTATTTCACTCCCGCTGTACGAATCAAGAAAGTATTTAAACTTTTCAGCAGCCTGATCGATTTTCCCCTGCTGAAAATATAAATTTCCCAGTAAAAACTGTCCCTGAGCCGCAGCGTCCGTTCCGTTGTATTCCTCTTCCAGACGGATTAGAAGCGTGGCAGCTTTTGTATAATTCATATTTTGATATTCTAATTGCGCTTCGCCAAAAAGTGTAGCCGATTCCGCCATCTTCGCAGAATGGACATAATTATATACCATGATAAGCAGAAAAGCGCCGAAAATAACGCCTGTAACTATGGAGACTTGCTTAATATTGTCTTCGATATACGCACGGGTTTTCATTGCCGTTTCAACAAATTTATCTTCCTTCAATTCCTTTTTGGTCATCTTTTTTTGTGCCTTTAACATAATCTTTCCTTTAATGTGTTTATGAACTGGTTAGGTGTTGATCTATCTGCCGATAGAAAATTAATTGTACCCCTGAAGAGATTCGAACTCCCGACACAAGGCTTAGGAAGCCTCTGCTCTATCCAGCTGAGCTACAGGGGCATTCGGAATAGCCTGAAATTTAGCGAACTGCGGCAAGCAAGGCAAATAAAATAAAGGAGTTGGATTCAATAACGAATCAGTGATTTTACCGGAAAAGAGATTAGTTTTTCACCGCCTTTTAGAAATGACAGTTCGATTAAAAAACCAATTAAAGAGACTTCCGCACCGCATTTTTTTATCAGCTTTGCGGCAGCGGCGGCGGTTCCACCGGTTGCCAGCAGATCATCGGCCAAATAGACGGAGGCCCCTTTAAAAAATGCATCCCGGTGCACTTCAACGGAATCGGTACCATATTCCAGAGAATATTCTTCTCTAAATGTTTTGTAGGGCAATTTCCCCGGTTTACGGATGGGGACAAATCCGCAATTAATTTTACGGGCCAAAGCCGCTCCAAAAATAAATCCCCTGGCTTCGATCCCGGCCACAAAGTCGATCTTTTGTCCCTCAACCGTTTCTGCCATCAGATCAATCGCATCGCCAAATAATTGCGGGTGGCTCAGGACCGGCGTGATATCCTTAAACAGGATACCCGGTTTGGGAAAATCCGGTATATCGCGCAGGGCGTTTTTAATATTTTCCAAGCGATTCATTTTGTACCCTTATTTAATAGTTGGCATACGGCTTACATCGGTAGTAGCTTTATAAATCGATTTTAAAACACTACCTCAAAATGCTCGAAGGACGGCTCATCATTCAATTCGCTTATCTTTAAATCGATCACATTTGAGAAGGATGGCCCCTGACGTAGCAAACCGGTAAACTCTATAACCTTTTCTTCCCTTCCCTGGGCCACCACTTCCACATCGCCGTCAGACAGGTTTTTAACATATCCGGTCAGTTCCAACTCTTGGGCGTTTTCGCGGGCAAACCAGCGGTAGCCCACACCCTGAACCCGGCCGGTAACAATAATTTTTAAAGTAAGCGGTGTGGACATATTTTTTCCATCTTCTTAAAACGACGATTAATGGTTGAAGAACAGAGATTTATGGTTTTAGAATGCTATCCGCTTCAATCAGCTCCATTACCGTAGCTACGGCCTGTTCAGCATTTTTTACATTAATAATTTGTTCGGAAATATCCCAGGTTTGAAGCCCCACTACCGGTTTACCCAATTGCAGAGCAAACGCTATTTCCGAAAGGGTTCCAAATTTACCATCGATGGCGATAAGTCCTGCCGCGCTGCGCACAACCAGTAGATTGCGCATAATACCCATACCCGTTGGGATTACAATATCAATAAATGCGTTGGCAAAATCAGCATTTTCCTGCGGGATGATACCAATAGTCAAGCCGCCGTTTTCTTTACAGCCCCGGGCCGCACCTTCCATTACTCCGCTCAGACCGCCGCAGACAAGGCCAAAGCCGTTTTTAGCCACCGCAGCACCTGTTTCCCGCGCTAAGGCATAAATACGCTTATCGCAGGTTCCGGCGCCGATAATGCCGATAAGTTGTTTCATATAGGTTCCGCTTACGGATACAAACGTTGAATGAGGCGCGGATACGGAATCGTTTCCCGGATATGCTTAATGCCCGTAATCCAGGCGACGGTACGTTCGATTCCCAGTCCAAATCCGGAATGCGGAACGCTGCCGTATTTCCGTAAATCAAGATACCACTTAAACGCCTCTTCGGGTAAATTATGCTCTTTTAAACGCTGTAAAAGCGTATCGTAATCGTCTTCCCTTTGCGATCCGCCAATTATTTCGCCATACCCTTCCGGGGCCAGCATATCCATTGCCAAAGCATATTGCGGTTCCTTTTCATCGCGTTTCATATAAAAGGCTTTTACTTCGGCCGGATAGTGGTGCACAATCACAGGACGATCAAACTGCTGCGAAATAATAGTTTCATCGGCCGCGCCGAAATCATCGCCGGGAATAAATTCACTCCCGTTCTTTTTCAGAATTTCAACCGCTTCGTTATAGTGGATTTTAGGAAACGGGGCGTTTACGGTTTCCAACTTACCGATATTCCGCTCCAGGGTTTCCAGTTCTTTACGGCGGTTCTTTAAAACACTCTGTACCAGATGTTCCACAAAATCTTCGGCCAGCCGCATATCATCATCCAAATCAAAAAAAGCCGCTTCCGGTTCAATCATCCAGAATTCGGTGAGATGACGACGGGTTTTGGATTTTTCCGCGCGGAACGTAGGGCCAAAACAGTAGGCCTTACCAAAGGCCA
This sequence comes from Calditrichota bacterium, assembly GCA_024278755.1. Taxonomy (GTDB): domain Bacteria; phylum Calditrichota; class Calditrichia; order Calditrichales; family Calditrichaceae; genus JANTFQ01. The sequence continues at coordinate 8,136 of JAJRSO010000029.1, read as the reverse complement.
TGGCGCCCGCTTCGGCGTACAATTGGCCCGATTGAGTTAAATAGGCTTTGCTGCCGAAATAATCGGTTTCGAATAGGGTGCTGGTTCCTTCGGCGGCATTGGGCGTAAAAATGGGTGAATCTACCAAAATAAAATCACGATTGTCAAAAAACTCACGCGCCGCGTGAATGATTTGGTGACGGATACGCAGGATGGCGTGCTGCCGTTTGGAACGCAGCCATAAATGGCGGTGATCCATCAGGAAATCGGTTCCGTGTTCCTTTTTGCTAATGGGATACTCCCGGGCAATCTGAATCGCTTCGATTTCTTTAACCTGTATCTCAAAACCCAGCGGCGAACGTTTATCGGCGGCAACAACGCCTGTCACGCTAAGCGAACTTTCCAGCGTCAGCGCATCGGCGGCTGCAAAAGAAGCTTCCGAAACATCCTTTTTAAAAACTACGCACTGAATGGTTTCGGAACCGTCCCGTACCAAAATAAAACGTAATTTTCCGCTTGAGCGGACATTGTAAACCCATCCTTTAAGCGTGACTTCTTTACCTTCGTACTGCGCGACTTCTGAGATTCGAATATTCTGTGCCATATCTTTTTACTTCCGATAGTTAAAATGAGAGATTAATCCGGAACGTGATTTACCGCCAGACGCGGTTTGTGGTGCGCCGACGGCAAATTTAAAGAAAGGTGTAAATGATAGCAAGGCCGGTTTATGAATAAAAGACGAGCCAATTACAGATAAACGGTAATTCCTTCTTAAACAGGCCGTTGCAAACAGAAAATTTAGCCGCAAAGCACGCTAAGGGACGCGAATACTTTTACGCGAAGGAATCCGTAAATACTGAAAGAGCTAAATCAGCAAACATCCGTGTGCATCCGCGGCTAAAAAAGAAAGGCAACCTCTTGCCGAAAGCAATGGGTATTGGTTTTATCCTGATTAGATAGAACAATTGTATATAAAATCTGTATAGATTGGCAGCCTTTCTTTTATATTTTGCTTGCAGAAACGACAGAATACAAAAACAGATCTGCACAGTTTTTTGCTGCTATTGTACTTTTCTACTTGCGTTTACCCGAAATAAACTCTTCCAACAATTCCACATCTTCTTTTGAACCGAGAAACAGAGGCACTCTCTGATGAATACTTTCCGGCTGCACATCTAAAATACGTTGTTTTCCGGTTGTGGCTTTACCACCGGCCTGTTCTACGATAAAGGCCATAGGGTTTGCTTCGTACCCTAAGCGTAGTTTACCGTTTGGCGCCGTATCGCTTGCAGGATACAGAAAAATTCCGCCATACAACAGATTGCGGTGGACGTCGGCTACCATCGAACCAATATAACGTGAATTCATAGGACGGTTTGTGGGCGGATCGATCTGCTTTACATAATGAATATAGTTTTTAACTTCTTGTTTCCAATAGTCAAAATTACTTTCGTTGACACTGTATATTTTACCTTTTTTGGGGATTTTAATATTGGGATGCGATAAAATAAATTCCCCATAGCTGGGATCCAACGTAAAGCCGTGCACTCCGTTCCCGGTCGTATAAACCAACATGGTACTGGAACCGTAAATTACATATCCGGCGCAAATCTGCTCTCGTCCGCGCTGTAAACAATCCTTTTCCGTTCCGGGCCGGCCTTCGGGCGTGATACGACTATATATGGAAAAAATAGTGCCCACACTCACATTGGCGTCAATATTGGAAGAGCCGTCAAGCGGGTCGAACAGAACCACATATTTTCCCAGCGGGTATTCTTCCGGAATAGGGATAATGTCTTCCTCTTCTTCCGAGGCCATTACACAGGTATGGCCATTATGATCCAGTGCATTCACCATGGTCTGCTGCGAAAATACATCTAGTTTTTTTACGACCTCCCCCTGAACATTTACATTGGTTGTTTCGCCTAAAACATCCATTAAGCCCGCTTTGTTTGTGTTATAAGAAATCAGTTTTGCCGCAAAGGCAATATCGTTCATTAAATCCGTAAATTTTCCGGTAGCCTGGGGGTGTTTTCGTTCCTCTTCAATGATGTGTCGTGACAGGGTAATAATTTGCCCGCTCATTCGTATCTGTCTCCTGAATCAAAATTATTAGTTATGCAAGGTAAAAACCGTTGCTGTTATTTTGCAAGTAGAATGGGTTTATTTGCTTTGCGCATCACCTGTACGGTCGTACTGCCCAGAATGGCCTCCCGCAAGCGGGAATGTCCGTAACTCCCCATACAGAGCAGACTCGGAAACGGTGCGCTGTTTTGCGCCTCAATCAGGGCTTCGGCGGCTGTACCGGTTTCATGCCGCAGGGTAAATTCGATCTTATAAGGTTTTAAATACTGTTCGGCTTCTTCAAGAACCTCTTCACGTTCTTCGTTTTGATTAAAAACAGCCGCCACCTGAACTTCTGTTTTTAAAGCGCCGGCCAGAAAAGCGGAAAGCTGCAACGCTTTATTAGAACTGTCGCTGCGATCATATCCGCAAAGTACGCGTTTAATTTCCGTAAAGGTCCGATCCACCAACAAAACAGGCTTTGCAATCTGTCTGGTAACCGCCTCTGTAACTGCCCCGAGGAGGCGGCTTGTCCAATGCTCATACTCGCCCCGGATACCCATAATAACCAGATCGCAACTCTTGGAGGCCACACAAATCTCATCCACCGGAATACCGGTAATTTTGTTTAGTTCAAAGGCAAGCCCACTCTCCTGAAGTATCGCTTTAGATTTATGGAGAATCGCATCGGCTTTTGTTTCCAGCATTTTATGTGTCTCTTCCTGAAATTCGGCCGGCGTAACCACAGGAATAAAATTATCGGCGCCCGTACTCATATTCCACTCGAATAAACGGAGATCGATTACCGTTATCACACGTAGCAGCGCATCTAATTTTTTGCCGAGAAAAATGCCGTATTGCAAGACAGACTCCGAATAAATGGAGCCGTCAACCGGTAATAAAATGGATCGAATCATCGTTGCCTCCTTTGTATAAATCTGTTTATGCACACGTCCTAAAAAAGTTCATCGCATCATTTATCAAAGGCAAAACAGGCCCGCTATCCCCAGTCTTCCGGTTTCGATTCCCGGGTCATCAAATCCAGCATAGCCTGATGCGGAGACTTTCCCTCGAACAGGGTTAAGTAGATTTGTTCGGTGATGGGCATTTCAATTTTTTCCCGTTTTGCCAGCTCATACGCGGATTGCGTTGTTTTAACGCCCTCGGCCACCATTACCATTTCATCCAGAATTTCCTGAAGGCTTCTTCCCTTTCCGATCTCTTCTCCTACGTGACGGTTGCGGGAATGCCGGCTCATACAGGTTACAATCAGATCGCCCATTCCGCTTAATCCGGCAAACGTATCGCTATTAGCGCCCATTGCCGTACCAAGGCGATTCATTTCGGCCAGTCCGCGGGTCATTAAGGCCGCTTTGGTATTGTCGCCAAATCCGGCGCCGTCGCAAATACCCGCCGCTAAAGCGATAATATTTTTCAAAGCGCCGCCTAATTCCACTCCGGCCACGTCGGTGCTGGTGTAGACCCGCAGATAAGGCGTCATAAATGCCTTTTGAACCATAATGGCCGTTTCCATATTGGTAGAGGCCGAAACAATGGCCGTGGGCACTTTCCGCGAAACCTCCTCGGCATGGCTCGGTCCGGAAAGGGCGGCTATTTTATCCTGCGGAATGTTGCCTGCTTCGTGAATAACATCCGTCACCTGCATATAAGTCTTGTTTTCTATACCTTTCGAAACGGTCACCCAAATCTGACCACTGGAATTTAACGCTTCGACAACCTGTGGAACCACCGAACGGGTTATCTGAGACGGAACGGCATTGATGATGATGTCGGCGTCCTCGACGGCATATTTCAGGTCGCCTGTAAACTCAATTTCTTTTGGAATTTTAACGCCTGGCAAATAGCGGCTGTTCTCGCCTTTCGTTTGCACATCATATATAGTCGTCTGCTCAATGGTGTAGCAGCGAACCCTGTGTTTATTTGAATTCAGAACAATGGCCAGGCTGGTTCCCCAGCTACCGGCGCCGATTAAAGCAGCATTCATGCAGATACCTCCGGTTAACTTTTTGAACTACTAAAACTAACTTTACTTTCTTCGCCTTTTAACAATCGTTTTATATTTTCCCGGTGGGCGTACCAGATAAGAACCACCACAACAACCGTCAAATAGTATAAAACATTGGGTATAAACATCATGGCAATAAATTTTTGATAGCTCAGTACCAAAAGCAGCATTAACGCGGCGGTAATCGAACCGAGAGAGACAAACCGGGTGATGGAAACAATGATAATGAAAAAAACAAGCGCCGATACCAACGGAATGGGCGCCAAACCCATAAATACACCGGCCGACGTGCCCACGCCTTTTCCGCCTTTAAATCCGGCAAAGATAGTCCAGATATGGCCGGCAATGGCGCATATGGCGGCAAGAATTTGATAATAAATAAGTGTTTCCGGCTGTGGGTGTATCATTCCGGCAATCCAGAAGACAGGGACAAAACCCTTTATCATATCAATTAATAATACGACGAGCGCCGCTTTCCAGCCCAATGTACGAAGCACATTGGTCGCCCCGGCATTGCCGCTGCCAAAATCTCTTATATCAATTTTCTTTAGCAGTTTCCCGGCAATAATGGCGGTGGGAAAAGAACCGAAAATATAAGCAATTATAATTATCAACAGAGCGTCAAACATAGTTTCTCCGAATTAAACATATATATACAACTGTAAATTACAAGGATGAGCATCAGTGGATTTGTCAGCCCGCGGCCAGCGATTACAAATTACCAAAATTTTTCATCGGTTCAAAGAATTTTTCAAAGAAACAATACCGTGGCAAGTCAGCTAAATTTATTCCCAATGAATAGCCCCGAGATTCAGCGCGGAGCGACTAACCCTCCCCGCCTGCGGCGCCCCTCCCTTATGCATAAGGGAGGGGATGGGGTGGGTTATCAATCCCGCGGCAAGTCGCAAATCTCAAAACACAAAAAACAAATAATTTCCAAATGCAATAATCTGTCCCCCCTTAGTAAAGGGAGGTTAGGGGGTTATTCCGATAAATTGCCTCCCCCCTGTCATTGCGAGCGGTACGCAGTAAAGCGAAGCAATCCCATGCAGAGCCGGAAAGGATTCTTCATCCCGATGAATCGGGACTCGGAATGACGAGTGGAACAAGGGGGGATGTCCGCAGGACAGGGGGGATTCCCACACCCACCAGCTCCCCCTCAAGCGTGATGCAGGCAAAAGCACGGGGCAAGTCAGCTCCCCAAATAGCGGATGCGGGCAAAAACCCTAATCCAGGAGCAAGCCAGATTAATCTTCTTCAAAATAACGATTCTTTTTTGACTTGCAACGAGCTTTAGCTCGTTGACTTCAAAGCCTAACACACTCCGGGCTTTAGCCCAATTTTTTAAATCCATATTTTTCAATAAACAAATCATACTCTTCGGCAAAGGTTTTTACCCGGTGGTGCTCTTCCTGATTTTTTATATAGTCCCTTACCCTGTTAACCTGTGATTCACTTACCGAAACCGCAATGTATTCTTCCTGCCAGGCAAAATGGATTTTCGATAATTTGTTTTTATTAATCCAGCTCGATGATTCGCCTTTTATGAGTCGCGCAACCTCGCTGATTGACTGACTGCCGCCAAGGGAAATGAGAAGATGGCAATGTTCTTCCACACAATTAATGAAATCGATATAAATATCCTTTTTTTCGGCGTTTTCCCGGATATGGCAAATCAATTTTGGTTTTAGCGATTTGCTGATGAGTTTATCGCGGTTTTTTGTGGAAAAAATAAGATGAATCCAAATACGGATATAGGGCATTTTACACTCATTTATCTTAATTGGGCTAAAGCCCGGGATGTTTGTTTACTATTCCTTATCCACGAGCTAAAGCTCGTGGCAAGTCAACTCCCCGCAAACGGGAGGCAAGCAAAAACCCGGGCAAACCATTTTTTTTTGAATTGCCACGGAATTAAAAACCATCCCCCCCTTCGCTTCGCGTTTCCCCCCTTAGGAAGGGGGGATGTCCGAAGGACAAGGGGGATTCCCACACCCACCAGCTCCCCGCAAGCGGGATGCGCGGCGACGTTAATTTATATGAATTCGATATTGTGAAGAGGAAAGAATATGCTTTAGCGTTTTTACTTTATCCCCGGGAACGGATGTAAAAATAATTCTCTCTATTCCGCCTTTTAAATAATTCTTCAGGCCAAACCGTTCATCCATAGCTTTTAGATTATCAACTACAGACCCCGGCAAAGTAAGCTCTACCGTGTCCTCATCATTTTCTATTGAAAGAGTCTTAGTATCACCAAGCCAATCGTAAACATTCCAAATAATCTGCTGCAAATATTTACCATTTTGTCCATTTAAAATTTCAAGAACTTTTTCATTTACAGTCTCCCAATGCTGATTGTAATGAGACATCCTCAGCTTTTGATCCAAAAAATCATCTGATTCATAATTTAATTTGAACTTTTCTTTATCATCATCTGATGTCATTATTATGCTTCCAGCTTCATATGGAGCAATATTATTCAATAAAGTCTCTGCAGACTCATCAGGAGTATATATCTCTTCCTCTTCCTGCGTACCATTATCATCATAAACTAATGTAACCTTATTATAGAAACGATTGATTTTATCCGAAAGGGAAAACTGATGCTCAAAATCTGAATTTTCATCAGTTTCCTTTAGTGGAATAGTCCACTGCTTGCCTAAAGAGGACATATCTATATTATCATCTGTTGCCACAACATCCGAATTAACATACACATTCACAGGAGGCAAGTTAGTACTTTCTCCATTGGATTGCAAATAACCTAGTGGACCTCTGATATTGACCCCTAATAAAAGAAAGACCCCTACAGAAGACACTTCAATATAAAGTTCACCCATCATGCTCTCTCCCATATATAAAGGAACTGTAATGTTTTCCGGGTCAACAATGTCAACCGGGTTAACGTCCTGCACGGGAGTGGCGGTTTGTTTGAGTAGGGGGGAATGGTTCCCGGCGTACAGCGCGGCCTGTTTCATAACCAGCGGAGCCAGCAGCGCTGCTTTTATTCCGGCTCTGTTTATTTGCGCGGCGCTGCCCGGCGGCGCGCGGCCTTTTAAGGATGGGGTTTTTTGCACGTTTCTGATTTTACCGAATTTGATTTTTACCCGTTTATAGAGTCCGGCGATAATCTGATAAAAGGATACGCCCAAAAGCGGTTCCGCGTCCGTATCGTCTCTGTTTTTACGCCGCGGAAGAACGCTCCAGTGGTATTTGTGGTTAAGAAAGGGTAAATTAAAACCAATCCTGCCGCTGTCCCAGGTGCGCGCGCGGTCGCGTTTTTCCCATTGTCCCGCCATTGTTTTTCCTTTCCGCTTATGCTGCTATGCTATTTGATATAATTCATTTTGGCGCTGCGTATCCAGTTGTCCGCTTTAAGGCGGTATAAATAGATTCCGGATGGAAGGGGCTGCCCAAAGCGGCCTTTTGCCTTCCAAAGAAAACTATTATTACCGGGCGCGGCCGGTTGTGTTACGCGCCTTACCGTACGGCCGTTTACATCAAAAACGGTTAATTCCGCTTCCGTCCTGTGCGGAACGCGGTAGTTGATACGGGTTGCGCCGTTAAAGGGATTGGGATAATTGCCGAACAATTCATATCCGGCGGGTCTGGCCAAATCATCCTCATCAAGCGCGTCGGGGTGGTCGGAGATATTTACAATCACCGAATTTTCGCCATTGGCAGACAGACTGTTGATACGCATCGGTAGTTTATAACGGTTTACATCTATCTGTTCCACCGGGTCAAAGCTGATTTCCAGCAGCTGCGTATCGTAACCCGAAGCCGTGGCTTCCAGTATTCCGGCGCCGTCGTAGGTAATATCGTAGGGATAGACGAGATTATTGATTTTGGCTGGGATAGCCACCGGGGGCCGGGGGTTGTTTATGACAATCGTATCGGTTGTGGAAGCCAAAAGCGGCTTTCCGTTAAAGAAGAAGAAATCGGCGCAGACAATACCGCACATACCGAGCAGGCTTTTTTTAAGAAATGTTCTGCGTTTAATCGTGGTTGTCTTTTTCATAAACATTTCCTCAAGGTGAAGTTAAACGAATTTAAAATAATATTCG
>JAJRSO010000028.1 GCA_024278755.1 Calditrichota bacterium | reverse complement strand
TTTGCATATTCTACGATATTACAAATCCCGGCATGCGCACATCCACTTACCACTATTAGCTCATCATTTTCAATCACCGCCAAAGCAGAATCGTCCGGAACAAAATCATCCGGGCCCTGGGCATCCACAAAATCGGTATGCTGCGCTTCAAAATCATTCAACCGTGGAATCTGGCCTAAAAATAGTATCTGCTCGGAAATGGGATAGGGCTTCCCGGATTCGATGATTTCAAAATGGGCAGCCATCTGTTCGCGATTTAAAGCAAGCCCCACATCTTCCGTATTATTACGATGATAACGTTTCATAAAAACAGCGGGATGACAGATGAGTGTTTTCATATTCAGATGTTTTAAACCGTTCCCGTGGTCCCAGTGGCCGTGACTAAGAACCACCGTTTTAATTTGTTCGAGATCGATATTAAGACGGGCGGCATTTTGTTTAAACACATCGGAATGCCCGGTATCAAAAAGGAGGGTGGTATCATGTTCAATTAAATAGGATAAGCCATGTTCCGCGATAAAATATCCGGAGGCCGTATTTTCGGTCAGTACGGTGAGTTTCATGACAGAATCTCCTAAATAAAAAATATTGATTACTATTTTTGAGTCCAGTCTAAAAAGGCATAGCCACTGATTTTCACAGAAAGACACGGATTGTTTTTATTGAAATTACATTGAATAGATTCGTGTAAATTCGTAAAATTCGTGTTTTTTTTAGTGAACTCATTTGTTTTTTAGATTTAAAAAATGCAGCTCTTCTCCCTTTTCCAGTTCTTTGATAATCTGATCAAAATGGCGCTGGATAGTTTTAATACTATCCGCAATATGCGCGTCATTCATCAGGATACAAACAAATTTCTTTTTCATGCGATTGATATTAGCGCCAAATTTTTTGGAAGAAAGAACCTGAACCCCGTCCTTTTTAAACAATTTGCTAACCCCTTTGGCTTTATTGGGATCGGCGTGCCTCTCTTCTTCGTCGGTAGAATTGTAAATGGTGGCTAAATGGTTGTGAAAATCCGCTCCGATTTCATAAAGCTCATATTGCAGGGCGTCGCCAAAATGGCGGTCTATAAAGGTTTTTCCATCGTCTGTGGCAAACGCCATAATAATTTTCTGCATAGATTATTTTCCTTTTCCCGGTAATATAAAAACAAAGGGCAACGCCAGGAAAGCCAGTCCGGCGCTTATTTTATAAGTCAATTCCAGGCCCAATGCATCGCCCGAAACGCCAATGAATAAAACCATTAATGAACTGATGCTAAAATTAATGGTCATGTAGATACTATTTATAAACGCCGGCCGTTCCATAGTCGTTTCCTGAACCAGGGCTAACAGAACCGGGCCCGAAGCAAAAAGCAGAACCCCCATTAAAACAAGCAGCGGCATTTTAAATATTTCGTTACCGGTAATAAAAGCCCACATCACAAACGGACTGGCCAGCGCCGTGATAAACAACGTATTTCGATGTCCGATTTTATCGGAAATAAAACCCGTCCCAAACGTACCCAGCGCTCCGGCAAACTGTAGCACCGAAAGTGAAATTCCCGCCAGCCATAACGATTCGCCGCGGCCGGTTAAATAGGTCGGCAAATAGAGGGTAAGCGCCGCTTTCATCCCGGCCCGAAACAACTGGAATCCTGCAATAAATATAAAAAAGGGAATCAGCTCCTTCAAGGTTTCGGCGGCGCCTTTTTGCTTTTTCTTTCTATGGCCGTCGGTTAGCGCAGAGACGTCCCGCAGCTTAATAAAAAGAACAACCGACGCAGCTATTCCGATGGGCATCACCCGCCAGCTGCCCTCCAGCCCCCAAATGGAGATAGCCCAGACAATGAACAGCGGGCCCAGTGTGCGGGCCAGTTCACCGCCGAACATAAAAAAGCTCATCCCGGTTGCGGTTTTTTCTCCGGAGAACTGCCTAATCATCACCGGCGCGGGCACATGAAACAGGGCCGAACTGACGCCAGTAATAAAAAGCAGCAGCACAATTACATAATAGGAAGAAGATACGCCAAGAAGACTCATTCCGATGGCGGAAACAGCCGGCGTAAAGACTACGAGATATTTAACACTGACCCGATCCGCGAGTATTCCGATAAAAGGGTTGAACAGGGCCGGAATTTTACGGACCACATCTAACAGTCCGGCCAGAGATAATGAGATACCTAACTTGGCAATTAATAGCGGTAACAGCGGCGCCAGGAAAGCGGTGTACGTATCGTGGAATAAATGACCGGTCGAAATGGTAACCACTTTTCCCGTTTGAAATTTTTTATTCATTATCACCTATCTGGCAATATTTTACCACAGAGGGCACAAAGAAAACAAAACCACTAAAAATCTCTTGTTTATTTCTCCTCATGCTCTGAAATGATTTAGTAATTTTTCGCCACAGAAAACACTGAGTAAACTAAAAATTATTTAAATAAACTTCTTGCCTTTTCTCTGCGTTTTCTGCGGTGTATTTGATAAAAAACCTAAAAGCCAATAAGTAAACCGGAAAGGCCAACCAGTAAACCGACTAAAATATTAACGCCTTTAACAGCTACAAATCCCCGTTTGGATTCCGCCAGTAGCGGCAGCATCCCATGTCCGTCCTGCACAATGGAACTGGCCATTAAAATACTGAAGGGAATATGTCCCTGTACAAACAGGGTGACAAAAACCAAATGCGGCCCCGATTCCGGGATGATACCGACGAGTAGGGCAATTAACAAGACCCACAGCATATTGGAGGCAATCCAGCTTTGAATATCGATAAAATCCATCATAAAATGGATCACGAGGAGCGTACCGAAAGTCCATAGAAAAATCCGCGGAATATGCACTTTAACGATATGATTCCAGAGGTGTTCTTTTAAAAAATGATCGGGTACGCTGATGACAATAAACAGAGAAACTAAAAATGTAATAACCAGCGTTGTTTTCATCCATAAGGCCTCTCCGCCGGAAAGCATTCCGGTTAACACGCCAAGAATTAAGGACAGGATAATCACGGCCATGGCCAGACGCGGCATGGAGGGACGCAGAATAAAATCGAAGAACTTCTCTCTCGGAAAACAGTCACATTTTTCCTCGAGATGCAAAGGCAATTCATTTTCTTCCAATCTGGAAAGCAATCCGGAGGGGTCGTAAAATTTGTCGGTAAGCCAGCCGGCCAGAATACCAATCACAAAGATGAGTCCCGTTAGTAAAAGCGCTTTTTGCGGCATCATAGCAAACATCACAAAAGCTTCGTCTCCGCTGGTGGCAATCATCGTGGTGACGATGGCGCCAAAGGAGATTAAGCGGTGCGAAAACATTGCCACTGCCGTAAAGGCGCCCAAACATCCCGGCAGCGCGCCCAGCACGCCGGCCAGCAAATAAGTCTTCCATGATTTCCCGGAAAGATTTTTTTGCCATAGGCCTTTGCTCTGCACATTGATGTATTCAATTACCAGCATCATTACGAACACAAAGCCGGTGATGACAATGGCATGTTTAAAAACGTGGTACGTTTCAATAATGACTGCCATACATTCCCCTCAAAAAGCTAATACACTATTTGTAAAGCAATCCGCCGGATTGCATGTAAAACATTTTTTCGAACCAGCGGTTCGAATTACTTTACCCTAAACTGAGCGATAGTTAAAGTAAACCCAATGTGCAAGCATCTTTGCGATCCCGAAATTCGGGAGAAGCAATCTCAACAAGATCGCCACGTCATCCGGCAACTGCCGGATTCCTCGCGATGACGACCAAAAATCGCTCCATTTGGGTTTATATTAGAACGCTTTCAGTTCACCTTGTTTATACGCCTCATAGGCCTGACGTACGGTCATATCGCCTGCGCCGATGTAAATTTTCAAGCCCGCTTTTGTAAGTACGGTCGCCGCATTGCCGCCAGGGCCGTTACCGGTAATCAGAACATTCGGTTTTAAATCAAATAGTTTTTGCGCGGTTTGCGGACCGGCGCCGTGGGCCACATTTTCGACGGCGCTATTGTCGATACTGGTAAAACTATCTGTGCTATCATCATACAATAAAATAAACTGTGCCCGTCCGAAGCGCGTATCCATTTGCGCATCCCACTTGGCGCCTTTGGTTGTAAATGCTATCTTCATTTGCTTTTCCCTTTACTTTAATATGTTGAATTGCTAAATGTCATTCTGTCCCGCAAGCGGGATCCAAGGCAAAGAATCTTTGTCTTTTAACCAAATAGCTACAAGCTATTCAAAAGGTTCTTTACAGTATGACATTTTTACGTTCCATCTGCGAGATCTGTGTTCTATTTTGTTATGCTATTTGTTTAATCTTCGCCCAGCTTTGGGTCAAAATTTCATTCAAATTATTCTCGTCGTATTCCACGATCGTTTTGCCCTGGGTCATCGCCGCCGTAAAATTTTCATCATAGGGCAAACTGGCAATGTGTCCAATATTTTCCTGCTTCAGAAAGGATTCTATTTCCGCGCTTACCTGAGGATTCAAATCCGCTTTATTAATAATACACCCGGCCGGAATATTGAATTTATCGACCAGTTCATACACCCGTTTTAAATCATGCAGACCGGATACGGTGGGCTCGGTAACCAATACCACAAATTTTGCCCCGGAAAGCGAAGAGACAACCGGGCAGCCAACCCCGGGTGAACCATCCACTAACACAATTTCTTTATCCTCTTCTTCCGCGATACGTTTGGCTTCGTTTTTTACATGAGCCACCAGTTTACCGGAATTATCCGCGCCAATTCCCAATTTGGCATGCACCATGGTTGTTCCGGTTTTAATGGTGGAAACATACCATTTGCCCACATTCATATCCAGCATATCGATTGCATCGGTGGGACATACCCTGGGGCAATATCCGCAGCCTTCACAACTGAGCGGATCGACAATATATTTCCCGTCGATCACCGGGATGGCGTCAAAGCGGCAGATATCGGCGCATTTTCCGCACTGGATGCAGTCGTCCTGTCGGATTTCGGCAATCAACCCACTGTAAAAATCTTTTGCCTGACCAAAATCCGGTTGCATAAGCAAATGCATATCGGCCGCATCCACATCGCAGTCGGCCAAAACAATATCCTTCCCGCCGAGATAGGCCAGCGACGCTGTAATGGAGGTTTTACCGGTGCCACCCTTCCCGGAAATTACCACAATCTCTTTCATCGTTCACCTGCGCTTTCTAAACCCTCGATATGATGAATCAGTAAATCCAATTGCTCTTTTACGCCGGGTATTTTTTTATAAAGTAATTCTCCGCGTGAATAAAGCTCGGCTATTTGACGATCATTGGGAATTCTCGCCAGCAGCGGAATATTTTCCGCACTACAGTATTTTTCCACCTCGTCGTTGCCGATTCCGTGACGGTTGATGACCACGCCAAAATTCTTTTTAAGCTCGCGCATGGTTTCCACCGCCAGCGTCAAATCATGCAATCCAAACGGAGTGGGTTCGGTAACCAGGATTATAAAATCCGCGTCTTTCGTAGCCTCAATTACCGGGCAGGAGGTTCCCGGAGGCGAATCGAACAGTTTTATGACCTGCTCTGAAAAACATTCCTCAACATATTTGTTTGTTTGACGGATCAACGGAACGGCCTGCTCCTGGCCAATCTCCAGCCGGCTTTCGATGAATGAAAGTGTTCCGCTATTAAAATGTTTGAGTTCCCCCATTTTTTGTGGCACCATTGGTAAGGAATTCGTCGGGCATAACTCCGAGCAGGCATAACAGCTGTGACACAATTCCGGAAAAACCATAATCTGTTCACCCAGCTTTAGTACCGCATGAAAATTACAGACCTCCTGGCAATTCCCGCAAAGAATGCAGGTATCAGGATTCCATTGCGGAATCATTTTATATTTTTCTTCCTCGCGTAACAGTTCGGCTTTGATAAACAATCCCGAATTCGGTTCTTCCACATCAAGATCCACTAAAACGACTTCCTGTTTTTCAGCGAGATAGGCGGCAAGATTGGTAGACAAGGTTGTTTTTCCGGTGCCGCCTTTCCCGCTGGCAATGGCTATTTTCACTTTGCTTCCTTATTTTAAAATTCATCCGCCACTGAAAGCACAGAATTAACAATACATATCGTTTTCTAACAGACAATTGTTTTTATAAAAAACGCTTTTGTTTCACTATAATTTTTAGTACGAATTGTATGTTATTTGTTCAACAATTCTTCCCGCACCATCGTATGGCCGCAGGCCGGACATTTAATGGTCGTACATTTCACACCCTGCTGATGGGCCACTTTTTCACCGCACTTGGCGCACACACAAAATCCACCGATGCCAAAAGCGCCGCCTTTGTTCCGGCCGCGACCGCCGCCGCGCCCCACCCCCCGGCCACTGCCGGGAGTAGCAGCATTTCTGAAATTACCCATTATACTTTCTCCTTACTATTTATTCTATTTACACAACACAAACCATGTCCAAACCCCCCGGCCAGGTTCAGCAATTCCGGCGAACCGCATTCCGGACAGTTCGAAACCACGGTTCCTATTTTTATATTGAACATATGACCACAAATTCGGCAACGAATCACATTCCCACGAAAATGGATATTACCCCCTTCGATATACAATTCTCTTCCTTCGATAAGAAACTGCGCCATTTTTTTCCGGGCCTCTTCTATCAGCCGCGAAAAAGTAGAACGCGAAATCTCCATTTCCACGGCCGCTTCGGCGTGATCCATCCCCTGATAATCGGCTAGCCGAATCGCCTCGTATTCATCTAAGGCTAACGGCAATTGCCGTAGCTCACTACGCATAATACCGGCCGGTTTATAAGCGCTAAACAGCGGGGGGCTATCCACAATACGTTGTTTTTTTATGCGTGCCATATTCTCTTCCTGTAAAAACCGACGGTAATTTAATGCACATATGTGCATTATGCAAGTTCAGTTTTTTCTTTTTTTTATAATCAGACAAAGTTTGTATTCCTAAAGATTAAGTATTATATTCCGTGTCCAAAGTAAAAAGGCCGAAAGATGTTAAATCAGAAACAACTAAAAAAAATATTGGATGTGGGCGGGATACTGCTTTATGTCATTCCTGCGGCCTATCTTTTTTTAAGCGCAACCCTGTTCCAGTTTACCATTCTTACCGATTTAACAAAAGCGGTTCAAGGCCGCATGCCAAATCCTGCCTACCATCAGGATTATCCGGTAATCGTTGCCGATGAGTTGCTTAACCCTTTCGAACAAGATGAAAAATCACCGCTTGTTCCGGCCTCGAAATCCATCTATTTATACTTTCTGGTAATGACCAGTCTTATTCTCAGTGTTATCATCCTAACGCTGTTTGGCCAGAACCTGCATTACCGGCTCATCCCCTTTTATCAATTTTCTTTTCCACCTCTGTTGCGGCTATGCATTCCGCAATTCCGCGCACCGCCTTCCTTACACTAAAACGTTCCTGTCAGGATGATACGTTCCCGGTTCCGAATATTTGTTCGTAACCATTCATTTTATTTTTTGGATGCGATTTCTGAACGCGTTGCCATCTGCGTAACGGCTAAGAAGTCGGTTTTTGCCTCTTTGTGTTAGGCATTGCCCCCGTTATACAGGCGCAGGGAACAGGGTTCATTATGCAATTTATTGAATTATAAATACAGAGAAAACGATCATGTCTCTATTTAAAATACTTTCTGTGGTTGTGCTGCTTGCAGCTTCTGCAGCCCTTGCCGGCGCTCAGACCATTAGCGGCACCATTAGGGAAAACAAAACCGGCGTTCCGCTCGGCGGAGCCAATATATTTATCGAAGGAAAAGCGCTGGGGACAACCAGCGACACGGAAGGAAATTTCCGGCTGGAAATACCATCTACCGTTCGGGACGTCCATAATATTGTGGTGACCTATGTGGGTTACTATGATTTTATTAAACGCTTGCACTTTCCATTAAAAGAAGCGCTTCGGTTGGACGTGACGCTTACCGAATCTCTTTTATCCATGGATCAAATCGTGGTAACCGGAACCCGCACCGAGCGTTTTTTAAAAGATACGCCGGTAACCACCCAGGTTATCAAGGGAGAGCAACTGGATGAAAGAGGGTCCAATGATATCGGTCAGATCCTGTCGGAGGTTACGGGAATTACCATCGGGCAAAGCACCCGTTTCGGTTCCGGAATCGATATGCAGGGCTTTGGTAGCGACCATATCCTGCTTATGGTGGACGGAATGAAAGCCATCGGGCGGCTGAACGGCCATCTGGATCTTTCGCAGTTTGACGCTTCGCAAATCGAACGCATCGAACTGGTTAAAGGGGCCGCTTCGGCTCTATACGGCAGTCAGGCCATGGGCGGCGTTATCAATATTGTCACGAAAAAGCCGTCCAAAAAATTCGCTCTGTCGGTCAATGCCCTGGCCGGTTCTTACGGACGCTATGATGGAAACATCACCGTTAGTACGCCGGTCGCTTCCTGGCATCCAAAATTTTCTTTGGGAAACCGCCAATATGCCGGATATGACCTGGACAAAGAATCCAGCACACAGGACGGCCGCAGTTTCAGCAAGCAAGACGCCGGCTTAACGCTTCGGAAAGAATTTAGCGCTTTGTTGAATATGGATCTTCAGGTGAATTATTTTCAGGAAGAACAGGAACGTCTTCTTAATGATTTTTTTAAGGAAAAAGTACGGAATAAACGGTTTGCCGCCCAGGCCAGAGCACATCTCGATTCCCTGTTTTCCTGGAATGCAGACGCCGGACTGGAATATTCCCACTACGACCACCGCTACGACGAAGTGGTGCGCAGCAGTGGTTTTGTAAAGGAAAGCGACCCCACCACGGACGGTTTATTAAAAGGGGATTTACTGCTCGATCGATCGTTTACAAACCACGATCTTACCCTCGGGTATAATTTTGAATATGAAGATATTCAGTCCCGGCGTATCGACGCCGATTCCCGCAATTCCACCCTGCACAGCGTATTCGTTCAGGATGAATACAAAGCCTGCCGCTTTTTTACACTGCTGGCCGGAGGGCGGATTGATGCGCATTCCATATACGGCAGCCAGATTTCGCCGAAAATTTCCATGATGCTCTCCCCCACACGTATGAGTCGTATACGTCTCTCGTATGGACACGGTTTTCGGGCGCCTTCGTTTAAAGAGCTCTATCTGGATTTATACGTTGCCGATGTAAATCTGCGGGTCTTAGGCAACCCGGAGCTTAAACCGGAAAACTCACGGGCCGTAAACCTGGATTATGAACTGTGGAATAATAATAATTACCATTTACGATTGAACTTTTTTTACAACCGTATCCGCGATTTGATCAGCGATATCCGCATCGAAAGCGCCGGTAGCGATTTACGCTACACCTACATCAATTTTGATGAGGCAAACACCTGGGGCGGTGAATGGGATATGAAATATTTCCCTTCCGACTGGTTGGAATTTACGCTGGGCTATTCGTATCTGGACTCGTGGGAAAAAAGTACAAACGCGCCCCTAAGCGGGAAAATTAAACATCGCGGGCACAGCGCGTTTCTGTTTACTCTGCCGGGAAACATAAAGCTGAGTTTGCGGGCAAATTATTACGGAACGCGCAGCGATCGTTTGATTAATGACGCCACGGGTGAAGTGAGTGAAGAAATTTCGGTACCCGATTACACCTTACTACATGTGAATATCGGCGCTCCGCTTCCCTGGCGCTTACGCGGCAATGCCGGAATTAAAAATCTTACGAATTATGTAAACAGAACCTGGGGGCCAATGCCCGGACGCGAATGGTATTTGGGCCTTTCCTATTCATTATAATTTAATTTTCAAGGAGGTTTCGTATGAAACGCTTTTTAGTATTTTCAATTTTAATTAGTCTTTTTGTTCTATTCAGTTGCTCGGAAAAATCCACCAAAACGGATGACGACGGTTTTGGCGCGGTTGAAACGTATACGACAGCAAACGTAAAAACCGACGGCGCCCAGTATTTTTCCTTTGATACAAAATCTGCATCGGCCGAGAAACCGGCTTCTTTTGACCTGGAATTTACCGTCGCGCCGCGCCTTGTTGAAGTGGGCGAAAACTCCTGCGTCTATTTTAATGTGAGCGCCGACCCGATTATTAAGGCCGGCCCCGGCGTAACCATTGCCCGCGTGGACGCCGCTTCCCTGGACGATGTAACGGCGCTGCCTGACGACGGGGATTTTAGCGGTGATGACACCGTACGCACGGCGCTTATCGGGAAAACCTGGATGGATGAAAACCACGCCGTAAAACCGGATGTGTATGTTTTTGAATCCTGCAATGGCAATTACGGGCTACTGGCCTTCGATAGTTACGAAATGGATTTCAGCACATTTCAGATCAAATCCATTAAATGGTATTTTAAATACAACGAGGACGGCACTGCCGACTTCAGCAGCACTGCGCTCGATTCGTTCACTACCGAGAACGCATACGAACAAACCCGCTATTTTTCGTTTAAAGACGGCGCCCTGGCCATGGCCTATGGCACCTGGGAGGTAACCGTAGAAGGTTCCTCAATTTGGCTCGGCCCCAATGTAAAAGCGTACAAACTGGAAAACACAAATATCAACGACATTACAACAATTACCGAAACAGGTTTTAGCGGTGACGATCTTATGGCTTATGTCTGTGCCGGCTGGTACGACAGTGACGAAAACCATACGGTTATTCCCCGCGACTATGTATATGTTGCCAAAACCGGTAATGGTAAAAAGACCGCTTTTGAAATTACCAATTACTACGACAATATGGGCAATTCCGGCGCCTTTACTATTAAATGGAAAATGTTTGACTGATACCCAAATTTCTAAAGTAAAATTTAGGAAACAACAAAATATAGGCGCAAAATGACAATTAAACACCAAATACAAAAATTTATACACACCTATGCAATCTGCAAGGTTATTTTTGTTTGATATCTATTTGATTTTTATTATTTGTGCTTTAGAATTTAAGAGGATAAGCAAATTTACGGTTTTTAATTCGGCAAATGGAATTTAAATAAACGCTTCCATGGCTATTTTTTTGGAAGCGTTTATATCTTTTGTGGCACTATATCGTTTTGTGTGGGTAGTTTTTTTTAAAGCCCCAGATGAACACGGATATTCACTTGCTAAATTTATTGTTTCTTTTGTTTAGGGTTCATTCACACATTCGCGGTTAAGAGTTCTTTGTTTTTAAGTGCACACGCAACACGCAACGTTTTGCCAGGTAAAACGAAAACAGAACAAATAGAATTGCCCGGTTTTTCTCATATTTTTTTTGCTCTGTCCGCCTCTGGTGTGAGGGTAATCTGTAGCTTTTCTTTTTTGTATTTGTTCTTACCTACACAGATCGACATAGAACCTCTTTTTTCTACGGGAAACTAACGAATTAAAAGCATTTTTTTATTCTGTGAAAACCCATCTCCTGTTTTCAAACGGTAAATATAAATTCCCGAGGGCAGCGCGCCGGATTTAAAGGTTACCGAGTATTTCCCGGCGCTCTGTTTTCCGTTTACCAAGGTTCGTACTTTTTGCCCCAGTACATTAAAAACAGATAATTTCACAAAATTCGTAAAGGGCAATTCGTACTTAATTTTCGTGCTCGGGTTAAAGGGATTGGGATAATTCTGATTCAGTTTCCAGTTCGCCGGTTTATGATCCGCAATGGCTGAAGGCGCGTCGCCCACCGGGGCCTCAAAAAAAGACAGGGCGCCAATACCGCGGAAATTACGAATCCAGGGCCCCTGGTAAATTCGTGTCGGGGCATGGTTATAAGAAAAACTCGGCAGATAGGTAACTACCGAAACTTCACGGGCAGAGGTCATTTGCAAAATCACGGTGTACCCATCGTTAATTGTGTATCCGTTTTGTATAAATCCGAATTCACCGTCCAGATAAAAGTAATCTTCCATTGATGCATTGAGCGAATCCTCCGGCCAGATAACCGGCTGATCAAATTCCAGGGCAATTTGTGTATGAGTTTGATCCGCGTAGTGGGCGTTAAGTAGATCGGGCGCATCAATATTCAGAGTATCTGTACGGGAATAAAAATCGCGTTCGATAAGCGGGAAAATCCAAGAGGCCATCTGCAGGTAACCGTCGTCATTATAGTGGCAGCCGTCGTGCCCGATAAGGCCGTTGGTAGCCATTACGCTTACTTCGGGAAACAACCGTTTAAAATTACGCTGTTCGTTGCGAAAATAATCCTGCTGCGCTCCACCGCAGTTTCCGGGATGAATCTGGAAAACATAAATTTTATCTAAGGGCGCATAGTCGGCCCGCCAGGCATTGCGCAATTCCGTAAAGCGATCCGTGTAGGCTTCGGCGTCCGGCGTACCGCTGTCGCTTTCGCCCTGGTGCCAGAGCAACGCCTTAACCTTTTTTTCTACCTTTGCTTTAGTCGCCCGGTACAAAAGACGGCCATAGGTTGTGGTTAAATCCAGATGATCGGCGGAATCGGGTAAATTATACGAAATGGACGATCCGCCGCTGCCGCCGTTTATCAGACAGGTGGGCATGCCATATGTATTCAAAATAAATTCCTGCAAGCGCAGCCCCCAAACGCCGACGGCAAAATTACAGTCTTCGCACCAGCCCTGACCGGTGGAAATTCCCCAGGTGGTGTCTGCCGGGTCATAATCGGTGTACCCGGTATGCCGCCCGAAACTGCGGCAAAACTCACTTGAAAAACTATAAGACACCGCATTGGGATGTGAATTGGATTGTCCGTTTATCAAAAAGACATCGCCGCAAAGAATGCTGTCGCGCTGTGCAATCAGTTCGCCGTCGATAAAAAGCTTAAAATCATATTCGGCGGCTTCCGCATAAATTTTTGGGCTGAAATCAAAGACAGCCGTACCGTTCACATAATTCAGATTTTGTGTATTTTCTTTCCAGAGTTGGGATTGTTTATAGATTTCCAGTTTTGCCGCGGCAAAACCGGCTTCCTGCACTTCTCCCTGAATGTGTACCAAAGCCGAATCCTGAGCATCCCGTGGAAAAAGCTGTAATTTTGCCGGCCATTTTTGAAGCGAAACCTGCTGGCCAAAAACCGGAGACAGGCTAAAGATAATAATAAGAAGCTGCGCGATTACCATTTTCATACGGTACCTTCTTTCATTTTAGTATAAGCATTTTCCGGCTTTGGACCAGTGCGCCGGCCTGTAAACGATAAAAATAAACGCCCGATGGTAACCCATCCGCAATAAAGGTTACCGTATGCTCCCCGGCTGTTTGCAGACTATTCACCACTGTTCGAATCTTCCGACCCGATGTATTAAAGATTTCCAGTTTTATATAATTCGAAATTGGTAATTCGTAATTAATGCTTGTACTCGGATTAAAGGGATTGGGATAATTTTGTGCCAACCGAAATCGGGAAAGAGTCGTATTCCTTTCAGCTAAATCCGAAACGGTTTCAATCATAAACGTAAAGACGCCGTTCGGCGCCACCAGCGGTTTGCTAACACTCCGCCCACTGTTTGACTGCGCGGAAATATAATAATAAACCGTTGTCCCCGCGGGCTGTGCCGGGATATTCACGGTAAAACTATCTGTCCCAACAGGCGTCATTGCCAGCGCCTGATACCCGACTGTCGTGTCGCTGCTCCACCAGGTAGTTGCCGAGGCGATCCCGGAAGCCGAGTTTATCTGCGCCGAAACCAAATAGTTTTGCTCACTCTCATAGGCCTGCCGGATAGAGGCGTGCGAAATCCAGACCGGTTCATCCACGCCGATTTCTTTTGTAATACAATGGATGGCGCCCAGAGCGCCGATAATATCGTTGCAGTCGATTCCCACTACCTTGTAACCGGGCATGGCCTCGCGGTAGATGCGCAGCGCGGTGGTGTCGTATTGTTCTTCATAAACCGGAACAATAACCGTTTTATTGACAATTACCGAATTCGTGTAGGTGCGGTATTCGCCGTTATTGTCGGGATAGCGGCCGTTTGCATCGGGCGGCATAGGAACGCGTACCACATTATAGGGACGATTAAAACAGGTTTGATAATTATCCAAAACATATTGCAGATTGGTTTCGATTTGCGGGCCGTCGGCGACACCCTCGGGATATTCACCAACCAGCAGGGTCTCTTCATCCAGTAGTTTCATATGCATATCGATATGATGAATTTCATCATAAGGCAGCGTTTCCATTTTGATAAAACGGTTTACGCCAAGATAGCGGTACAAAATATCATCGATTTCCGCTTCGCTTTTATCGGTGTTTTCATCTAAAATCAATTGGGAAGCAAACCCGGTTCCGTGGCCGTCCACCATAAAATTACCGCCGGTATGTACCAGGTCATCGGGACTCTCTGTCGCCTCGTAAATATCTTTTCCTAAATAGGTAGCAATCGCAGAAGGGATGGCATCGTCGTCGGGACGGGGACGGTTATAAATCCAGTCGATAATATCCAGTTTATTTACATCGGATTCATAGGCCGACCAGGGTCCGTAATCACGGCACCAGATGGTATCGTAATCTTCAACCAAATATTTGGTATTTGTGAGCGGAACGCCGTGCTGAGTTAAATAGGCTTTTACCTGGTTCGAATCGCTGCATACAATATAAACGGTCACCTCTTCCTGTGCATAATCCACAATCTGAGCCAGAATTTCATAGTAGGAGGTCCAGGTAATTTCCAGCCCATGCAGCTCTTCCCATTCGGCCATGGCGCGCACCGCAACGGGAGGCGCCTCCGCCAGACCCGGTTTTGCCAATTTTTGCCGCAGGCGGTAGGTTTGATACTGCGCTTTTTCCTGCGCCGTCATATAATGGGGCAGGGTTTGTTCCTGCGCCGTCAGCATATTGGCAAGCAAAAAAATAATCAGTAAAAATTTCATACAAAACGATCTCCGGTGTAAAAGGTATGTAAAGGCGGTAACTCCCGTTGGTTTTGCAGCGAACCGACAGGAATACTTTCATTTTACAAATTACACACGAGATATGCAAAACATCCCTGTCTGCCACCGATAAAAGTTTAAACAAAGTGCGCGCTTAATTTTGCGAGGATACTCCGCTTATTTCAGTAGCAGCATTTTTCTTGTTTGGCGAAATTTGCCGGCTATCAATTGATACCAATACACACCGGCGGGAAACGCCGCGGCAGCGAACGACACCGAATATTTTCCGGCCTCCTGTCTCGCATTCACCAGTGTTTTAATTTTCTGCCCCAATGCATTATAAACCGTCAATTCTACAAAACCCGTAATTGGCAGTTCGTAATTAATAATGGTTTTGGGATTAAACGGATTCGGATAATTTTGCGACAACCGAAAGCCATCCGGCGGAAACAGGGATTCTTTGCTTAACGCGCTGGAAGCATCGGTTACAGCCGAAACCGGGCCGTGAAAATCGCGTTGCCCGTCGATGGAAACATCTTCGATTTTATACCAGTAGATGGCATTGTTTTCCAGATCGAAATCATAATACTTATATGCTTTCCCCACAGAAGAGGAGCCCAGCCCTTTTAGATTTTTATCTTTCCCGAAGGAGGCTATTTGCACATAGCCGTCGTTTTCTTGCCGGCTGCGGTAAACATTAAATCCGAGATTATCGATTTCGGATTCGGTCACCCAGTGTAAGGCCGCCATTTTATTTCCGCCTGTGGCAGTAAACGAGGCCATCTCCACAGGAAGCGATGCATCGGAATAATGGGCGCCGCTCATGATAAGCGAGAAGGCCTGGGCACCGTTGGTCAGCGTTCCTTTATGGCTTACGGAAATCGTATAAGTTCCGGATGCAGGCGAAGCAATAAGTACCTGTTCCACATTATCGCGGATATTATCGCCTGTGGTAGCGGTATTGGACGGTGTGTTGGGATTGGGTGAGGCGAATTTCCAGGGGTAATAGGTGGCGCTGTTCCCCGTAATTCGTAAATCCAAATCATTAACCAACATAATATCCGGCGGATCCAGCGCCGCGGCAACCGGTGTTCCGGGCGGATCGGTCCAGCAGATGGTCACCCGCAGCGGATTGCTTCCGTCCGATGTCACCTGAAAGGAATAGGTATCTCCCTGGCTTAAGGTTTGTTCTTTGATGGTACTTTCCTTTTGATCGGTCCATACACTATCGATGAGCAGCGCCGCTTTTTCGGTATTAATCAACCCCCAGCCAAAACGGTAATCCGGTCCCGGTCCGTCACCGGCTTCGTCGGCTGTGTGAATGGCCAGCCCTTTTAATGTTGCCGCCCGCATGGGCGTACCGCCGCTTAAGGTTTTATAGTGCTGCTGCAAAAGTAAAAGCGAACCCGTGGCATTGGGCGTAGCCATAGAAGTACCGTCGTAAGTATCATAATCCGCATTCCCGGTGGAAATACTGGAATAAACACCAACGCCATTGGCCACTAAGTCCGGTTTAATTCGTCCGTCATCCGTAGGGCCCCAACTGCTAAAAGAAGACATTACAACATCGCCGGACTGTGTCCATCCCGTAGTTATATCATTCACCGCACCAATTGTAAGCACATTCTTTGCAACTCCCCAATAGCTTATGCAATCGTAACCGTTGCTGCCGCCGTCCACTTCATGACCGCTCGAATTATATCCTTCCCCACGGTCATTTCCTGCTGATTTGACGATTAAATAATAGGGGGCGTCAGAAGCAATTTGATCCCATGCCTGGCAATGATCTGCATCGTAAAAGCCAAATTTGTAATCTTCCACCGTACTGATACTCGTATCGCCTGCCCAAAAAATGAAATTATACCAACCTGTCCCAATACCATACGAATGGTTAGAAATCAATAAACCGGCTGCTGCCGCCGAAGCCATTTCGGAATCATCATTATCCCAATCATACGCATCTAAATGAGCCGCCGGCGCCATGCCGTGGGCGTTTGCCTGCACACCGGAGGCCAGAATCGTTCCGGCCACATGGGTAGCATGATCTTTGGTACTGGAGGGTGAATCTTTTTGCGTTATCCGGCCCGTAAGCTCCTGATGGGTCGTTAAAACACCGCCGCCGTCCCATTCACCGGCGGTCATCCCGCTGCCGTCCAGATTTAATCCGGCCGATCCGCCCGGCCAGACATTATTGGTAGATAACGTCTTGGCCGCATTCAGATTATCTGTGATATAGTAAACCGGATTGCCCTGCGCATCCAAACTCATTAATTCCATCAAGCCGCCGTTTTCCAGTTCCCGGTAAACCGGCCAGCCTTCCTGTTGGGCTTTAGCCAGCGCTTCGGCCTTTTGATTTTCATATCTTTGCTGATACTGTTTGGCTAATTCTTTTAGCTTTTCGACATTCGTATTTTCCAGAACCACATTCTGGCTAAACAACCCCGGTGACAGCAAAAAAATAAAAACGAGTAAATAGATTTTACCTGATATAAACGATGGCATCAGGACCTCCGAACAATTAATAAAAATGAGTTAGACTGGCTTTTACTGAGTTCGTTTTATTACAAAATACAAAACGACAATGTTGTGACTTAGGTCGCACAATCATTGTCAAATGTTATCGATAGTTAAAAACAGGAATTTGCCTTATTAAACAAAGCTTAGTTGGAGGAGCCGGTTCCTAAGGGAATATCTATTTTCTACTTATCTAAATCGGAAGAATAAAGTTTTAATACTTTCTGCCCGTTTATGATTCCATCCTCCCAAAAACCCAAATTGAACGAGCGCATATTTCTTCCCTTTATCAGGCAAGAACAATTCAGTGGGTGTAACTAATTTATAAACCCTCTCAAAATACGATTTATCAATTTCAATTCCAATGGAATTTCGGCGGAGCCTTTGCGCAGTATCGGGATTTTTCTGCACTTACCTTCATCTTACCACTAATGGTTATTTTGTTTATGGCATTTTACCCGCATATTGTGTATATGTAATGTTAGGCAAAATTATTCCTTGTTAAATCTTTTAAAATAATACTCAATCTCTGCTAAAATATTTGGTAATAAACTATCTATCAAAATCAAATTGTTACCAATAATTTCCTTCTCAGTTTGAGTAAATTATATGTTACAATTTACTTATCGCCAGGTATAAGTCTATTTGATATTTCCATAATTCCTAAATAATTATTATTTTTATGCTTTTTGAAATATCAAGAAAATAAAATCTAAAATCAAGTTTGTTGAACTTAGAGGAAGTAAAGGGTTTGAATAAAATAATAAAATAATCCTGATAGAATTATTTTTTATTTTGTTTTTCCCGACTAGTGATTTGGGTCATTCGGGAAATTTTTTTGGCCTGTATATTCGTTAGATGTAATTGCAGCACACGGCTATTCATTCCACTGGTCTGCCGTTTTGTTATTTGTGTTCCAGGTTCTTCATCTTTAACATTTGGAGTCTGTATGTTTAAACGTTTCCTATCTGTTTTAACCCTGCTTTTTATAACAGGAGCCGCTTTATACTTTATTCCGAAGCACCCGCATAAAATAAAGCCCAAATTCGATCTCACCACTTCCGCCGGATTGGAAAAATATTTTTTTGAACAGAAAAAAATTGCCAAAACCCGCCAAAAATTTGATAAACCGGACAAGGCCGCCGAAGAGGAAAACGCCATGCGATCCGAAGTCGGCAAAAAACCGGCCTATAAAGGCAGTTGGCGTTTTAGAGCATTGGAGCAGGCAAAAAAACACACCGTATCCAGCCTGCACAAAACCAGTGTTTTAAACTGGGTAGAACGAGGTCCGGGCAATTTTGGCGGACGCACGCGTTCCATTGTGGTGCACCCTACCAACGCAAATATCTGGTGGGCGGGCGCTGTGGGCGGCGGTATCTGGAAAACAACGGACGCCGGACAAACCTGGGCATGCAAAACAGATAATATGCCGGTTATCTCCGTTGCCAGCATGGCCATCTGTAAAAACAGCCCGGATGTTTTATATGCCGGAACTGGCGAGGGATTTTATAATTTCGACGCCATTATCGGCGACGGGATATTCAAATCAACCGACGGCGGCGAAACCTGGCAGCAAATCGCCGCAACCGTTGGAAATTCCAATTTCAGATATGTAAACCGTATTATTGTTGACCCGAACGACCCGGATATTTTCACCGCCGCCACTAAAAGCGGTGTTTACATTTCGGAAGACGGCGGTGTGAGTTGGACGGAATCCTTTAACAGCGGCGGCAATGTTCAGCAGATCGTTGCCAACCCACTGCTGTACGACAACCAGTTTATCGCCGTAAACGGAAGCGGTATTTACAAATCCACCGACGGCGGATTTACATGGCATTTTGTTAGCAATGAAATTGCCAATCCAAATCGTATTGAAATGGCGATCTCTCCCACCGATACCAGTATTGTGTATGCCGCGCCGGTGGACGATAACAGCGGTTTACTGGGCTTTTTCCGTTCGGCTGACGGCGGACAAACCTGGGTCGATTACGGTAATTCGTCTAACTGGCTGGGCGGACAGGGCTGGTACGACAATGCCTTGGTGGTGAGCCCGCTGGATCCCGATTATATTTTTGTCGGCGGCATTAATATTCACCGTGTGCATATTAACGGTTCCAATATGACAACCACACAATTAACCGAGTGGTACACCGGAAGCGCCTACCCCTATGTTCATGCGGATCAACATGCTTTGGTTACCATTCAGACCGCACCCAATAATTTTAGTATTCTCGCCGGAAATGACGGCGGCGTACACTATTCTACCGATATGGGCGCCAGTTGGCAGGAAATGAATAATAATTATAATGTGACTCAGTATTACGACGCCGACCGCCATCCCACCACCAACGAATTTATCGGCGGCACACAGGATAACGGCACACATCGTTCACCCGCAAACCCCGATTTTACCTCTTCCTGGGATCGTGTGATCGGCGGAGGCGGTTTTGACTGCGCCTGGAATAAAACCACTCCCGATGTTGTGTACGGCACACTCTATTATACTAAGATATACAAATCTACCGACGGCGGGCATAATTTTAGTTATGTAAATAACGGTATGCCCGAGAGCAGTGTATTTCATACGCCTCTTTCCATGGATCCCAATAATTCCGACAAACTGGTTACCGCCGGAGACAACAACACTGTTTACTGGACCGACGATGCGGCTGCAAACTGGCACAGCGCAACAGTGGTCAACAATGGTTACACCCGTTATAAAACAGCTATTTCTCTTAGCAGTTCCAATATTGTCTGGGCCGGCGGAACCACTGTTTATATGAATGTCTCCAGCGATGGCGGGCAAACATTCACTCAAACGGTTCAGCCTGCAGGAAGTCCTAATGCCTGGGTAACCGGTATTTCCACACACCCGTCTAAAGATTCAACCGCGTTTCTAACCATTGGCTCTTCCGGTTCCGGGAAAATATACCGTACCCGCGATTTAGGCCAAACCTGGGAAAACATAAACCATAATCTTCCCGATGTACCGGCTTATTCGGTTTTGGTCATGCCCTTTGATACGACCGAAATTTGGCTGGGTACCGATATCGGCCTGTTTATTTCTTATGACAACGGCGCTTCCTGGCAGTATTCCGACGAAGGACTGCCGGCTGTTTCCATACGCCGTCTAAAAATTGTAGAGCAGGAAATTGTTGCCGTAACGCATGGCAGGGGCATTTGGAGCGTACACCGCGACGAGCTGGCTGAAGGACCGCTGCTGGCTCCGGGGTTGCAGGATATTACAGTGGCTAACCCCAACACACATATTTTAAAGCTACGCTTTAACGCCAATTCCAATTACGATTCCGTAAACGTGGTTGTAAACGGGAATATCGTTGACCGCCTGGGGTATGTTGCGTCGGGCAGCGATACGTTCGGAACCTATCTTACAACGCCGCCGGAAGATATTTTAGCCCAAATCATCGGTTTCCGCGGAACAGGGTCGGCTCTCAGTACGGAAAAAAGCGGTCATATTTACACCGCGGCAGAAACCATTACCGAAAACTTTGACGACTTGCAAACAACTTTTTTCGGCGATTTGAACGCTTCTTCCCAATCGGGTTTTACCACCGCTCTGTTAAACTCTGCACATCCCTACGCCGACGCCCAAACGGCTATTGCTTATTTGGGAACACCTGTAACCATTAAAACAGGCGCTTCGCTAAGTTACCGTGATGTTGCCGTTGTGGAACCGGGCGAATCCGGGTCGGTATACGGCGACGCCGGATTTTATGATTATGTTACCGTAGAAAGTTCCGACGACGGTGATAACTGGACTGTTTTAATTGAACCGTATGATTGCCGTTTTGATGCCGCCTGGCAATCTGCTTATGATAACGCGGGCGATGGTAACGAAGCCATGTTTCGGGATCATTTAATTGATTTAACCGCTTTTTATGCCACAGATACGAATGTTCATTTCCGTTTTAAACTGTTTGCAGACGCCAATACAAACGGCTGGGGCTGGGGAATCGACGATGTAACGGCAGCCAATTCCGTTTCGGCCATTGAAGAAAACGGGCAAACGGTAAAAGAATTTGCCTTGCATCAGAATTATCCCAATCCCTTTAATCCGTCAACAATTATTAATTACGAATTACCAATTACCAATTCTGTGAAACTAACCGTTTATAATGCATTGGGGCAAAAAGTACGAACGCTGGTAAATAAAAAACAAGCCGCCGGACGGTATTCGCTTACGTTTAACGCGCAAGGATTGGCAAGCGGCGTGTATATCCTAAGATTAAATACAGGCAATGGTTTTGTGCAGGTTAAGAAAATGATATTAATGCGCTAAAATATAGCCCTCCCGTTTTCGGGGTGGCTTATTTAGCAATGGTTTTGTACAGGGAAAGAAATAATTCTGATTTGCTGAATACGCTATTCCTGATTTCCGAATTGTATTGCCAGCCTATAAAACAAAAAAAGCCGTTCCAATAATTCGGAACGGCTTTTTTTGTAGTAAAAAATAATGTTTTGTCAGCTTGTAGTTTCTTGTGAAAAGATTTTATAATATAGAAAACTGGTTAAAAACAGCGCCAATCCGATTCCGATATAAACAGGCGCCAGCAGAAATTTGGGAATCAGTCCGGTAGTGCGCATATAAATTCCCATGGTCATCATCACTGCAATCAGGATGTATGATTTCCATTCCTGAAAGGCAAACACGCAAACCCGTCCGGAATAATCCAGAATACGTCTGATATTTTTTTTAGCTACAAGGCTAAATCCGAAATAGGCAATGATCGTACCCAAAATAATTCCCGCAACCACATCGATTTCAAACTGAAAAACGGTTAACTCCGGAATCCAGCGGTAGGCAAAGAAATTAAGTAAAATTCCCGTTCCGCTCCAGACTATTCCGGAAAGCAATAAGAGCCACCTCCGGGAAACACCCGGTTTATACTTGTGAATCATCTTTTCTTCTTTCATTATTAATTCTAAACCAATTTAAACAATTTTATGATTCGGCAATAATGGTAAAAACGCCTTCCGGTGGATCTAACAGTACGCGCTCAACCCGTCCCTGCCAGAGATCGCCAAATTGATGTTGCTGTTCTGCAGAAGCCTTCCCGCTAATTATCAGCGGCATTAGCTGCATCATTTCCGGGCTTCCCGGAATCAGACCGGAATTATATTGTACCGTTACTATCTTTCCTGTATCCATCCGCGTAAACTCGGCCTCGGCCGTGAGACCTTTTTGCGGCGGATGCTCCTCATCAAAAGACAGTAATTTATAACGACTAAACGTTCCTTGCAAGCCTTTAAAACCGGCGCTGTCTGCGGCCCCGGTAATAACGGAAATAACCTGTGAGATCGGACCGTTAGCGCCATGGTCTGCAGCGCCTTTAACGGTCACACGGATATCCCCCCGCACAGGGATATCATCTCCGTACAATTCCGCAAGTGCAATTTCGGTTATTTTAAATGCGCCCGAAACAGCCGGACAGGAGTGTCCGCTCATCTTCACCAAATCGGTGTAATGATAGTAAAATTCTTCACCCGCCTCAACAGCGCCTAAAGCAACTGCCAGCGGATCGA
This sequence comes from Calditrichota bacterium, assembly GCA_024278755.1. Taxonomy (GTDB): domain Bacteria; phylum Calditrichota; class Calditrichia; order Calditrichales; family Calditrichaceae; genus JANTFQ01. The sequence goes on along the minus strand of JAJRSO010000028.1, from coordinate 53,246 downwards.
TTAATTTGATAGGTTTTACACGACTGAAGAAATCCTTGCGAAATACGGTATTATCGGTCTGATTCATGTTGTCCTCTCTTTAATAAATCTGTTTTAATTACGATACAGCAGTATGAAATCCGGATATGAAAAAAGGGTGCAAAAGCATCCCTTTTTCAACGACTGCGTTAAATGAACAGCCCCGCCCTAAGTTAAAAATACCGATTTATCGGTACAACGGAGTATTCGGAACAACTTGAACCTTTATCAATATCCATCGGAGAGGAATAGAACCCATCTGTATGGATTGGAATCTATCTTTACGATATCCGTCTCTGCTACTTAAGCAGTAACATTTTGTGTGTCAAAAAAATTCCGCTGTTCGTCCGCAAATGATAAAAATAAATGCCGCCGGTCAAGCCATCGGCATTGAAAACAACCGAATGTTTTCCCGCCGCCTTCCGCCCGTGCACCAGTGTCCGTACTTTCTGACCTAACGCATTAAAAACGGATAACTCCACGTAATTGGTAATTGGTAATTCGTAATTAATAATTGTTGTCGGATTAAAGGGATTGGGATAATTCCGTAAAACATAGTCCACGGGAGTATTCAAATCCTTGTCCGCAATTTCCGCCGCAATATCGCCATATCCGGGTGAGCCGGCATCTCCTGCGCTGCCATCCCAAGGAATCTGAGAGGTAGACCAGTTGGAATAATCGTTGTTATTATCGGCAACCTGTCCGGTAAAATACATGGAAGCTCCGGTCGGATCCGACCAATTTGAGCCACCGTCATATTCAACGCGATCGATTTCCGTTGTGCCGTCCGCAGCGAACAATACAATCTCATCACCGCTGTTACCTAAGTCGACGCCGGAATATTCGTAATCTACCGTTACGCCGCCATTAGTGGCGCTATTTCCGTTTCGGCTTAGCACAAAATAATCCTGCGCCGGAACAAGCAGCGGACCACCGTTTGCAATTTGATGACTATCCGTATCATTATCGCGGATGTACCAGCCGTTTATATCAATCGCGGCTGATGTTGTATTATAAATTTCAAACCATTCACCTTCGGAGTCGTATACGGCGGAAGGATTCTGCATGATCTCAGTAATAATAATATCCCCGGCCTCACCGGTTGCCGTCGTATCGCCGCCGCTACCGCTTCCGCCGCTGCTGCCTGTAAAATAGGCGCGACGCACAAGAGTCGTATCTAAAACAAACGGATTCTCTTTGCCGTCCTGGTAAGTGGCAACGAGAGCGCTTCTGTCCAGCTCGGCCTGATCCACATCGTCCAGCAAATTCCATTGCCGCAGTGTTTCTTTCTGTTCATTAAAAAAATTGGTATCCGATTGCTCTTTGTACATGGTATAAAAATAGAAAACGGAACGTGCGGCATTCCCTTTATGGTCTTCCCGCGGTTCAAAATAACCGTTATTGTCTTTCTCGCTATATTCATCAATATAAGAGGTCGGAATGGTTGTTTGATCATAATCCAGCCGCCACCATTTATCCGTTACATTATCGTTAATTTCGGCAAAAGGGTCATTCCCGCGGGAGGAATTCGTCTGCGCCCGACAGGGATAGAGATGGTGCAAATCACTGTTGGCATTGCCGGTATCGGCCCCTTTGCTTTGCGGCCAGGTATGTTCGGTATTCATGTCCTGATTATAAGCGGCCGTACTGGGGTCCTGAGCCGGATCGATATAAATTGTATAACCGGTATAAACACAGGTCACGTAATTATTGTGATTATCGATAACTGCAAACATGGTGTCGCGGGCAGTATCGTAACCGAGTACATGGACGGGTTTATAGTCGGCTCTTAACTGCTCGATTAAGGCTTGTCCGGTTAATTCCGGATATAGCGTCTGAGCTACGCTAAACTGAACACTTAACAGCAAAAACGTAAGTGTGAAAATCCTTTTCATCTTTTTTATCCTAACCATAATAATTTTAAATATTCGGAACCGTGAGGTACGATTCCCCATTAAATACGGATATTTTTATTTTAACCAATTCCGGGACAGATTGCAAAATTCCATCTGCTAATTAAATATTCGTTCGGGAAGAGAAAAATATTAATTATTTGCGGTCAAGCGGATATTTTTTGCAACAGTATGAGCCGACGGTGTAAACGCTTAAGCTACGCCTGTAATTTAGGAATCTGTCTCACAAGCGCTGCCTGAAGTTCTTCTTTTGAGATAGGCTTTGATACATAATCATCCATTCCACCGGCAAGACAGCGTTCTTTATCGCCTTTCATGGCATGCGCCGTCATGGCAATAATGGGCAGGTGCCCGCCCTTTCCTTTTTCTAAAGATCGAATTTTGGCAGTGGCTTCAAAGCCATCCATTTCCGGCATCTGCACATCCATTAAAACCACATCGTACGACATCGTTTCCACCGCAGCCGCCGCTTCTTTGCCGTTTTCTGCCGTATCCACATTAAAGCCCATCTTTTCCAGCAGACGCACAGCCACTTTACGATTGATCATATTATCTTCAGCCAGTAAGATATTTATCTTCTGACGACTATATTCGGAAAGTGTGTGCCGGGTAACTATGGTATCGGATTCGGCTTTGACCGTTTTTGTTTTTTTGCCGATTACGACGGCTAAACAATCGAGTAACTGCGATTGTTTTATGGGCTTGGTCAGATAGGCCGAAAAACCGATCTCCTTCATCCGGGCGGCGTCGCCGCGTTCACCGATTGAAGTAAGCATAATCAGGATAGTATCCTTCAGTTCCGGATCGGCCATTATTTTTTTACCCAGAGTTTTTCCGTTCATTTCCGGCATCTGCATATCGAGAATGGCTATATCAAAAGGTTTACCCTCCGCTTTGGCGCTTTTCAGCATTTCCAGCGCGGTAACGCCGTTTGACGCTTCATCAAACGTACAGCCGAAAAAAGTGAGTTGCTCCCGCAAAACAAAACGGTTGGTTTTGTTATCATCCACAATTAAAATGTACCGATTGCTGACATCAGCCGGTTTAAACGCTTTATGCCGGGAGGTTTGTTTTTGTTTTTCAAATTTTGCTGTAAACCAAAACGTAGAACCGCTGCCCTCGTTGCTGAACACTCCAATTTGTCCGCCCATCATTTCGGTTAACCGCTTGGAAATGGCCAATCCCAAACCGGTTCCGCCGTATTTTCGGGTCGTGGAGGCATCGACCTGTGAAAAGGATTTAAACAGACGGCTCTGCTGTTTTTTGGAAATTCCGATTCCGGTATCCGATATTTCAAAGCGAAGCTCTGTTTCGTTCTCCGATTCTTGTACTGCTTGTACGCGGATAACCACTTCGCCATTTGCGGTAAATTTTATGGCATTGTTTACCAGGTTGGTTAATATCTGGCGTAGTCTGCCGGGATCACCCATCAGCAAACTGGGGACATCCTGGTATATCAGACAGGCCAGTTCCAACCCTTTATCATAGGCCTTAAATGCCAGAACATTGGAAATATCTTCCACTGTATTGCGTAAATCGAAATCGATACATTCCATATCCAGCTTACCGGCTTCAATCTTAGAAAAATCCAGGATATCGTTAATCACCGCGAGCAGCGAATCGGCGCTAACCTGTATGGTGTTGGCAAAATCACGCTGTTCATTTGTAAGCGTGGTTTCCAGCAACAGACCGGTCATGCCAATCACTCCATTCATCGGCGTCCGGATTTCATGGCTCATATTGGCCAAAAACTCACTCTTGGCCCGTGTTGCCGCTTCGGCTTCCTCTTTGGCTTTTATGAGATACTGTTTGGTTAATTTTTGTTCTGTAATATCTTCTACGGTTCCCTCATAGTAAAGGGGATGACCTTCTTCGTCTTTAATTAAAGTTGCGCTTTCACGAATGTATATTTTCGTTTTATCGCGCCGATGCCAGATATCTTCCCAGCCGGTCACTTCACCGTCTTTTTCCAGCTTTTCACGAAATTTGGAACGGAATTCGAAAAATTCATTTTTATTTTCTTCCAAATTTAAACGGGATAATTCCTCAAAACTTGTATAACCCATCATATGGATTAGGGCCGGGTTGGCCAACTGAATTTTCCCATCGGGCGTGGTGCGGTACAGGCCAATGGTCGAATTCTCGAAAATACTGCGAAAGCGTTTTTCGCTGGCATCAAGAGCCAGCTTCACCTTTTCGCGTTCTTTTATTTCATATTTCAGTTCATCATTGGTATTCTGCAATTCCCGGGTGCGCTCATCTACCTGCCGCTTTAGTTCGAGGTTTCGTTCACGAATATTTTTCGTGCGAATTTTATAAGCCGAAAACACTGCCGATAAAAGGATGACGACCGCAAGCAGACGAAACCAGGCTGTTTGCCAAAAAGGCGGCGTAACAATAATTACCAGTGAAGCCGGATGCTCATTCCAGATATTATCCGAGTTTGAACCTTTAACTTTAAACGTATATTCTCCCGGCGGCAGATTTGTATAATTGGCAAAATTACGGTTACCCACGTAATTCCAGCGATCTTCGAAACCCTCCAAAATATAGGCATACTGATTTTTCCCCGGTGAAGAGTAATGTAGCGACGCAAACTGAAAGGCAATCACCTGATCGGTGTACGAAAGAATCAGCGTATCTGTTTCGGTAATGGATTTGGTTAAAATATGCCGTCCCTCTTCTTTGTCCGAAACAACCACCGATTTGTTGAACAGCTGAAAATCGGTAATTACAATCGGCGGAATAAAAGGATTGTCTTTAATACTATCCGGGTAAAACACATTAAAACCGTTAATCCCGCCAAATAAAAACTCACCGGAACTGCTTTTACATCGTGCGCCCAAATTAAACTCGTTGTTTTGCAGACCGTCCGAAATATCGTAGTTTCGAAATACTTTTGTTTCAGGAACAAAACGACTTATCCCTTTTGCCGTTGTCAGCCAGATACAGCCATGCGCATCGCCCAGAACGGCAAATACCAGCGTATTCGGCATCCCGTCTTGTTCGTCAAAATGCGAAAAACTATTTTCGCTAGTATCGTAGCGGTTTAAACCACCGGCGGTTCCAATCCATAACACTCCGTTTTCAGCGGGATACAAGGATAAAATTTCATCATTACTCAGTGATTGGGAGTCGCCTCTTTTTGCAAAAAAAGAGATAAAACGACCGTGGTCCGGATCGAATTTATTTAATCCGTGAATAGTGCCAACCCACATTTCACCATAGGTATCTTCCGTTATGGCATAAATATAGCTGCTGCTGATACTGGTCGAATCCGCAGGGTCGTGTTTAAAATGGATAAAACGATCGTTGTCCCGCAGATATAAATTCAATCCGTCTGTTGTACCTATCCAAAGATTTCCATGCAAATCCTCATAAATCACGCGTATAAAATCACTGCTTAAACTGCCCGGATGTTCGGGGTCGTGATAGAAACGGCGGAATTTCTTTGTTTTATAGTTAAATTGATTGAGTCCGTTTTCGGTTCCGACCCATAAAACACCCTTGTGATCACGAAATATGGTACGTATTTTATTACTGCTCACACTTTGCGGATTGGCCGGATCAAACATAAAGTGCTCAAAAACATTATGCTGCCTATCCCAGCGATTTAAGCCCCCTCCGTAAGTACCGATCCAAAAGATACCGTTTGTGTCTTCAAAAATAGAAAAAACAACTTTAGCGTTTAGACTGCCCGGATTGTTCTTCTTGGCACGGAAATGTTTAAATTTCTTCCCAGCCGTATCGTAGCGACTCAGCCCGCTGCTGGTACCGACCCATAAAATACCGGAAGTATCTTCGAAGATAGAATAGACATGATTGTCAACCAAACTCTCGGGATCATTTTGATCCGATGTGTACTGGTAAAATATTTTTGTTTTCGGATCATAACGTAGTAAACCACTTCCGTCCGCCGCAATCCAAATAATTCCGTTTTTATCCTGATGCATATCCGCTACCCGGATATGGTTGAGATTTTTCCCTTCGCCGGAAACTATTTTTACCTGTCTGAATGTATTTGTTTTGATATCAAACGTATTCAGACCCGATTCCGTGCCAATCCATAAGAGGCCGGATTTATCTTCCATAATACTCAGTACCGTGTTGTTAGAGAGGGTATTGCGCTTCGACCGGGCAGATGTATATTGGATAAATTTATGACTCCCGGGATCGAGACGGTTAAGCCCGTTACCGGCGGTTCCAACCCATAACCGGCCGGAGTTATCGATATAGGTAACGGTTATTTTATTCCCGCTTAGATTCCACCCGCTTGCCTTGCCGGCATAAATTCGGGTCATTTTTTCTGTTTTGGGATTCAGTTTATTTAACCCGAAATCAGTTCCAATCCATAAACAGTTCTCTTCGTCCTGCACAATCGAATAAATAAAATCGTTACTCAGGCTGGAGCTGTCTTTTTTATCGTATCTAAAACGTATAAAATTATCCTTTTCACGATTGTATTTATTTAGCCCCCCGCCAACGGTACCTATCCACAACGTTTTAGATTTGTCTTCATAAATGGCATTGGTGTGATTGTAGCTGATACTGTTTTCATCGTCGTTGTTGTTTTTGTAAACCTTAAACGAACGACCGTCATAGCGGTTTAACCCGTCCTCGGTGCCCAGCCACATAAATCCCCGGTAATCCTGGTATACTTTATGAACCGATGCTTGCGAAAGTCCGTTATTCTGGGTAATTTGGCGGAAGGTGATTTTAGGTTTTTGCGCTATCAAAATCGACGGTAAAACGAACATTAAAAATAGAATAAACCACGTATTGAAACATGACCGCGCGAAGCGCAATTTAATATCTTGAATTCTACAATACATAAGGGTACCTGCTTTTCAGGTTCATTTATTAAAAAAGGAGTGGGTCTTTTCTGCTTTATACCTATTTGTTAAGACACTTTAACGGAGTATCGGAATAAATAAAGCGATCTTTATTTAGATGTTTTAAAATATGGTTTTGGCGTTATACGTATTATTTGGGCAACATTCTTTAAAAAAAATGCCGCGAATTTACACGGATTCACAGACAGGATGCTCGTTTTTTAATGCCCGGTTAAAAATATTCGCGTTAATTCGCAAAATTAGCGGCTTTTATAGTGGATGCACATATTGACCAAAACCTTTTAAAGCCTGTTTAAAAGCAGACACAGAAAAATCGGTAGTCTTTTAAAATGGATTTTCGGCCTGTCCGCTTCTGGCATTATGTAATTCAGTGGTTATATTTTTTTTATTTCCTATTACCCATGCGAATCGACATAAAGCCCGTTATTTTAATGACTCTCAATAAATTTTACTTTCATTTTATTAATCTTTATTTTCATTTATTTGCTGCGTATTAACGGGTGTAAGACATCTGATCGAATCGGCAAAAAAACGTTACATTCTGTTACAATTGCAAATGAAACAAATTTCCAATTTCATTGTATCAAATTATTTCATATAAGGAGAAGATAGATGTTTTTTTCAAAAATACGCGTTTCTATATTTTTTATTACGGCTTTGTTTTTATTCAGTCCGTTTTCCGGAAAAACCCAAAGCCTGCCACAAGGCGTTTCCATTCATCTGCTGGATAATGGCATGCAGGTGTTACTGATCGAAAATCCGGCCTTGCCCATGGTAGGCGTAAACGTTGTCGTAAAGGTCGGTTCGGCGTACGAAACATTTGCCAGCAGCGGGATGAGCCATATGCTGGAACATCTGCTTTTTAACGGCACCACCAGCCGCACTCAAAAACAGCTTTATGATGATACTGACCGGGCTGGCGGTTACAACAATGCCAACACTTCGGAATATTACACCAATTTCATGATGGTTACGCCTACCGAAAATATCCGTCAGGGAATGGAGATTCAGGCCGATATGCTCTTCCATTCCACCCTTCCCGAGAAAAAATTCCTAAAAGAAAAGGGCATTGTTTTGGAAGAGATATCCAAATCGCTGGCCGATGCGGACGAACAGGCCGAACGTAACGTAATTTCCGTTTTATATAACGGACATGCGCTTTCGCTGCCTACGCTGGGTACGTATGCCACCATCGAACATATGGATCGCGACGAGGTGTTTGAGTTCTATAAAAACAATTATGTGCCAAACAATATGCTAATGAGTGTCATCGGTCATTTCGACAGCGCCCGAATGCTAAAAATGGTTCGTAATATTTATGGCAAAGAAGCGCCGGGATTAGTGTATCACAGCGCAGTATCCGGGTGGAGTACCGGATTTGATAAAACACATTTAAAAGCACCCGAAAGCGGGCAACTATTCCATCGCTTTTATGATGGAAAAGACCCTTTACTGGAATGCTTTTATGAGCTACCCGGAAAACACAGCGTAACGTTTTTTGAACTTCTGGATAAAAAGCTCTCTACGATTGCCGAAAAACTGCAGGAGTCATTGTCCGATAAGGTAAAGTCCGTACACATCACAACCCGTCAAACGCCGGTAAAAAGTTTCGTACAGGCCACTTTAAAACTGAAACATTCTGATGAAAACGATAAACCACTTATTGCGGCGCTTCACAAAGAATTAAATAATAGAAAAAATTTTCAGTTTGATAAAGAGGTAGTGGAAGCGGATGCCGCCAAAACACGAACCTCTTTTTATAAGAATATCGAAAAACCACATATGTTTGGTATTTTCAATGCGCATTATATTGCCGTAAACGGATTTGAAGCAGCTCTGGATTCTTACTCCGGAAATGACTATTGGCCTGCCGCGAAGGGATTAAACTCCTTTACCATTCAGGCAGAGCCAATCGTTGTGTTTCAGCTTCCATCGCAAAAAGAAAACGCCGAAACAGAAAAAACACTTGCAAAAGCAAAGCTATTCAACCATTTTGACAGCGGCCTTACATTAATTGCCCGCCAGAATAAAGCCAGCGATTTACTTGCCATTCACTATCTGTTTAAACACAAAGCGCCGTTTGAAACAAAATACGGTAAAGATATCGCAAAAATACTGCACGAGTGTTTTGGTCAACGGATGAAAACGGAAAAAAATCAAAAATTCAGTAACCGCTTTGGACTTACTTTTAAAGTGAACGACAACGCCTATCTGCCTATGGATGATATTTACCTGAATCCCGATTTCGGATATATCCGTGTGGAAGGGCTGGCCGATGATATTCCCGGGGTGATTGGGTATCTGAACAAGCAGATGAACGGATTTACGCCCACCCCAAAGGAATTTGCCAAAGCAATGGCCAAATTTAGCCGGAACAATTCCATGAGGATGGGTAGTGATCCGGCAAAGAAACAATTCAAACAGTATTATAAAGAATATCTGTATGAAGCTTCACCGTTTGATGACAATGCGCCTGAACTTACCTACAAAAATTTACTATCCTTCGCCAGGGAATATTTTCAGGCAGGAAATATCATCGTTTCCGTGGTTTCGAAAGCAACTCCGGATTCCATACAAACGCTGTTTTCCGGCTTAAGCGGAAAACCGTTTAAAAAAGAGTTAAAACCCTATGTTAAAACATTGCAATTGCATTCTTCCCCGATAACGATAGACGAGCAGGGTGGCGGCAAACGTTCTTATCTGTTTTGGGGGTTCAGTAAAACCGTAAACGAGCAGGATAGGGCGGCTCTAAAAGCGCTTTCGCTTATTTTAGCCGATAAAATTATTTTTGATATCCGTGAAAAACAGGGCATGGCTTACCATATGCGCGCCGGGATTCAGGAAACAAACAACCGCGCGCTTTTTTATATAGAACAGGGAACGCGTCCGCAAAATGTGGATGTATTAACGTCTCAATATCCGGATTTTTTTGATATAAAGATATTACAAGACGTAACAAAAGAAGATTTAGAGAAATCCGTCAATATGTATCTGGGTCGGATGATGTTCCGACGACTGTCCAGTATTAATCAGGGCTACTATCTCGGAACCTCGCTGTATTTTCATAACGACAGTCAATACGATAGCGATTTTTTAAAGCAGCTTAAAGCCGTAAAACTGGAGGATGTGCTAAGGGTCGCAAAAAAATATATGACCGTTAAAAATCCCGTTCAAATTGTAGTACGTTAGAGAGGTAAAATCCTTTACGCGCTTTTTAAAGGTTCGTAAAGAGAATGAAACGTGAGCGAAACAATCTTTACGAATCCACAAAGGATTCGCAAAGTAAAACGCTACGCTTTAGAAGAAATGAGGTCACTATAAAAACCACGAATTTACACGAATCTATTCAATGTAATTTCAATAAAAACAATCGGTGGCTTTCTGTGGAAATCGGTGGCTATGTTTTTTTAGACTGGACTCAGAAATAGAAATTGTATTAAAAATAGTTTTTATACAGAGGCAAGATATTTTTATTTTTTCTCTGCGATAAAATGCGTTTTTATTAGTAAAAAGGATAAACAAATGTTAAAACGTTCTTTCTTCATCCTAATTTTATTTGCCGGCAGCCTGCTTTACGGGCAGGTCAGTGGCATTCACCACAAGCTCAGCGCTGTTGTACAACCGACGAAGAAATCCATCGAAGTTACGGATCACATTACAATTCCGGCCGAACAGGCGGCTCAGGAACTGACCTTTTTCCTGAACAACAGCCTCACCGTTAAATCCGCCTCACCGGGTATTAGCGTTTCCCTGCTCAAAGAGAACGCCTTGTCGAAAGATTTGGGGATGGATCAGGAAGCCCCGGAAGTTGCCGCCCGTATCAAACAGAATAAATATCTGCTTAAAGCAAAAGTCACAATGGGAAAACCACTAAATATTATTTTAAAATACGGCGGGACGATCTTTAACCCTATTCAGCAAATCGGTGAAGAATACGCCCGCGGTTTTTCCACCTCGCCGGGGATCATCGATACCCAGGGCGTCTATTTGGCCGGGGCAAGCGCATGGATTCCCTTTTTTAATGAAAACCTAATTTCCTTTGAACTAACGGTATCTCTTCCGGCCGGCTGGGATGCCGTCAGTCAGGGCCGGCGCACCCGGCACGAGCTGAAAGACAACCGCCGAATCACGACCTGGGATTCACCCGAACCGATGGAAGAAGTATTTTTAATCGGCGCCAAGTTTACCGAATATCTCAAACCGGCGGGTTCCGTTGACGTAATGGCCTTCCTGCGCACCCCGGATGAAACGCTGGCCAATAAATATCTGGAAACCACCGCCCAGTATCTGGAAATGTACCGCAAACTGGTGGGGCCTTTCCCCTTTGCCAAATTTGCGCTGGTGGAAAATTTCTGGGAAACCGGCTACGGCATGCCCTCTTTTACCCTGCTGGGTGAAAAAATTATTCGTTTTCCGTTTATCCTGAATTCTTCTTACCCACACGAACTTTTGCATAACTGGTGGGGCAACAGCGCTTATGTGGATTTTAAACATGGTAACTGGTGTGAAGGCCTAACCGTTTATATGGCCGATCATTTAATTAAAGAACAACGCGGCCAGGGCGACAATTACCGCCGCTCGACGCTGCAAAAATACACCGATTACGTGACGCCGGAAAATGATTTCCCTCTTAGCAAATTTCTATCCCGCACCAGCGCCTCTACCGAAGCTATCGGCTACGGTAAGTCCATGATGCTGTTTAATATGCTGCGCGACCAGATCGGGGACGAGGCTTTTGTAAAATCGATGCAGACCTTTTACCGCCAAAATAAATACCGCTTCGCTTCTTTTGATGATATTCGTCTGGCCGCCGAACAGGTGACCGGAAAAGATTTTAAAGCCTTTTTCAAACAGTGGGTCAGCCGTACCGGAGCGCCGGAACTGCGGCTTTCCGCCGTGGAACGGGAACCTATCTCCACGGGCTATTCTTTGTCGTTCACCCTGGCGCAGGTGCAGACGGAAGAACCGTTTACCCTGCAGGTTCCCGTGGCCGTCACCTTTACCGATAAGACCGTGATTAGAAAGCTCGAATTAAAAAAACGGCAGCAAAGCTACACGCTTAATTTCGATAACAAGCCGTTGCTACTACAAATCGATCCCCAGTTCCAGCTCTTCCGTCGGCTGCACCCAAATGAAATTCCGCCATCCCTTTCTAAGATTTTCGGCGCAGGTAAACTATTAATGCTAATACCCGGCAAGGCCTCCAAAGCAGAACAGAATCGTTACCGTCGACTGGCAAAACTCTGGTCTAACGATCCCTCCAAACAAATCGAAATAAAGACCGATCATGACCTTAAAACGCTTCCCGAAGATCGAGCCGTGTGGCTGTTTGGCCTTCAAAATAAATTCCGCCCGATAGTGGAAAAAGGCCTTTCCGATTACCCGGCCAATTTAGCCGGTGAAAAAATCACATTGGGAAAGACAACCCTTTCTACAAATCAAAACAGTGTCATCGTATCGGTACGTCATCCGAATAATCCGAATTCGGTTGTTGTTTGGTTAACCGCCGCAACGGACGAAGCCGTGCCAGGACTGGCGCGTAAACTGCCCCATTACGGCAAATACAGCTATCTCGCTTTTGAAGGAAATGAACCCGCCAATATCGCCAAAGGACAGTGGCCGGCCGTAAATTCTCCGTTAACCTTTCAGCTTGCCCTCTCCGGGGAGCCAAAACCACATCTAAAAAAACGTCCCGCTCTGGCTCAGATAGCGCCGGTATTTTCCGCTAATCGTATGATGCAAACGATTCGTTTCCTGGCCGATAAAAAACTAAAAGGCCGCGGACTGGGCACGCCGGAATTGGATCAGGCCGCCCATTACATCGCCGACCAATTTATGAAAGCCGGTCTTAAACCGGGCGCCGACGACGGCAGCTATTATCAATCCTGGCAGACCGTTGTAAATGCCAACGGCGACAAAGGAACCGTCAAAAACATCATCGCTGTTCTTCCGGGAACAAATCCTAAAATGGCGGGAGAATCCGTGGTAGTCAGCGCGCACTACGATCATCTCGGGTTGGGCTGGCCCGATGTGCACAGAGGCGATGAAGGGAAAATTCATCCCGGAGCAGACGACAATGCCAGCGGAATTGCCGTCATGCTGGAGCTTGCCCGGATTATGGCCGGGGCAGGAAACCCGCAGCGCACCATTGTCTTTGTCGCTTTTACCGCCGAAGAAAGCGGACTGGTTGGTTCGGCTTACTATGTAAAACACTATCGGAAATACCCGGTTAAGAAAGTAATCGGTAATATTAATCTCGATACGGTGGGTCGACTGGGTAAAAACAAATTAATGGTACTAAACAGCGGCACTGCCCGGGACTGGAAATTTATTTTTATGGGCGCAGGATACGTAACCGGAGTCGAATCGGAAATGATTACCCAGCCCCTCGATGCCAGCGACCAGGGCAGTTTTATCGCCTTCGGCATTCCGGCCGTACAGGTTTTTTCCGGAGCGCACCGCGACTACCACCGGCCGACCGACACGGTCGATAAAATTGACCCGTCCGGACTGGTCAAAACCGCCGCTTTCACCCGCGAAGCCATCGTATATCTCGCCGAACGCGATACCCCGATGCCTTTTAGCGGACGAGTTTCCGAACATCCGGCAGCGCGTCGTAAAACAGGCGACGGCAGCCGCTCCGTTACCACCGGCAGTATGCCCGATTTCAGCTATACAGGCAAAGGGGTACGCATTGCCGACACCGGAACGGATTCTCCGGCGGCGCAGGCCGGACTGCAAAAAGGCGATATTATTATCCAGCTTGGAGAAAACAATATAGCAACCTTGCGTGATTACGCCGGCGTCTTAAAAAAATATAAACCGGGTGATGAAGTGACAGTAAAATACCTGCGGGCAGGAAAAGAACAGACGGCAAAAATTAAACTTTCGGCCCGATAAATTTTAATATTGTACAATATATTTTTAAGGTTCACCTTTTATAGGCGAAGATTAGAAAGACTCAAAATTCGAGAATGAAACAAAGAGAATAATATGATACCTGATTATCAAACAATAATGCTTCCTCTATTAAAACTGACAAGTGATAATGAAGTTCACAAATTTAGAGAAGTAATAGATGCGTTGGCAATACACTTCAAATTGACCGATGAAGAAAAAAAAGAACTTTTACCAAGTGGAAACCAAGCTATTTTTGATAACAGGGTTGGCTGGGCAAGATTTTATCTAACAAAAGCGGGACTTTTAAAATCTGAAAAAAGAGGGACGCATCAAATAACAGAACAGGGGGTTAATTTTCTAAAAACTAACCCCATAGATTTACGAACTAAAGATTTAGAGAATTTTAAAGATTTTAGAGATTTTACAATTTCGATAAGAAAAAAGAATGAATCTGACGCCAAAGACTCTCAAAAGGAAACTATAGAAACTGAAGAAACACCGGAAGAATCTCTTGAATATGCTTACCAAAAATTAAAATTTGATTTGTCACGTGATTTGTTAGATACAATTAAAAGTTGTAGCCCTTTTTTCTTTGAGAACTTAGTCATTGACTTATTGATAAAAATGGGATACGGTGGCTCCCGGATAGACGCGGGGAAGGCAATTGGGAAATCTAGTGACGGGGGAATAGATGGAATAATAAAAGAAGATAAATTAGGACTTGATATAATTTATATTCAGGCGAAAAGATGGAACAATACAGTACCCGTTAGAGAAATTCGAGATTTTGCAGGTGCGTTATTGTCAAAGAAAGCAAGGAAAGGGATTTTTATTTCAACTTCAACTTTCCCAAAGAGTGCTTATGAATTCATATCAAGCATTGAACATAAAATCATTTTAATTGATGGAGAAAAACTTACTGATTTAATGTTTGAATTTAATGTTGGATTATCAACTCAGTCAAATTATGAAGTAAAAAAAATAGATTCTGATTATTTTGACGAATAGAGTATTAGTTATAAAACCGGATTCTAATTATATGCTACAATTTTTTAATCTCTTCAGTTACTTTAAGTACTTCATAGTATAAAATGGAGTAAATTAATATTTAAGCAATGAAATACAATCTATAGAAATCGCTAAAAAGACGGCATGACATTAGAAAAACAAAAACCCGATTTTAACCGCATCGAGCGCGATCTAAAAAACCTGAGCCATTACGAAGAGACGGCTCAGGATGATTACGAAGCGGTAGAAGATTTGGATGTGTGGAAACCGACGCCGTACGAACAATCATTTTTACCCGGCCTGCGTTTATTAGGTATTTCCGGCCAGAAAAATATTACCTTACAAAACACAGCCGATCTGCACATACACACACAATGGTCCGACGGCGACCTATTGGCCAGGGTACTCGAACAGGCGCTTTCCTTAAAATTAGACGCCATCGCCATTACCGATCATGATGAAATTGACGGCGCCCGGGAAGCCCGGCGGCTGGTTCATGAAAAGCGTCTGCGTATCGCGGTTATTCCGGGCATGGAAATTTCCAGCCGGGACGGTCATATCGGCGCCTTATTTGTCATGAAGAAAATTCCCAAGGGATTAAGCGCCGGAGAAACGGTTGATCTGATTCACCGGGCCGGAGGGATTGCCGTTGCCCACCATCCCTATTCCCCGAAATGGATTGACCGTATTCTTAACATGACTTTAGGCTGTGGCGATTTGATTAAAGAGGTGCCATTCGACGCGGTGGAAGTGGTTAATGCCGTTCCGGGAAAAGGTGTAAAATACAATATGCAGGCGATTGCTAAAATGCGGGAGAACAATGTGCGCATCGCCGTAACGGGCAGCAGCGACGCGCACCGGGCGCAGTTTGTGGGCAAAGGAAAAACCTACTGGGCCGGAAACGAAGGTATCGTTTCTCTTTATAAGGCATTTGAATACGGCTTTACCCAGGGCGCCGAAGGGTACTGGAAAACCAGTGAAAAAATCTCTTACTACCAGCATCTGATTATTTCTGTCATTAAAAACAAATTTAAAAAATTCGGATCGGTCAATTAATTCGTTTCTTTGCGCTGCCTTTTTTTAAAATAGCCAAGGTATTTAAACCGCTATGTCCGTGGAATTTTTAAAAAAAAGAGACACGGCAACCAATTAGTATCGCAAAATTAAATAATGCGGTGCTGCTACGCTTTTTGTACGGCCTGCATTTTATTGTGCACATGCAGCTTTTCATAGATATTTTCGATGTGTTTGCGCACCGTTGCCGGAGAGATAAACAGATTTTTGGCAATTTGAATGTAATCCACCCCCTGGCTTAACTGTTCCAGAACGCCCACTTGCCGTTTGGTTAAAGCAAATTCTTCCTTGTGAACAGAGTCTTCCGCAATAAACGGATTGCGCAACAGGTTTAACAATCGACGGGCGACATGGGAGCGCCGCCGGCCATAAGCATTTGGATACCTTCGTGAATCCTATTGGGACTTTCATCTTTTAACAGATAACCATTGGCGCCGGCAGGCGGATGCGTCTGACGACGCAGACTGTAGGAATTTTAGTGCAACCGGATACCCGTGCGCGGAATAAATTTCACACCCCTTGCCGCATCTCGTTTTATCGGGGGCTCCCCCTTTTTTAAGGCTAACCCAAAAAGAAGTTTTGCCGCAAAAGGGCGCCAATAAAGGCGAACAAATTTATACAAAAGAAACAATAAACACTAAAGACTTTAATGAGCGAAAATCCATGTTCATTCGCGGCTAAAAGAGAAACGGCAACACCCTTTTTTAAAAGGGAAACAGCTATTTTAAATTTTAGATAAAAAACAACCTTTTTTGCTCTTTTACGCCCATCGCACTAAAATATTTCTAACGTATCAAAACCATTTTTTTTGTCTGAATAAAACCGTTCTGCATGGTTAATCGGTATAAATAGATGCCGCTGGCAAGACCGCTGGCATCGAACAACACACTATGTTCTCCGGCCGCCTCTTTGCCGTTTACCAGCGTCCGTACTTTTTGCCCCAGCAGGTTATAAACAATTAGTTTTACATCATTGGTAAGCGGCAATTCGTAATTAATAATCGTTCGGGGATTAAAGGGATTGGGATAATTCTGATTCAGCTTCAAAGAACCGGGTGTGTGTGATTTAATCGCTGGAATTGTCGTTGGGGCATCGGGATAGACGATTCTTAAATTATCAAAATATAGAGTCCCCTGATTTACACTGCCAACCGCGCCTTCGTACCCCAGTTTAATTTTGATGGCCTTAAAGCGGATGGGATAGTTAAATTCCGAACCGGGTTCAATCGCGTTAAAATCCGTTAGAGGAAGGGCATAGGTTTCGTAATTCGGACTGGTTTTATTAAACACACCTGTAGATGCTGAAAAAAGCTCATCATTTGCATCACTTATCAAAATATCTGCAATGTGTTTTTTTTGATTTGATTTAATATCCAGCTTAATACTATCCGGTAAGCCATAAACAGGGATATCCGTATCCAGAAATATCCAACTGCGCGCATCGCCATTGCGGACAAATTGGTAGCGTAGTTCCAACGCGCGGTTTCCAAAGATTCTTGGCGTATCAACCGCGGTGAAGGTGGTTGCCTGCACATCGTAAATCTCGCCACTCACCTGCCAGCCGTCCGTTGTGTCCATCGAGTCCAGAATACCCACACCCTGCCCGATTTCAACTTTCACTACGGCCGTATCGCTGGCATCCAAA
This sequence comes from Calditrichota bacterium, assembly GCA_024278755.1. GTDB lineage: Bacteria > Calditrichota > Calditrichia > Calditrichales > Calditrichaceae > JANTFQ01. The sequence goes on along the minus strand of JAJRSO010000028.1, from coordinate 35,836 downwards.
TAACGGGCAACAATTTTTACCTCTCCTTCGGAATGCCCTTTAAAACCACCCGTTTCGTTTACGGTTCCAACCGCCGGATTTAAAGATTCCCAGGTATATTCACTTAAATCTATTTCCGGCGTTAAATTATCCACGTCTGTCGGATTAATCCTGAATTGGATGGTTTGAATCGTATCGGTTACGATATTCGTTGGATTTATTTCCACCTGTTTAATGGTTTTTATAAACACATAAGCCGAATCTTTTAAACCGTTGTATGTGATATAAACATAACCGCTATCAACATGATTAGCCGCCACAAAAAGGCCGTCCGTAGCAATGCTGCCGAGAGAAGGATTTACCTCATACTGCACTTCGGAGGTATTAATAGCAACCGGATTGTAATATTCATCCCAGCCGGTAGCCTGAAACTGAATGCTGTTTTTCAGGAAAACGCGCTTATTATCAGGCTCTACCTGAATGGCATCGAGGGTTCCGGCAGGCGCGGTGGAAATTGCCATCAAGGCATTGGCTACCGAGCGTTCTCCCGCAACATCCGAGGGTGAATTTTCGATATCGCCGCGTACAACCATGGTCGTCGATCCACCGCCATCTAAATTTATAACATGTGAGGCACCCAGACTTTTCATAAAATCTGCTATTTCCCGATAACTCATACCACGGCTGGACGGCTGCCGTCCGTCAACCGTCATTAAATATAAAACCGTACTGTCCGCATTAAACCCCGCAGCCGTCCGCGGATGAATATCCGTATTGCTTCCGCCGGAATAAACTCCGTTTTGTAAAAGCATCCTGTTCCCGCCAATGGATTGCATCAGGCCTGAAAGAGAAGGCATAAGATTGAGTACAATTTTTAATGTATCTCCCACAGCCGTATTGTTATCTAAAAATGTTTTGCTGCTGCCATGCCCGGATAAAACCGCTTTGCCGGCAGGAATCGACAGATTATTAATTCCATTCGCCTCAACGACGCATAAAACCGTATCATTTACTATCCAATTGGAAATGGGATTTATGAGTATTTCACTTCCCCACTCATTGGTGGCAGTGGAACTGCCGTAAAAGGAATTATACAAAATCAACTGATCCGTTCCGCGATCCTGATTGACGCCTGTGATTGTGTTTTGGGCGGATGCCGTTAGTAAAACACCGTTAAAACTTACCTGACCGATATCCGGTTTATCCTGATCCGTAAAAGACAAAGAATACCATTCCGAATATGGATTTTTAAGCATCTGGCCATTGATCAGCTGAGTGGTCAGAGGTACGCCGCCGCTGCCGTAGAAATCGCCGTTTACCGCCCCGATTACCTGATGAAATTCGTGATTACTGCGTCCGGCCATGGAACTTGTCCGTTCCTGTCCCACGATGTTGTTTTTAGCCTTTACCGTCTCGATTTGATTAAAAGGATTCGTTAAATCTATTTCCAGAACATTGATTGTCCAGGGAACCAGCGGGGCCACTATTTTTTTATGAATTATTCCCGGGCCAACAAACATGGTTGAATAATTGTAAAATTTAATCTCCGCGCGTGTTAGATTTACGGTAAACGCGATCAACCAAAAAAGCAGTAAATATTTCTTCATGATAAAATACCTATCTTGTTATTTTATAAGAAACATTTTTTGTGTTTTACTAAAACTTCCCGCCTGCATACGGCAGATGTAAACTCCGGAGGAAAGACTGCTTCCGTCAAATATAACCGAATAATTACCCGCCTGCTTTAGCCCTTTTACCAGATTCCGGACAAGCTGACCGTTTAAATTATACACCGCTATTTCCACGCGGCTGCGTATGGGAAGCGAATAACGGATTGTTGTTTGCGGATTAAAGGGATTGGGATAATTTGGCGCAAGCTCATACTGTGACGGTGCGGCCGCCGGTTCGCGTCCTGCAATTGATGTGGCCGGCGCCTCTTTTATTAACCGCAAATCGTCAAAATAGACAACGCCGCTTTCTTCCGCACCCGGCGCATAACTTAGTTGAAAACTGTCAAAACGATAGCGTACATTATCCAGAATGCCATTGCCCAACTCATCCCAATTAGTTGTTTGACTTTTGTCATTCAGGTTCCACTGCACAAGTTTCCAGCCGTACCAATCAATTTTTATCCATTTGGACACTTCGTGATTAGGCCAGGAATTGTTGTCGCCTTCATCGATGGCAAAACGAAACAGGGTACCGCTGCCGTCGCCAAACACATAGCTCTGCAACGTAAACGAAGTATCAAATACAATATTACGGGCGTTTCCTCCGGATAGATATTCGCGAATCAACCAGCTATCGCTGGATAAATCCCAGTCATAAAAAACTTTCATCGACGAATTACCCGGCGAAAGCAAATTCGACACAAGCGTATCCCGGGAACGGTAAATACCCGGATACGATTTGGTTCCGGTTGTGCTGCCGCTTTGGCCCGGCTGCCACCAGTCTGTGTCGATATCGCCTTCCAAAGAAGAAATAGACGTCGCATTCCAATCCCGGTTTAACGTTACAAACGAGAAGGAACTATAATCTGTGTTTTCGTTTCCGTAACGATCTTTTACTCCGGGAGAGGTTCGCGTAACATAAATTTCGTCCGGATAAAGTCGTTCGGAGGGGAAAAAATTAAGCACGGTTCTATCGGCAATATCATATTGTTTTAAAACGCCCCCTACCTGCGTTTTATCCGAAAACCGTTCTAACTTAAACACATCCCCGCTAACGGAAGCGCTATCCGCAAGTTCATCATATAAAATACGGATAATGGGCTGCCGCTCCACATTCTGAACATTCGGCAAGGGATAATTTGCAATGATCTGCGGGCTATAGATATCATACACCGTCCTGAAGGAAACCTGGTAATTATCTCCGGCTATTCCATCGCCGTTGCCGTCCAGTGAATGCCCAAAACGGTCTTTGGCCTGCGCCGAAACCGTAATCGTGTAATTTGTTTTGAACTGCAAAGAATCGGAGCGGAATTGCACCCGGGTATCATTATCAAACCACCTTAACGTTCCCGGAATATTGGGAACGATAGTAAAGGCCGAATCAAAGGTCGTTATGTTCATCGGACGGCTGAAATTAAATTCGATCTCATCCAAAACAGAAAAACTGGTATCGCCTTCCTGCACATTTGCAGAGACTATAAAAGGAGGAATTTTTGAAACAAGATTAAAATCATTAAATGTAAAAAATTCGTGATTCATTTTTACGAATACAGAATCCGTATAATAGTTTTCGGCGTGGACAACTACTTTTACAGAATCCCCAAACACTTCTTCCAGATAGTAAAAACCATTACCTAATAAATCCGGGTCAGCGGTGTATTGATGAAATAGAGAGGCATAGGTATCGGTGATATATTCACGACCCTCTACCGAAATTTGCGCGCCATTTATTGGGCTGTCCGAATCGCTATCCAAAACCTGGCCGCATAAAATATTTACTTCCGGCCGGACAATTTGATGATATTCCAAAATCGACCAGAAGAAGGTACGGGCTTCCAGACGCCGCCACTCTTTGTTCATAAACAATTGGTTTTGGCGCGGATTGGTATGAAAGCCGGCTTCACTTAATTCCGAGGGCATGCTGGTGTTGCGGTTAACATATAAATAGGGCCCGCCGGAACTGCAACCGTAAAAGGAACAATCTCCAATAGAACCTTTTTCTGTATACGTACGCATACCGTCGGTTAGGTAATTTATCATAATGTCCGACATAGCGTGTCCGCCATTGGGGATTTTTTCGGAACCGTCACTCTTTTGTCCCCACAGTAACAGCGTACTGTTTCGGCTGGCCCCGCCGGCATCCGAATGGATGGAATGGTACCAGCTTGCGCCGAGTACATTTGCCTTGTGCGTCCGATCGTACAGCGATACCGAAACCTGATCATTCTCGCGGGACAGGTAAACCGTATCGATATCGGTTTCGTTCAACAACATTTCTCGTAGTTCCAAAGCCACGCGCAAATTGCGTTTTGCTTCGGAAATCGCCCAGTCAAAATTGGGCATATTTTCATTTCTACTATGTCCCGGATCAATAAAAATATCCCATCCGGCTAAACCGCTGATTTGTGCCTGAAGTAAAAGAGGCAGAGCAAATAGCGTCGCTAAAACAATGTTTTTTATTTTCAACACCTATTCCTTTTTTGTGCTTTTATCTTTAATCATCAGGATATAAAGAGTTCCATCCCTGTAATCATCATAAATAACCGATGTTCCGTCCGGCGACCAGTCGGGATGCATTTCCAGTCTGTCGCTTTCCGTAATCTTTTGTTTAAAACGGCCATCGGCGGAAACGATATACAGATCCGATTTTGTAAATACATGCCCGTCATCTTCGGTGATACTGTAAACGATATACCGACTATCAGGCGACCAGGCCGGGCTATCTCCGGGGCCCAGATTAATCAGATTCCCACCATCGGCGTCTATCACATACATATTTCCGGTCAGCGCTTCAAAAACGTATTTTTTTGTGTCGGGTGAGGCTACAAGATTAATAATATCCAGTCCCGGCAGGGTTTTAAGAATTATATCCTGTGCATTCGTTTGTTTAATAATTATCTCCGATGCTTTGGAAAAAGAAGCAGAGCTGTTTTTTGATGGAATCGGTTCGTTTTTAGTAACCGCTAATTTAAACTGTTTTTTAAACGTATAAAGGATATGAACATTATCCGAAGTCCATTGCGGCGTGCTCATGGCTCCGGGCTGAAATTTGTTAATTAGCTCCGCCTTGCCGCTTTTAAGATCCAAAACTTTTATGGCGTTTAAACGAAATCCCTTTTCGAATTTTGAAACCCTGGCAGCGATGCTTTTGGAATCCGGAGACCAGCTAAACTCAAAACCGGCAGACGGCGCATCCGTTATTTTTTGTACCGTTTCGTTAGCGAGGGTATAAATAAAAATCCCCTGGTAGTTGGAACCGGCAAAGGCAATTTGCTTCCCGTCAGGAGACCACCTGGGCTGCATGGCATAACCGGAGTCAGAGGCCCTCAACAAAGGACGGGGCTCGTTAAACCGAAAAATACTTTGCGCCGAAACATAACTAAATGTTAAAAATAATAAAATAAACGATTTTTTAAGAGACATAATTTTTTCCTAAAAAACAGCCGCGAAATATTCTTCCGCGGCTGTCATATTTTTTCTGTTACAATTTATTTAAACCATTCGCTTATTTGACAAGCACCATTTTTTTACGAAGCACCTTGTTCTTGCTTCTCAATTCATAAACATAGGTTCCCGAGGCCAAAGAAGAGGCGTCAAATTTAAAATGGTAGGCCCCGGCCGGTAATGATTTATTAATTAGAGTACGTACTTTTTGTCCCAGTAAATTGTAAACCGACAACTGCGTTTGGCCGCTTTGACTGAGAGAAAAAGAAATTTCCGTTAACGGATTAAACGGATTGGGATAGTTTTGTTCCAGTGCAAACGCCGTTGGTTGTGTTGTTGTTTCGTTAATTCCCGTAATAAAATGGGTCTTTTTAATTGCCCGCAGATTACTAAAATAAACATTCCCTGTCATATCTGCTCCGTCCGGGTGGGTTAACTGGTAACTATCGATGGTATAGTTATCTCCATCCAGTATTTCATTACCCAGCCAGGCGCCCACCATCGTCGGGTCGCTTAGTTTCCATTCTATCAATTTCCAGCCAATCCAGTCGATGGTAACCCATTTGGATACTTCCAAAGGGTAACCCTGCCCGTTTTTTTCGGATAGGGAAAAGCGAAACTTGTTACCGCTGTTATCACCATAAAGGTAGACTTGCAATGTATAACTTGTGTCAAAGGTGACACTGCGCGGCGATCCGGCACAATACTCCCTTAATAAAAATGTGCTTTCGTCCGGATCCCATTCGTACTGCAAATGTGCGGAATACTTTTTATAGGGTTTGGCGGTACTCGGCAGATAATAGCCATTCGTATACGAAAATTTTGTGTTTCCTCCAATGGTTCCAACAGTCGAACCGCTGCCTTCCGGATCCCACCAGTTACTGGCGTCCGAATACATTTCATCGATTATCAATTCATCGGAATACATGAACGGTTCTGTACGAAGTACGGTATTTATATCGTCCGATAGTTCATTTCCGGCTGTATCTGTTATTGCCTGCCCCAATACAACCGAATACGGCACAAACGAACCAAACGGCTCTTCGGGCTGAATGGACAAAACGGACATATAATCGAACGTATTCAGTTTATATTTAGAAGGGACCTCGTTTGCCCCGCGAAAGATTTTTACATTTTCCGAAGCGATCGTATTGGCATCGAGCAATTCGTTAAAAACGAACGTTAACACCTCTTTTGTATCCACGCTTTTCGTTGTATCTGATAAATTCAGATTGCTAAAGCTGATTTCAGGACTGCGGTTGTCTTCCGCATAGGTATGAAACTGATAAATAAACGGTTCACTGGAACCGCCGTCTCCATTGCCATCTAATTTTTTGCCATTCACGTCTTCCACATCTGCGCTGATAGTAAGAGTGTATTCCGTATCAAACAAAAGGCTGCCCACAAAAGAAAGGGTTACACTTTTATTTTTATCCGACCAGGTTAGTTTTTCAATTTCCACACCGTTGTTTACAGTTACATTATTTTCAAATGTGGAAGGATTCATCGTCTTGGAAAAATGAATTGTCAAATCATCGAAAAGTCCTAACGAATCGCCGATTACGGGATAAGTTGAAGCAACAACCGGAGCAAAAGAAGTCAAACTATCGCTTATCTGAATATTGGAAACCGGCGATTCATTCCAAAAACGGTTTAGTGTGGTCGCAAAATAGGTGTAGCGGCCGTTAAAATCCTGAAATCCGTCAAAATTTTCCAAAACCGAAAAAGGTGAAGCGCCGAATTTTATTTCGATGATTTCGTCTTTGGAAACATCGGCCGTATCATCTTCCGAACGGTAAACGGCAAACCACTGATTGTCACTTAATCCCGCCGGAGGCGTTATATCCAACTGATAATGGAAGGAATCTATTTTGCTTACGGCTAAGGTCGGACTATCCGGAATATCGCTGTTTAAAAATGAAGCTGCCCGAATTTTAGTTTTATTCGTAAAAAACAGCTCTTTGGCCTCCTCCCAATACACATTGGCTGCCCAGTCGCCGTAGCTGAAAAACTGAAACCCGTCAACCCAGGGAATCGTCCGTGAACGGTCCACAATTTCTTTATGATTATCCCATTTGTTTTGATCATCGAGGATATAAGAACCCGGGCCAACCGAAAATAGTCTTCCTGCACTGATTCCCTTTTGAATATAATACCCCCAGCTTTGATCGCCATCGGCTGTAAGCATTCCATAAAAACCGTCTCCCGTAGTCCAGTGATAATGCATGGGCGTAAGCTGGTCTACGTAGCCTTCATTAAACCACAGAGCGGCATCCTGAAAAACCGACCCGTATCCCTGCCAGGAGCTCCAGCGGTATTTACCAAGCGCGGCCGGCGAGAGACGCACCCAGGGTTTTACAGCCTGTATGGAATCGTGCAGGGAACGTACAAATTCCGTAACGCTCCAGCGCCACCAGTCTTCCCAGGAAGCAAAACCTTCGGGAACGCCTGCGCTGTACGGATGATTCACATCATACAAATACCTTCCGGAGGCTGTTTTTCCCAGGGCCTGAATCTGTTCTTCCGAAAAGAAACCATCCAGTTGCTGTTCTTTTTCTGTCAGCCCGGAAGCGGCGCCTGTTTTGGACGAACTGCTGTATTCGTTCCAACGCACATAATCCAGATGCAACCCATCGATATCATAGTTTCTTACAACTTCCATCGCAACGTTAATTGTATAATCACGAACCACTTTCAAACCCGGTGAAAGCGCCCGGGAGGATTCCATTGGATGTCCTTCGTTATCCCGACATATCCATTCCGGATGTTCAGCGGCCGGCGTTCCGGCCGACGTATTGGACGCCGAAAAAACATTAAACCAGGCATGAATTTCCATACCGCGGGCATGAGCCTGTTCAACGGCATAGGCAAACAGATCGTATCCACCCTGATAGGGACCGTTTGAATAGGGGCCCCACGGTTCGTAGGAAGAATTATAGTAAGCCGTTCCGCCCTGTCGTACCTGCCAAAGGACCGCATTCATATTTGCTTTTTTATGGTTGTCCAGAATTTTACGTATCCTGGCCTTACTGGTTTCCACATCATCCGAACTGCTGCTGTGATTCCATGTAATTACCCAGGTAGCGCGAAACTCGTCATTATTTTCTGCGAAAGAATTTACGGCCAGAATTAGTATAAATAAGCTTAAAAGTATCTTCATTGGTGACCTCTTTAAATGATTTATCTCTGCCTTTTTATAGCAACCCATATTGATATAAAAAGAAAGAGCCCTTTTGCCAAATTAGGGTATATACTAATTTATAAGGGTCTCAATTCCGTTAAAAAAGCCGTCAGCTTTTTGCAACTGACGGCTTTATAAATAATTTCACTTAGTTATCACAATTATTTAACCAGCATCATTCTTCCGGTTCTTACCTTTGTATCAACCGTCAGTTTATAATAATAGGTTCCCGAAGCCAGTTTGCTGCCGTCGAATGTGTAAAAATGGTCGCCAGGTGACATCTCTTTGTCAATGGCAATCATAAGTTCACGACCCAGGCTGTCATAAATCTTTAAACGTACGTTCGCTCTTTTTGATAAAGAAAACGGGATTTTAGTCGTGGGATTAAACGGATTCGGATAGTTCTGTCCCAGATACAGGCTGTTTGGAACAGTTGCATTCTCATCGGCAATGCCTACTTTTTCTTCATAATGGAATTGCTTAATGGAATAGCTGTAGAAATCGGCTATGTACATGGTCATACCATCTTTACTGAAGGCCGCGTCACGGGGGCATCTTACAAATCCTGGCTGAGGATAACCGTATACCGTAGTGTCTTCCGCTGTCGGTGAACGGAAACTGTAATCATCCACTAATGCGAATTCCTGATCCGGATCATACGCCCACATAATGTATTGATCGGAACTGGAATATTCCTGACGTCCAACCCATAATAAGCCGGCCGGATCCCATAAAGCCATTGTAGAAGGTAAAGCTTTTTCGGTTCCCTCACCATCGATAAAGGTTTTTGCCAAAGTATCGATTAAGGCATAAGAACCGTCAACACCGTCTTTATTATAATAATGATGTACACCTCCGCCCTGGGAAGGAATAAATACATGTTGACCGTCCGGTGAACAGGCGATTCCACGAGAAACGCCGGGGGCTGTGGCCGGGATGGTATTGTAAACGGTCATATCACTGCCGTCAAGAATAATAACATCGCCGCCAAACAGGCTGATATTATAAATATAACCGTCCGCATCCACATCCGGGCGCGCCGTTCTCCAGGTAGAGCCCAGATCATATTCGGCAATCGGTTCATAGGTTAAGGGATTAATCTTTATCAGGATACCGTAGTCCGCAGCATAAAGCACACTGCCGTCCGGAAGCGTTGCCAGACCTCTGTTACCGTTAAATAATGTATCAATATGTCCGTCCGCCCAGGTTAAATAGCGAAGCGTATCAATGGACCCGTCCAGTTTTCTAATAAAAATAGGACGTGTCTGAGTAAGGTAGGTAGAATCCTGTCCCTGCGATCCCTTTACTGTTTTTTCAACGTCATCCGGATAAATTTTTGTTGTGCCATCTTCAGCATAATAGTAGCGCTGATAATAAGCGGCGGCCCATACTTTACCGGTTGAATCTACCGTTACGCCGTAAGGATTTTTAAAGCCATGCACATTCACTTTAGCCATACCTTCGTCCGTTGCTCTTTCCCAGCCATTAATGGCAACGTCCTGATATACCCATCCCCACTGCGTTCCGCCGAAGACAAAACTTGACAACAATACTAACAATACTAACAATTTCTTCATAGCAAACTCCTTAATTAAAAATTAAACATTTCTGTTAATATTTGTACTTTTAAAGCCTCCCTTCATCTTATTAATTTTGTGTGAAATTATTTGCGCCCGTAATACGGGGCTGTCATTTTACCCATTGTTATTTTTATAATTCTAGCCAAATCATTGTCCAAACTTTTCCGGTTAACATAAAGATATTGATCATTGCCCCAGCAAAACTTGGCCGACGGGGGCATTAAAACCGCCTGATATAAGGGATAAGCGTCGCCTATTGAATAACTGTTATTCCCATTGGCCGGAATTACCGTAATGGCGTCCGCATTATCGGTAGAATCGGCGCCTACGTACATATAGCCGTCTTCCGCAAAGGTAATGGCCAGTATTTTAGGGTAGGTAGGCGAGTCAAAGCTGTGTTCCCAGTCAATTACCAATTCCGTTGCTCCCAGCTGACCGCCCGGGCCAAGAATTTGATTTCTCCAGATACCCTCTTTAACAGGTGTTGACGAAAAAGAAGAATAGCTCCCGGCCACATAAACATAGCCATCGTAAACCCTAATGGCATTGAGGATAAAATTATCATAGGCCATCGCCAGACTTCCGCTGGAATCTGCCAGTTGAACAAAATAGATTCCTTTTTTTGCGGCCACATAAATATCGCCATAGGGGCCAAAGTCGATGTCATTTATAGCTTGTTTTAATTTTGTAACGGTAAACTTATACATGGAGCCGCCGCCGGCGGGCGCTTTATAAATATACTTGGTACGCGATGCAAATAAATCACCGTTGGGGCCTATTTTCATAGACGAATAAAAACCGTCTACGCCCTGTTCGGTCGTCACATAATCTTCCTGATTGCCATCCTGATCGATTTTTACAATTTTTCCCTCGCCGAGCGAAACATATAAGTTCTCATCCAAATCGATGGCAATGCCATACGCATTTGATTGTCCGGTGATGCCGCCAAATTCACCTTCGGCAAATTCTACTTTGTATCCCGGTTGGTAAGCAGCATATTGCAGCGCGCCGTCTATCTGAACCTTTATAATAATCGAATCGCCTGCAATTACGGGCGCAATCACTTTAATTTCCGTTTGTGTAGAATTAACTACCTGTGCCGGCACATTATCAAAATATACTTTGACCTTGGAAACCTCTGTTAAAAAATTTGTTCCTACAATGGTCACCTCGTCGATGCCGGCATAAGCGCCTTTTTCCGGAACAACGGAGGTAATGGTCGGATCCGGTAAAACCTCATACCTTGGTTTCATTGACCACAAACTTTCCTGCGGTTCTTCATTACATCCCGCTAAAAACATTGTAAACAGCAGAAAAGCCGAAATTAAAAGGTATTTCATCATCTAACTCCTATTAATTAACAGATAACCTGTTTATTATCTATAGTGTAAACCTTATGGAAATTCGTTGTACTTTTGTAAATACGCCGAACGGTGTATAAGCATAATCCAGACCAAAACCAAACGTATGAACTCCAAAACCGAAACTCAGGTTTTCCTCATCGGCGCCGCTCACATATCCAAAACGCAGCGCAAGGAAATTTTTATACAAATACTCGGTAGCAATTTTTATCTGTTCTATATGCGCGCGCGGATGAATGGCATCCACAGACAAACGAAGGTTTTGCTGTGGCGCATCCACGAAATCAAATAAATCCATTGATGCGCCAATACTGAACGTTAGCGGCAACTGGAAGTTTTCATCTACATATTTAATTTCCTGAGAAAAATTTCGAATGGACATGCCAAATACAAAACTTTTATACCCTGTTTTATACGTTGTGCCAAAATCGAACGCTAACACGGATAGATCATTTTTATCCTGTTTTATAATATTATCCCCGGCCGTAAGTTTTATCAGTGCAGGCCCAAGGCTTTGGCGCACCAGTTTAATTTGCCCTCCCACATTAAAACGGGGTGTTAAACTGCGGGCATAACCTAAACCTAATGCATATGCCGTGGGTCGAATATCTCCGGTATCCAGATATCCCTGTTCATTCTGGGCAAATATGGTTCCTTCGACGTCTCCATAATCCACATACAAAAATGAAATGGCAAAAACGCCCAACAGTCCGTTATTTGGTCGATAAGCCATAGAAAAGGCATTATGAGTAATTTCGGCAATCCATTGGTTCATACTAAAAACCGCATCCAGTTCCTTATTCATTTCAGACATTGTGGCCGGATTATCCCACAGGGCCGAAGACATTTGCGATACGGTTGTAACTGCTCCGGCTAAAGCCGCGGAGCGGGCATCCGGAACAACACTTAAAAACTGAAACCCGGTTTGTGCTTTTTTTTCCTGAGCAAAAGAAACACGGATACTTAAAAGTACCATTCCTGCTATAAATATTTTAAACAATGCGTTGTTCACTTAAAACTCCCTAATTTGAGACGGTCAGGAAAACAAAATTCATCGGACAACAATAAATTTCTTAATAATCGACTGGCCCTTTTTAAAGACAAGGCGCTGCGGCTGTTCAGAAGTGTCAACAATATCTTTTGTCACTTCGATATGCGCAATATACACGCCGCTTACCACCGTTTGGCGGGAAGAACTTAAATTAAACCAGGCTTCATCTCCGCTGCCGTCTTTGTGGTTAATTGTTTCAACCAGATCCCCGCGTTCCGTAAATATCTTTATCTTGCAGTATTTGGGAATGTTATAAAACATTATTTTATTCTGTTCACCGGGAAACTGCAGATTTTTTGATTTGTCAAAATAATAAGGATTCGGCACAATTCTGATCCCGGAAAGATTCTCTCCGGCCACTCTTCTTAAATAAGCGGGCTCTGTCGTGCGGGTGTAATATTTACTGCTGTACAATTTCCCATGGGGATTTGCATTTGTATTATTATTAAGCCCTTTGCTAAAAGCCACAATATAATAAAAATACCGGACACCGCGGACGGCGCTCAGGTCTTCGAAATAGTTGACTATCTGAGGATGATCGGTTTCGTAACCACAGGCAAATATTTCATTATATACCGTATCTGTTTTACCCTCGATCCTAAAAACTTTATAGCCGCCAAAATCCTCTTCTCCTTCCGATGCGCTTGGCGCCCAGGATAAAATTATTTTGTCGCCGCCAGAGGTTACTTCGAATAGCGAGGGTGGATCCGGAGGCTGCGGAATCTGAAAACCCATATCATAATTGCGTTTTGCCCGGCTAAAAGTCAACATTATCGAATCTTGCCCGGTCATTACCCAGGCATCTTTATAAACATCTTTATCCGTTGTGATACTGTGATCGGGTAATTCAAAGGGGCCTTTATCATTGGCATCCAGGTAGGCTTTTTTCCAACGTCTGCCAATCGTTTCGCACATGTTCCGGCTAAGCCCGTTTATCCCTTCCGCTTCCACAATGACAATGCTATCGCCTTCTTCAAGATTAAACGGCCCATAGTTTATCCAAATATTTGTTCCGCCGCCGTCATTGTGATTAAGCCAGGGATCAGAATTTTTATCTATATAGTTTTCGTAAAAACGGTCGTTGCCGCCCAGCCCATTATGCGGAACGCCGCTAAGCATACTGTAAAGATAGACCATTTTAGGAATTTCCGCCCGGGTTATGGAAGTAATTCCCGGATAGGTATCTCCGGCATGCCAGCCCAGTGTGGTCGGCTGGGCAGGATCATCGCTATTATCGTCCGCTGCTTTATCCACATGCAAAACGACGGTTCCCACATGGTGCGGAGAGGTTAATCGGCCGTCTTTAGTTACATAGGGAGCGCCGATATTATCAAAATCATTCAACTCGGACTGACCGGCCCAGCTAAAACCGCAGCGCAGCCAGTCGACAATGGGGTTTGCCGGAGTGATTTCTTCCGTATAATGGTCGGCATAGTTTTCGCCGCGTTTGGTAACCCAGCTGTGCTTTCCCCAGGATTGGCCATTACCAATACGATAGGCTCCTTCCCGGCTGCAACTGTAACGCGTTCCCCAACCGACACGCAGGCCATTAATCGGCCCGTGGCGTTCTATTTCATCATCATAATCCACATTTCCGGTATTGGTAAACGTAAATATTTTTATATGGTAATTATCGTGATATTGCTGACTGAAAACGTAGATGGTACGTTTCATCGTCAGTCCCATCGAGGTATTTACAATATTAGTAATGATCCGATCCGGAATTTGGTTGGGATTTATTTCGTCCACATCTCCGGCATAGGGAGCGGTTACATTGTTTCCGTCCACATAAACAGCCGGCGGTGCAAAACGGGCCGTTTGCTTTAATTCCATGGGAAATAACGATTCACCCACAAATCCGGCCGTTAGGGAAATGGCGTATGCCGGCCATTCCAAACCGTCTTTGTCAATATAGTTTTCTGCGCCAATCCATGCTCGTTTAATAACGGCATTATCCTGTTGTAAATACTCTGCCGGCCAACGCAAACCTTCATAATATGAGTTATTCCAGGCACGTTCCGCACCGTATGCCGTATAATGGCTTTGCAATGAACCGATGCGGACATAGCGGGTTTCGGAGCCTTCCACCTGAGCAAACAGAGCGGCTGTGTTTAACAGAAAAAAACAGAGGAACAGGTATTTTAGATGTAATCGCTTTACTACATATTTTCTTTTGGTATGTATCATCTTTTTCCTTTTTTTACTTCCATCTAAAAATTAAGCTTTAACCCAAACGTAATAAAACGCGGGTATAAAAATGTAAGCGCTTTGATATTTGGCATATCAATATAGGATTTATTTTTTTTACGGGCGGCATTCCGGGCGGATATTTCGGGATCATTATCGGGATTTGCTTCCAACGGGTCAAAATCTACTCCGGCAGGACGGTAATCTCCGATCTTGTCATTCCCTTTTCTGTCGCCTGTTTCCCAGTCGAAACAAAGAGATTGCAAATAGTTTTCACGGTCGTAGCTGTCCGAAAATCCCGCATAATTGAATCGTTTTTCATTAAATAAATTGGTCACATCCATATAAATCTGAACACTGCGCGAGGCAAAGAAAAATGTTTTGGCTAAACGCAGGTCAACATTGTAATAATCCCGATACCGTACATTATTCACAATACCCGGAATATTATTGGGATTATATGTGGCATAGCGGCCGGCTTTCCAGTTGGCTAAAATGTTCAGGTTCCAGGCTCCAAGCGGATATAACGACAATATCTGCGGCCCGTATTCATCAGGAGAATGGATATTCACATTAAGCCGGGCATATGGGCGTGGATGAGGTTTGGATTGATACGGATTTTCGCTTAAATAAACCCGTTGCGCATTGGGATCCTGAAATTCTTTAAGTAAACCGAAATAACCCGAAGAAGTAACGTCGTATGTATAATTTACGAAACCGGAAATCCAGCGGCCCATTTTTTTGGTAAGCGTTATTTCGAAACCGCGGATATCCGCATAGTTATTATTTGAACTTTTATAATAGGCCGCCGAGGCATTTACATTTTGGTAATAAATCCAGCCCGGTTGATGTGTGACATCTTTATAGTAGGCCGCTAATTTGAACAGCAAAAGCCCATACAGGTTTTGTTCATAACCCAGCTCATAGGCTATGGTTTTTTCCCAGTCCAGATTAGGATTGCCCATATAGGTCACAAAGCCATTAGACTCGCGCTGAATCCGGAAACGATAGGAAGAGGCCGGCTCGGAATAGTAATGTCCATAGTTGAAATACAGCTTGGAATTATCCGTAATGGGATGTGAAATACCGAGACGCGGACTTAGTTTTATGTTTGCTTTGGATTTCTCGGTAGGCACATCCGCTTCGATGGAATTTCCATACCCGGCTTTATAATACTTATCATACGCATCCAGCAAATAAACATCCGTATTCGAATCGGAAATATCCAGACGCAGACCAACATTGGCAATAAAACCCTCATATTCCAGTTTATCCTGTACATAAGCGCCAACACGGTACGGATAAATATGGTAAACCATGCTTCGGGTCCAGGTGCTCATGGTGGGACTTTCGGTTGTGGATTTTACATTGAAATCGTTGTATACAATTTTGAGTCCCGCTTTAAACAGGTTTTGTTTATTGTACTGAGAAGTAATATCGTAGGTAAAAGTTGTCGTGGTGTTTACGGTTTTATCCCGGCCAAGATTCATCCAGCCGCCCAGGCTCATACCGTCAATTCCGCTGCTGCTGCTACCCCAGTAACCATAGGGCGCCTCGTCCACAAAATAACCGGGCACCGGCTCATATTTCTTAGAAGTATCGCGCAGAGCGGTTTGAAACGTATTATAATTATTACTCATATATTGTAACGAAACATCGTAAAATGTTGTGGCGCTCAGGATATGAGTAAATTTCAGCCCCAGGGTTTTACGGTAAATATCCGACGGGCTGTAATAGCCGGGCATATAAAGTACGGAAGCGCTATTGGCTAAATTGGCCACTTCGCTTTCCGACCTTAATACTCTTCCCGTGGGTGTTGTTTTCCAGTTATAGGGCGAAACAGAGCGCACTTCCCCATACATAGAAGACAACGATAACTTCATATTATCCTGTATATTCAATGTTAATTTGAGGTGTGTATTGTTTTCGGAATAACTGTCACGGGATAATGGGAATACAAACATTTCTCTGTTGCGGACATGGGTTATAAAAAAACGTAACTTCCCAAACGGTTCTGCAACAAAAGGCACCGGACCGCCTAAACCGATATCAACAAGATAATCGGGTTTATCGATATCTCCTTCGCGTCTTCTCTGCCATTCAAACAGGCGTTTTGCTCCTTCCGGGGTTAATTCGTTCCCTTCGATATTATCCGTAAATGTCTTTTCGGATATGGAATTCCACCCTTCAAAATTGGGATACTGTTTCTGCATGTTTTCATCCCAGGCGCCGTTATTTGTTCCTGTCCAGCAAACATCCGGGTCTAAAAAGGGTCGGTTAAAATAGGAGTTTGGACTATACAAAGAGGGGCCGAGTTGTTTTCTTTGAATGGGACTGAGATTAAATGTTGCAAAGGCTTCGTATTTTTCATTTCTGCCTTCTCGAGTCACCACATTAACCAGACCGGAACGAAGGTCGCCGTATTCCGCATTAAAACCGCCTGTTTGAACCTGAAGTTCTTCCACAGAACTTAAACTCATTGTCGTGTATGGAATATTAGAACGTTCGTCATTAAGGCTTAACCCGTCCACCATAAATAGTGTTTGGTTGGCCCCGCCGCCACGTACCAAAATCCCCTCGGTTCCCATCTGGATACCGGCTTGCAGCGTAAGCACTTCATTTACATTTTGGATAGGCAATATCTGAATTACCTGTGCATCGATATTTAGCTGACTGTTGGAAATATCTTTAACAACCACCGGTCGTTTCGCTTCAACAACCACCGTTTCACTAAAAATCAAACGGGAAGTTAAAGCAATGTTTTGATTGGTTGTCAGACCTATTTTTACTTTTATATTCTGAACCATATAGTCGGCATATCCAACATAGGATGCCTGGAGCGTATAATTTCCCGGAGGAATATTTAAAATAACAAAATATCCGTCCTGATCGGTCGCAGCGCCGAGGCTTGTACCCGGAAGGAAAATATTGACCCCCATTAAGGGTTCCCCGGTTTCAGAATCGGTTACAATACCGACAATCTTCCCAACCGTTCCTGCCGCTAAAAAATTTATCAGAAAGAAAACCAGGATACACCCAGACAGTATTTTTCTTATCATTTTAATTACCCGTTAGTTTAATAGTGTTCCCTGTTACAATGAAAACTTCATGGTAAAACGGTGAATGTCGTTAAAAACTCCGAAACTTGTATAGGCATAATCCAAATCAAATCCTATTCCGGCGACGGTTTGTTTAATACCCATACCAAAACTGAGTCCCTGTTCATCCGCGGGCATTGTATAGCCGGCTCTTAGCGCGAAGCGTTTCATAAAAATATATTCCATCCCAATATCAATTTGCTCGGGAAAATCACGTGGATGTACGGCATCCAGAGAAAAGAGCAATGTGTGTAAATTTTTGTCGACATCCACAAAATCCATTACATCCATAGAAAGGCCCATTTCAAAAGTCAGAGGCAATTGAAAGGATTCCTGAATATATTGAATTTCTTTTGAAAAATTATGGACATTCATGCCAAAATTTAAGCTTTTGAACCCGGTTTTATACAGGATGCCGAAATCAAAGGCAAATACATCCTGTTCATAATTATTGGCAGCCAAATTTTGACTATTAAGAAAATCAACCGCTCCGCCAACCAAATCCTGTTTCACATAACGCGCATGTCCTCCAACCGAAAATTTGCTGGAAAGCGCTTTGGCATATCCTAACCCGATGGCATAGGCAGAGGGACTAAAGGTACCCACATCTAAAAAGCCTTGTTCATTTTCTGCGCGAATGGTTCCCAAAAAGTCACCATAATCCACGGCGACAAAAGTGAGGCCAAAAACACCATACTGCCCCTTTCCGGGACGATACGCCATGCTGCCAAAAACATAATCGATGTCTGCAATCCATTTGGTTTTACCAAAGGAAAAGCTCGATTGCCAGGCGGCATTAGCCATACTTGCAGGATTATAGAACAGAGCCGTCGAAGAACTGCCGTCTAACGAAGTAACCGCATTGCTCATGGCGCTCATCCGGGCATCGGTGGAGACCGAAAGAAATTTCATCCCGGTTTGTGCAATTTTTCTGTTTCCCGCCTGCGCAGCCACGGTAAAAACAAAACTGATCGCCAGCAGTGTAAGTGTTGTTACGAATTTATTCATGAAAGCACCCACATAAAATTAGGTTTACCTTACTATTACAAATTTTACTATTTTGTTTTGGCCTTTGGCATATATTTTCTTTAGGGTAGATTGATCAATAATATCTTCGGTAACTTCGATATATGCGATATAAATACCGCTCACCACCAATTGATTGGAAGAAGTAACGGCATTCCAGGATTCGTCGCCGCTACCATTGGTATGGACAATGGTTTTTACCCGTTCGCCGTTTTCCGTAAAAATACTTATCCGACATTTTCCGGGAATGTTGAAAAAGGCTAATTTATCTTCTTCCCCGTCAAAACGCAGGCGATCCACTGACGATGAAATAATATAGGGATTTGGAACAACGCGAATATCGTCCATTTTATCTCCCTGAGGCCGGGTTAAATAGGCGGCATCAACCGTTTGCGTATAGTAGCGGCTACTGTTTAGATTATTATCATCAAATGCTTCTATATAATAGTAATAGCCAACGCCGCGCACCGGTGAAAAATCCTCGAACATGCGTTCATCTTTACCGGCCACATAAATCAAGTCTGCCGGACGCAGGGGATTATTGTATTCGCCGGCATTGCGATAAATACGAAATCCTGCCAGATTCGCCAAATTAGGGTCGTTTTCAAAAACATCCCATTTTAATAAAATTTTATCACCGCCGCCTTCTACGGTAAAGCTCCTGGGAGGAAAGGGCGGCTGCTCGATAGCATAATCGGATTCGTAATTGGCAATCGCTTTTTTAAAGGTTTTAAGCAGCGAATCTTTTCCCGATAAAACCAATTCATTTTTAGCCCGGTCGGACAGCAGACCGTCCATATACATTCCGCCGATTCGGATGCACTCTTTTGTGCTAAGGCCGGCGGCGGCTTCGGCCATGACAATATGAATACTTTGACCAAATTTAATGGAATAGGGGCCATATCCGTTTGCCGAAGAATATCCACCGCCCGATGTTAACACAGGATGTGCCTTTTGTACCGCATAATCGCCGTCTGGCTGCACAAGGCGGGCATGACGGGCCATATGCCCCTTTTTCATCCATCCGTATTCTTCCTGCATCCATGTCTCATTATACGGATCATTTGTCTTGGTACGCGGTATGTCGGAACCGATATGTACTGTTGTCGACGGCTGCTCCCAGTCGTCACTGGGGTCATCGGCGGATTTATCGGCATGAATCGTAGCAATACCAACAAACTGGGGCGCTCCAAGCCGGCCAACCGTGTCGGTTTCTGCGATATAATTATAAACATCCGGCCAAAAAATAGGGACGCCAATATTATCCCAGGCAATCTCCTTTTCCGGATGATACCCGTGCCAGGCATACTGTGTGCGTATATTTTCATCGGCCGGGTCTCCATAGAGCGCGGGATTAACCGGCCCGTCTCCCCGGGCGTCATTCATTGTATTTTTACCCCATCCGGCAGAATTATGGACTAAAAACCTGACCTGACGATTAATAGCGTAACGGTATTGAAAAAAGAAATAGACGCTGTCCAGATCCTGGCCGCTCAGTTCGATGTCATTGTCATCATCCACATTCCCGGTATTTGTAAAGGTGTAATCATATATCATATAATTATCATGCTGCGGATTGCTAAACTGCATAATTTTACGGGTCATTGTTAACCCGAGCTGACTGTTAACCGTATTGATAATCATACGGTCCCATGGCATATTTTCATCAATTTCATCAATATCCACTGGTTTTAACGTCGACACCACTCCGTCTACGGTAACGACGGGTTGAGGAAATTTACTAATCATTCTGAAATCTACCGGAAAAACTTCGCCCACACCACTGGTACGCGGCCCGACATGAACTACCTTGTACGAATAGTCATCTCCTTTTTCATCGGTAAAATTGCGTGCGCCAATCCACATTCCTTTGGCCGCCTGGCAGTCCTGATAGGCAAAGATGGCCGGCCATTGCAGCCCGTCCTGTTGTGAAGCGCTGGAAGAACGGCCTTCTTCAATTTCGCAGCCCGCTTCAGAAAACCAGTTATGCAACGCTCCGGCAGACATCCATTTATATGAAAACTGAGCCTGTAAATTGAATGGAAGCAAGGATGCGGCAATAAGTATTACAAGAAGCCAGTACCTGTTCTTTTTAATTCTATTCATTCTTATCCTCAATCGAATAAAGTGAGTCTTAATCATATAGTTTGATATTTAAATGCAAAAACGCATTTACTATTTCTTCATTAGAAAAATTGTTTTGCATTTCATATACCGTTTTTGGCTGTGCGTTGGCCGGAATTGTTGCCGTTAAAAGTTTTATTAGAAAAGGGCTATTGGCCTTGGCCGGATGAGGCGGTTCCAGTGTAACATAGAGATTAGCGCCGGACAAATCGGTGGGGAATGTGAATGTTCCCGTGCTGTCATTAATAAAATCCTCACCAGGGAATTTATAAGCCCAGGAAAGGCTGTCACCGCTATATTGGGCGCTCTTGTCACTACTTCCCGGATTCGAAAACTTACCGGTCGAAATAGGCTGGCCGTTTATTTCGGCCCAGCCTTCATAGGACCACCGGGCGGGTAAAACAGGCAGGGTCAATCCGGCAAATTTTGTATCTCCCGCGGAGGACGTATCGTTTACAAACCATACGCCGCTCAAACCGGAAACAGACGCATCCGTCGGTGTATCCAAAAGATATGTGCCGCTTATTGTATTAAAATTATAATCAATAATATCTTCATGACCAATGGAGAATGTACCATCATTGGCTTTAATTTTGGCGGCCATAATAACATATTTACTGGGTTCATAAAGCGTATCGATTACCAGGTTAGTATCTGGACCGGAAATATTGTAACGCCTTCCGGCATCCGCATCTTCTTCGACAGTTAAATAGATGGATAATCCTTCCTGCAGGTATCCCAGGTTAATATCGAATACCGTTTGGGATAAATTCCCCTCATCATCAACCGTAAAAACACCGGCGCTGGTTTGCGTTTCCTGTTCGCTGCCACTGGCTCTGGATAAGCCCTTAATCCAAACTTCGTACCAGGCTGAATCGCCAAGGCTGTTAAGACCTTTTATATCCAATTCGATGGCGGATATCTGTTTGGCCGGATTAAGAATATTGTTGTTTTCGCAGCTCAGGAACAGAGTGAAAACAAACACGATTAACAAGATAAACTGGCGCATATTGATTTTTCCCTTTTTATAAATCAAATGAGATTTTTAAGCCCCAAAAAATATTTCTTGGATTTAAAAATGTAAAATATTTAAAATTTGGCATATCGATATAAGCTTTATCTTTCAGAATTTTATCTACCCGTTTCTGATCTTCCATAACCCAGTGACTCTGATTGGCGCCCACATTTTCCACATAGCGGTAATACCCCTTGTTATGAACGCCGGGCAAACTACTGGAAAAATAATACAAATCTTTTTCATTGGGTGTAGAAGCCGAATTGGCATTATAGTACACATCAATGGGAACATATTTAACATGCTCATCACGATAATCGCCAATCTTATCGTTTCCGGGAATATTGATATACGAAAACTTGTCATAGCCATCTATATTAGTAGAAAAGTGCAGCGACTGCATATAGTCTAAATAATCCTGCCCGTCAAAGAAGCCGGCAAAGGAAAGCCGTTTGGTATTAAACGCATTATTAATATCTACAAAAAGCTCAAACCGTATTGGCTTAATCTTAAAACTTTTGGTCAAGCGCAAATTCAGATTCCAATAGTCTTTCCATTGAACATTATATATGATTCCCGGGGGAGTGCCGCCGGGGCCTGTCCATGTTGTATAACTCCCGGCCTTCCAGTTACCTAAAACATTTAAACGCCATGAATCCAGCGGACGGAAATTAAAAATCTCCGGCCCAAAATTATCCGGCGTAAAAAAATCCAGATTTACGCGGGCATAGGGACGGGGAATCGGTTTCCGCTGATAATTTTTTTTGAATTCTTTTTCATATTCTCGCTGCTGCACCTGATTCTCATAATACCGATCATATCCGAAAAAACCATAGGTTGAAACCATATAGGTATAATTAATAAAACCACGGAACCAGTTACCGCGGTTCTTATTTAAAGTGATTTCAACCCCCCGGATATCTTTGTAGGAGTTCGGCTCGCTCGTACTGTATGAAACGGTTCCGTCGGAATTGGAATAACTTACTGTTTTGGGCTGCTCTGAAATATCTTTGTAGTAACCCGCCATACGAACCAAAAGCTGATCCAAAATATTATGTTCGTACCCTATTTCGTAGGCGACTGTTTTAGGAAGCGGATTGTTGGGATTTGCCACCCATTGAACCTGGTTACTATACGGATGGGTTTTAAACAGATAAAGATTTTCCGGCTGGGGGAGCTGGCGAAAATGCCCGTAATTAAAATATAATTTGCTGTTGACGGTTATGGGAAATGAGAGGGCAAGACGCGGACTAAAAGTAACCACTGCTTTCGTGGGCGATTTGGAGAGCAACGTATCAATTCCCGAAGCATATTTTGACGAGAAGGCCATATCATACGCATTATAATTCGAATACCATTCGCCGCCGGCATTGGAATAATCCATTCGTAATCCCAGCTGCGCAACCATATCTTCGAATTCGAGTTTATCCTGAACATAAAGAGCCCCGCGAACCGGGGTTCTGTTCCACTTCGTCTGTGAATTTGACCAGACAAATTCGGACTGACGGCCATAATTTATCCGGCTGTCGGTAATACCTAATTCGGCGCCGGCTTTTACATTGTTATAGCGGTTTACCTGACTGTTAAGATCAAATTTAAACGTATAGGCGGCAACGAAACTGCTATCGCGCGAGGTACTAAACGCCGACCCCATGCGCATACTGTTTATAATGGAAGACCGGGATTGGTTTTCCAAACCAAAGGGCGCTTCGTCCACCCAGTAGCTATTTCCGATTAACTGAATTGGGGTAAAATCACGATAGTTTTGGGGATTGGTATCGTAATTTGAAGTAAACCGGGAAAGACTTGTTTCATAAAACGTTTTTGCATTTATGGCATGTGTAAACTTAAAACCAAAGCTACTATAGTTTACCCGTGTGGGCGACCAATAATCCGTACCGAATAAGGCGCCCTGTCCATAACTGAAATTATAAAACTGTCCGGCAATTCCCGAGGCGGACTGAAAAATACCGGGATATCCACTGCGGCTGCTGTTCGTTCCGCTCTCTTGTCCCAAAAGCCCCTGAAACATCAGTTTCATGCCCGGGCCAATATCCGACGTCACTTTCATCTGCCAGGTATAATCCCGGTAAGCATCATCGGATAAGGGTACAATATACATGGAACGTGATTGACGGTAAGAGGTATGAAAACGCAAATCGCCGAGTTTATTACTAACAAAAGGAACCGGACCGCCAAAACTCATATCATAGCTGTAGTCGGGGTCTTTAATATCCAATTGGCGACGGTGTTCCCATAAAAAAAGCTGTTGCAGGGCCGCCGGCGATAAATCATCATCCGGATTGGAATTGGTCATCAACTCTCTCGATTTTTCATTAAAGCCCACAAATTCCGGATACTGTTTTTGCATATATTTATCCCAGGTACCGTTTTTTGTGCCCACCCAACACACGTCTTCATCCACATACGGCCGGATCCAGTAAGCGTCCGGATCATTGGGCGATTGCCCGAAATGCTTTGGCGCTGCAGCCCGATAGCGGCCAAGGAAGCTAAAATCATATCTGTTCCGCCCCCCTTCTTTCGTAACCACATTAACCATTCCGGAACGGGCATTCCCAAATTCTGCACTAAAACCGCTCGTTTGTACCTGCACTTCTTCTACCGATGTTAAACTTATAGC
Organism: Calditrichota bacterium; assembly: GCA_024278755.1. Classification (GTDB taxonomy): domain Bacteria; phylum Calditrichota; class Calditrichia; order Calditrichales; family Calditrichaceae; genus JANTFQ01. Next base: position 11,479 of record JAJRSO010000028.1, on the reverse strand, counting down.
ATTAAAAGAGGTATTGTTACGCTCATTCCGCATACCAAGTCCGTCAACAATCCAGGCAACCTCATCGCTGCCACCGCCACGAATGCTGGAACCCTCAATACCGGCCTGCAAACTAACCACACTGGAAACATTTGTTACTGGCAGCGCTTCCATCTCTTCCGATGTAATATTTGCGCGGCTGCCGGCCACATCCATTTCCACAACAGGTCGGGTGGCAACGACGGTGATTTCTTCCGCAATATCAAGGGTTTCGGTATTCAGCTTAACATTTATCTTGGTTGTTTGATCGATTTGAACAATTACATCAATAATTTTCTTTGTACTGTATCCAACCATGCTAACTTCCAGCGTGTATTTACCCGGCGGCACATTTAAAATCACATAATATCCGTCTAAATCGGTAGCAGCTCCCAGTAAAGCGTTTTTCACCACAATGTTTACACCGGGGAGCGGCTCACCCGTATCGGCATCCGTAATGCTTCCGGCAATTTTGCCGGCACTTCCGGCGAATAGGAAGGAAACGGATAGAAGAGACAAAAACAATGTTCTTTGTAAGATATTCATGAATACAGTCTCCAACAAAACTTGAAATAATATATGCAAACAGGGTACATGTAAAGAGTTGGTTTATAATTTTAACAAACTTACAATTATTACTTTACATTTCTAATGTAAGCTTACTCAATCAAAAATAAATATTCAACCAAAAAAAGAAGTTTTTCTTAAAAAAAAAACGGCTTTATGCGGGTAATATAGTTTAGAAAAATACCGTGATTTTATCAATGGTTTTGTAGAGAGATTGCAACACTCTGTCGGGGAAGTATTTTCACTTTATGAATACTTTTTCATTCGTTTTTGGAAAGTTGACCGAAAATTAGGTGCGGTAAAATTGATGGACCCGTTAATGATATTAAGGAACTTAATCTGTTTTATTCGCTTTTAGTTCCGGGTACAATTCAACTCGGCATTCCGGACAGATACTGTGGCTGAACTTCACATTGGAATGCACATGCATATATTCCTCCACCTGCTCCCAATAGCCATGATCATTGCGAATCTTCTTACAGCGGGCACAAATGGGCAGAATGCCCTGCAGGGTTTTAATTTCATCTATCGAGTTTCGTAATTCCGAAATAAGCGTTTCCTTTTCTTTATTTAATTGCTCCAACTCGATATTTATTTGTTTCATCTGCCGCTGCACAAGGCTTCGAATACCTTCCATCGCATAGGAAATAAAATGAATGGAAACATAAACAGCCACAAAACGAATTAGTATATCTTTACTGTAAAAAGCAGGAATATGAAGCGCGTTGCGGAAGATTAAAGCGGTCAATACAACGGCAATAAAACCGAGGGATATTTTTGCCCCGTGCCGGTTCCCCAGCAAGAACAATACAATGGGTGGATAAGTAAGCAACCACAGAAAAGCCGTATTATGCACGCCGCCGTTGAAAATCAGGTACGTATAAAACAATCCTATTATAATTACGCCAAACCTTGCTGAAACGGTATAGTTTTGCCGGGTTTTCATATAGTAAAAGAGACCGAGCAAAATAAAAAAGACTAAAAAGTCCACCCCCCCCAATAACATATTTTTTTGGGCGAAAGCAATCATCCCAAGAATAAAAGTGAATAAAGAACCAATGAGAATGATTAAATTCAAAGTAATAATTTTACGTAATAATTCAATATCCTGACCGGCAGGGAAATTACCGCTTAAAAAAGAACCAATTATTTTACCGGGATTTTTTCTTATATTATCGGCTTGCATTATTCCATTTATGTTAAGAGGCAGTTGTTTAGCCGTTAATATACAGCGTTCTTTCGCCCCTGGCAAATTATGCCGCCATAATGAGCAACCCCGCCGCAAATTTAAAATACCGATTTATCGATGTAGCAGGATACCCAAAGCAACCTGAATCTTTATCACGACCTAAGGGCCGGAGGATAAAACCCCTCCGGATGGGATTTAAATCTGCCAAACGAAGATTCCGTTATGCATTCCACTTAATCCTTTGGACAGAGTTTTTTGCGATTGGAAAAAGAATGGATGTATTCGATGGCGTCGGGATCGGTACGCACACCCACCGATAACATTGTAATTTGCCATGAACCGGGCTGTTTTACGCCTTCTACATATCCGCCACGGCTTTTTTGTACACCTATGGTGGTTTTTACATTATTTATACAGCCTAAAAGATGAATTCGTTTTTTCCCGGACCGTTTACTGATTTTCGGTTTTCGACAATATTGCTGCTTATAGGTCCCCTCTTTTTTAAAGGCCCATTCCACAGCTTCGTTAATTAAATCGGCGCCTTGCTGAGTTAATGCCGGGCGTTTTCCGTTTACAAAATAATTGGGCGTCAGTGTTTTTAATAGAAAAGCTTCTACTTCATCCGGAGTACCGTCATGTAACAGCGTATGCAGAGCCAGCGCTAACTTTTTACCATTTTTATACGTTTTTACTTCTATTCTGGGAAGGTTCTTCGCTGCCTCGTTTGCTCTTTGCTCGCGGTCTAAATCGGCCAGGGTTTTCATCCGGGCAATTTCACTGCGCGTATGTGTCTGACGATTGGATTTTTCACGCTTCCGGGCAATGGAAAGAAAGTTTTTCCATGGTTTATCTTCCCCGTCACGGTACAATCGTACCTCAAAAGTTTGTACAATATATTCCGTATCGGTATTATTGACCAGAGCCCTGTATTCGGCAATTACATTAAAACTGACTGAGTTTGTAGTATGCCAGATAAAATGTGGATCATCCGGGAAGTAGAGCGCCTTAATATCGCCAACAATCAAATTATACCAATAATTGGATACGAACTTTTCCATATCCGACCGCAAAAGGCGCATCAGTTCTTTACTGGAAGGCGTTCCCATCCCCAGATATTCATTGGAAATAACTCGGAATTTCCAGTATTTATACTGACTTCCATATAGTTGATAAACCGCATCGCCTACTACTTTAAGTGTAACGCCTTTTTTTTGCGGATATTCGCGCAAGGCTTCTTTAACGCCGCGTACATATTCCCATACACCATAATCACTGTTCCACTGTTTATGCCCGTTTTTTTTAGTCAGCGTAATCGAGATAGTACCCGGCCCGCTAATATCTTTAATTATCTGGGCGTCAGTAGGTTGCGCCAAGGCAGTTCCGTAACCAAAGAGTATTGGCATTAGAATGAATAAAAAGAACATACCCGTTAATCTGTTTTTCGTTTTCTGCATTTTATCCCCCTTTAATTATCGTTTATTTCACTAATAACATTTTGCGGATTTGAGATTGGCCGCCAACCTGTAACTGATAAAAATAAACACCGCTTGCCAAATCATGGCCATTAAAAACAACGGAATGGCTTCCTGCCTTCTGCTCTTTATTTACCAAGGCGCCAACTTTTTGCCCCAGAACATTAAAAACAGATACTTCCACGTATTTCGTAACCGGTAATTCATATGTAATTTTTGTTGCCGGGTTAAAAGGATTGGGATAGTTTTGTCCCAGCGCAAAACGAGAGAGGAACTTTGGTTTATTTTCATCAATCATTGTTGGGTCTTTATAATAATATGCTCCCATATCCGCAACGGTTCCGTCTGGATCGGCTGCCAACGCAGGATCCCCGGCATTAATGACCGGGGAATTTACACTGAGAAATGTTAATGAATCGGAAAAGAGAGGATCCGTATCCAGACATCCTTCACCAAACCAAACACTATCTGCAGCGCCTTCGATCAGGGAATAGCGTACGATAAACAGGGAACCTTCGCTGATATAATTTACATCCGTATTTGCAAATACAATGGAATTGAATACATAAAAAGTATCGCGAACCGTGGCGCTAACCCCGGAATACTCGATACCAAACCCCTGATTGGCAAATATAGTGCTTTGGATTAAACGTGTATTATTGGTACTGTAACTGCGTAAGGCTCCACCGCTGTTATGGCGAATAACCGTACGACGAATGGTTACGTTTTCGCTATAAGCCAATAGAACCGTCTGGAAACCGATATTGTTAAATATTTCGCAGCTATCAATCAAAACTTCAGCGGCACCATTTCCCACAGTAATAGCTGAGCCAATAAAAGATTTATTATTATAAATCTTACAATTCGAAATGGTTGGAGCGCCATTTTTTGTATTAATCCCACCACCACGATTCGAAGAGCCCGTGGTTTCGTTATTATAAATATAACAGTACCGGATGAGCGGTTTTGCATTGTACTCCAAATGGATACCACCACCGCGAACGTTGGGCCAGTCACCCGTTCCCAATCCGTTACGGATAGAGAGCCCGATCAGAGCGGTTCCTTCCGGCTCCTTATTCTGAAAAGAGACCACGCTGCTATCCGCATTGCCGTCAATGATGGTTTGGGAAATATAGGATGTATCGGAAGTTGTCAAAAAATACGAAGCCAATACCAGACGCTTGCCGTGAAAATCAATATTTTCATTATAAACACCCGGGGCAACCAGAACCGTGTCACCGATAGCGGCGCTATCAATGGCGGTTTGAATCGCTCTGTAATCCGCCGGGACCTGAATGGTTTTGGCAAATGTATACGGTATAAATGAAAAAATACCTATCAGAATAATAATGGCCAATCGATGCACAGTCCCCCCTATTTTTCTAAATTATCTGTTTGTCGGAAAAAAAGTATGCCTAAACTATTTTTTTAACAGAAAAACAGCATAAAATATTTCACTGTTCCTTAAGAGGTTTTCGATTTGTGATCTGTAGCAAAAAACATGCCAAAAGAAATAATTTATTTTCGAACGTGGCGCAATTTATATGCATCCCGGAATTACTTTTTTTCACCGGTCCATCATTGTTTTTAGATTAAATTTGCACGGAGAACGGTTTTCTGCTATTTTGGCGCCTAAAAAATGAAAGGATAGGTATGGTTACTAATTTACTTGAGGGGAAAAGGGGCATTATTTTCGGTGCTCTAAACGATTTATCCATTGCCTGGAAAGTAGCGGAAAAAGCCCATGAACAAGGCGCCGAATTTGTTTTAACCAATGTCCCGGTTTCGATTCGTATGGGAACCATAAATGAACTGGCTGAAAAGACAAACTCAAAGGTTATTCCGGCAGATGCAACCAGTGTGAATGATCTGGAAAACCTAATTCGGCAAACAATGGAACTATTTGGCGGAAAAATTGATTTTATCCTCCATTCGGTGGCTATGTCTCTCAATGTGCGTAAAAAACGGGAATATGACAATCTGGATTATAATTTTTTAAATAAAACTCTCGATATTTCTGCAATTTCCTTTCATAAACTTTTACAAACCGCTCATAAATTAGACGCTATAAACGAATGGGGTTCCGTCGTTGCGCTATCTTATGTGGCGGCACAGCGCACCCTGTATGGCTATAACGATATGGCCGACGCCAAAGCGCTTTTGGAATCCATCGCACGCAGTTTCGGATATATTTACGGCCGTGAGAAAAAAGTACGTATTAATACTATCTCTCAGTCACCCACACCAACCACAGCCGGGAGCGGTGTAAAGGGTCTGGACAAACTATTGGATTTTTCCGAACGCATGTCGCCTTTAGGTAATGCCGATGCAGAGGAATGCGCCAACTTTGCCATAACCTTATTTTCTGATTTGACAAAGAAAGTAACAATGCAAAATTTATTTCACGACGGCGGGTTTTCCAGTATGGGTATGAGCCTGCGCGCAATGAGCCAGTACGAAAAAAGTTTTGATGTAACGGATTAAAATTGCCCGGCGGGGACCTATTCTGAATTTACAGAGCATCCGTAAAACCATAAAGCGCATGAAATAATGAACAACCCCACAGCAAGTTAATAATACCGATTTATGCCGGATAGCATGCCTTGCGGCATCGGGGCAATGGGGTATCCGGAACGCCCTGAAACGATAGCACGACAAAAGGCTCGGGGAATAAAATCCATCCGGAGGAGGTGATTTTATTTTCTTTTCGTGCGCTCTGAATAAAATACATCTGCCTTTTTAAAGCGTTTTAAATCTAACGCAATAAAATCATTTTTCTAAACCGGATATGACCTTCACCTGTACGCAATCGATACCAGTAGATACCGCTCGCTAAATTATCCGCATTAAATGTGACCGTATGGCTTCCGGCAGATTGCCGGCCGTTAATTAGGGTGCGCACTTTTTGCCCCAACGTATTAAAAACCGATAGTTCCACATCATTGGCAATTGGTAATTCGAAATTAATTATCGTTGTCGGATTAAAAGGATTCGGGTAGTTTTGCTGTAAAGAAAATGTACCGGGAAGAGACGTATTTTCTTCTTCAACAGCGGAGGGGGAATCATCATACGCTAAAATCTCTATTTCGTCCAGATACCAGCCGTCCCGCACTTCGGCCTGATCGCTGCTTAAATCAAACCGCAGATAAAAAGACGTGGCTCCCGCATAACCGCTAATATCAAACTGTTCCTCCACCCAATCGGCCTGGAGCCCGTCGTATCCGTATTCATTCGTACTCTGTTCACCCTTACCGCTGCCCTGAGTTGTATATTTCCCCTGAATCGTAGTCCAACTACTTCCGTTAACAGACACCTGAACCTTAGCAAAATCCCATTCCGCCTCAATATCCCAATGTGTTTTAAATTTCAGATAGATTTTATTGGCTACAGGCAATTCCAAGGGATTTACAAGTGTGAGTCGGTTGGTTTTATCATTACCATAATCTCCGGCCGGACTGTCGGTAAACGAATAGTCACCGCTGTAAACAGAAGTATTGGTAACATTCCAGCTAAGTCCCCTATCCCAGTTACCGGCGCCGTTTTCCGCATTGTCCGTAAAAATGATTTGCGGCGTACCCACAATAATGCCTTCAATTGCATAATCGGTCACCAGACCGTCATCGGAAACCGTTAATGTTAATTGCGGCTCATACCCCGCAGGTGTACTTTGATCGACTGAGAAAGAAAAAGAAGAAGAGTGCAGTGTTTCTCCTGAAGCAATATCAACCGGAGTACTGGACTGTGTTGTGATAATCGAAATATACGAATCCGAACTGGTAAGGGTAAGCGTTACATCTCTTGACGTGCCCTGCCCGGCATTTAGAATATCAAAGGTTAACCCGGCTTCCTCACCGGCGTCCACATAGCCGTTAAAATCGCCTCTGTCTTCCAGGGTATAGTCCTTGTATTTTGAATAACCACCGGCCGCCCGGGCCAATACTAAATTCGGATAAACATTTTCTTCCGCCAAAGGGACTATACGTTCTTCCGGCGGCCAAAAGCCGTCGGCGTCACTGCCAATTTCCGGCGTAAAAGCAAAAATCTTATTCTTCGTCGTCTGCTCCCCGTACATCCAGTCGTCGGAATCGCCATTCACCAGATAGCCTACCGTATTGTTTCCGGTTCCATAGGTGTAGTTATTAAACTGAATCATATCGGCGCCGTATTCATCATAGCTGGCCGAATCCGGCGTTAAAAAATCACTGATATATCCCCAGGGTACAATTAACAAATTGGAATAGGTGTGATAATTAAATGCCATTATAAAATGCCGCTGATTACAAAAATCACGGATAGCCTGTGTTTCCGGTTCGGAAAAAGCGGAAGGCCCGCGATATGTGTCGCTCGACGGCGTAGGACTGGAACCATTATCATCATAACCCCACTGATAGCCGTAGTTACGGTTTAAGTCTACCCCCCAGCTGCCGTCGCCGTTATTCCGCCGGTTTTTACGCCAATATCCGCCGCCATTGGGGTCGGTCTGTTCATTGTATAAATATCCGTCCGGGTTTACAACCGGAATAAAATACAACTCGCGGTTATCCAGCAGATAGGTGATTTCCGGATCGCTTCCGTATTGCTCCAAGATATGGTCCATAAAATAAAGCAGCGCCATAATACTTTCCGGTTCCCGGGCATGATGCAGGGCGGTATATAAAACTTCGGGTTCGTCTTCGTCCACGGTGGGATTGACCGAAATTTTAACCATCCAAAGATCATTCCCCTTTTCGGTGACGCCAAGCGATTGCTTTTGGGTGATTAAATTAGGATACATCAGATACATGGAATCGAGTTCGGTTACGACTTCATCAAATGTGTAGTAACTGCCCATACTTCCGTATTCGAAACCTGCCGGAACGGTTGCGGCCTTTTCTGTTTTAGCAGGAGTAGAACGCTTTTTGAATGCTTCTTTAAGATCCGGAATTAAAATTTCATATGGGAAACGGCTATTCCTGAGTATTTTTAATTCTGCCGAATTAACAACCACTTTATAAAAGTAGCCGCCAGCGGAATCTTTTTCCAGACGGCCATGGTCAAATTGCAATCCGGCCCGGGCAAGTTCCTGCACTTCTAAACGGGACTGCAAGTGGATTTGGACTTTACTGTATTTTTCGGCCTGAGCGGAAATCGCGGGCAGGGAAAAAGCAAACAGCATTGTTAATAAAACAGCTTTTGACAAGATAACATTTTTAAGCAACATAATATTTACCCGGGTTAAATTAAAAATATAATTTTACAATAATACGCAGAGCCATTCAACTGTTTTTAGTTATCCTCGACAGAATTTAAAATAGATAAAAAACGCTGGAAAGGATAATTTGCTCCCGACGTGTACGATAACATTAGAAAATGATTAGCGCATAAAAATCATTTTTCGCGTCTGAGTGAATCCGTTATCCGTCGTCAGTTTATAGACATAAACCCCGCTTGCCAACCCTGCCGCATTTAATATGACCGAATGATTCCCGGCTTCCTGTTGCCCGTTTACCAGTGTGCGCACTTTTTGTCCAAGCGTATTATAAACCGCTATTTCTGCATGGCCGGCCCTTGGCAACTGATAGCCGATTACCGTAGAAGGATTGAACGGATTGGGATAATTTTGGTTAAGATTATAAATCCCAATAGTTTTTCCGCCCTCTTTATCAATCGCACTTGGACTGGAAATAATATCCAGGGAGGTTTTGGCATTTACCCGTCCGATTCCCATTTTGGTTTGATACTGTGCATTTAGGTTACTTTCAATATTATCGGATCCGTTAAAAAGAGCAGATTGAATATCCGGCGCCTTTAACTGCGGGTCATATGACCAGATTAACGCCGTTACTCCGGCAGTAATAGGGGTGGCCATAGAAGTGCCGCTCATAACTTCATAATCATCCACAGTGGGATTATTATGATCATGATGTGTACTGTATATATTATTTCCCGGAGCGCTGATATCAACCCAGCTACCGTAAGTGGAGAAACTGGCTTTGGTATCATTTTCATCAGTAGCAGCTACGGCAATTACATCGCTGCGATCCGATAAATAATCAGAGGCTTCGTTATCATCGTTTCCGGCCGCTTTAAAAATCAAGCCCTGTACATCTTCATCGGGTGCGGGGTTTGAGGTATGTCCGTATATAAAATAATTCACCGCTTCTCGTAAGGCGGTTGTTTCGGATGAGCCCCAACTACAGGAGGCAATACGGGCGCCGTTGTCGCGGGCATATACAAAGGCATTGGCGGCAAAGCCCATATCAACATAGCCCGTTTCCAGAATAAAAAGCTTATCATTCCAGCCAATGCGCAACGACATAATTTTTACACCGTTTCCATATCCATTGGCGTCTTCGCCCCAACCGCCGGCGGCCGAACCGCCGCCCTCGCCGTTGTTATTAATAGCCCCAACGTTTCCGGCACAATGCGTCCCGTGTCCGTTATAATCTCTGGGGTCATTATCTTCAACATCATAATCTTCGCCAGTCCAGCTGTAGCTTTGCGGATTGCCGGTTACAAAATCCCAGCCAACCCAGTCGTCATTATATCCGTTACCGTCTTCGTCAAAATTGCTGTCCGTATTGGCCAACTCATTTGTATTAATCCAGATATTTCCCCGTATGGAAGTGCGATCCGTATTATCGGCAAGGGCTCCGGCCAGATCTTTATGCCACCAGCGCACACCGGTATCCATTACGGCCACAATAATTTCAGGGTTCCCGGTCTGGATATCCCAGGCTTCGGGGGCGTCTATATCCGCATCGTTTGTCTGAGTAATATGCCATTGAGAAGAAAGACCGGGATCATTCGGCGTTTGGTATATTTTATGAATGGGAATAGTCTCAGCAATTAAAACCGAACTCAGAGCGCCATATGCGTTTGCAACGGTCGTTACGTCCACCGGTCCGGAAAACCTGATTTGCAGCCATTGATCTAATGCGGAATGATGCGTCAAAGGGAAATGAAATTTTATTGATTGTACGGGAAAATCATTCCGTAATTGATCGATTTCCGTTATCCCGGTCAGACCGGCAGAAAACATATTTTTATCAACGGATTTAAGCGCTTCCTGTGTTAGCTTAACACTGATTTCGTTTTGCCGGAAGCCGATAAAAGAAGTATCCGAAAAAAGATAGGAAATTGTTAATAAGATGGCAATTAATGTGTAACGAGTGCGAATCGGCATATATCCCCCTTAAAGTTAACATGGTTTTACAGCTATATTAAAACAATTTTATGTAATATATATTCCAAACTAAAATAAATTATGACTTCCCTCACATCTTTATTTTAGTATATTTTTAGATAAACAAGTCCTGTTTCTTTATGTCAAATCTAATAGTGACCATGATTATCGGCCCCGGCTATGCTGTCGTTTGCGTTATTGTATTGCTACTTTTCATTACTGCTACAAAGTTAGTTTTTTATTCTGAATTTTCAAAAAAGTTACTCCGCAAATGCAGTATAGCCTTTGTTGTGCTTTCGTGCTTTTCTATCTTTCAATGTCAATGTTTAATAATGGGAAATGCTTTCCTATAAAATAATTTTCTAAATAAAATCTATTTATTCCATTTTCATATTTGTCAACTATAATCCAAGAGACGCCAATGTTTCCAATTAATTCATGGAATGGTTTTGTTGCAAATAATCGTTCAATACCAATCCTTAGCTGACTTTCGGTATTTGGCTTTATACCAGAATCTTTTCTAATAACTTCTCCGTCTGATTTTTTCCAAATGTCAGGTGTCCCGAGTTTTATATGCTTAGAAATTCGTCCTTTAATGTCAGTTGATTTCCCAATATATAAACACACTTTTTGTCCGCAACTTGCATTACTTATCCATTTTTCAGTAAATACCACATTCCATAGTTTTTTTTCTGATTGCTTCCCTTTTAGTTTATAAGAACTATTTTTAACTGAATTCACCAACTCTTTTTTCTCCCCAATCCACCAAAATGCATAAAGTCCACCTTTTGACTTCAGGTCTGGTAAAATTAATTTTTTGTTTATAATAAATTCATTTAACGGGTAAATATTTTTTACCAAGCAATCCTTGAATTTATTAAAAATATCTATATTAAATGTTGTATTCATTTTGTAGTAATTTGATGCTTAATTGATTTTAATATTTTAAGAATGAGTCCTTCTTCAAATGCGGCAACTAACGCTCCTTCACAAAACCTATCGTTCCTCACTATTGCCGTAATCAACTTACATTTTGTAGGTATGTCAATCGAATTAAAATCAAAAGAT